>JAJZLQ010000129.1 GCA_021850605.1 Actinomycetes bacterium
CATGCTGCCGAACCCCACCTACGAGGATCTCGGGGCCCGGCTTTCCCAACCCGAACAGCAGCGCAGGTCTCCCTGCCGACCGTCTCGGACGACCTCGGCGTCTGACCCGCCAAGATCTCGCGGATTGAGAGAGGGCTCGATCACGACGAGGAATTCATTGCCATCTACCGGGCCTGGCTCAACGAGCATTTAGCGGCTTGAAAAACATGGAGCGCCAACGGTCCGCAACCCTACCGTTCCAGCCCGACGAGCCAGCCGGTGCTCAAGTGGAGTCAGCCGATGCGATCTGCTTCACGTCGTCCTCCACGGTGACCGGATTCCCGGACGTCTACGTCCTCAGCGCGGTGCCTCCCATTGCCGTCTCAATCGGCCCGGAGTGGTGGTCGCGACAACTGCCGAAACGCACGACCTTGATCGTCTCGTGCGAGCACTGGAATCCGCTGTCCGTGGCATAGACCGTGTAAGGGAGTAGTACCGCCCCCGAAGGCGGCGGCACGGCCTAAATTGGATGTCATGTTCGATATCCAGCGCCGCCCTCGTCGTCTGCGCAATTCGCAGGCGCTGCGGGACCTGGTGGCCGAGACCCGTCTCGGGGTCGATGACCTGATCGCGCCTTTCTTTGTCAAAGAGGGTGCCACCGAGCCACTGCCCATCACCAGCCTCCCTGGGATCTACCAGCACACCATCGACTCCTTTGTCAAGGAGGCGGAGCGTCTCGCCGGGCTCGGCGTCAAGGGCTTCATGGTCTTCGGGGTACCCGAGGAGAAGGATCCCGTAGGGAGCCAGGGGTATGCCGCCTCCGGCATTACTCAGCGCGCAATCTCAGCACTGAAGGATCGCCTGGGCGATGGCGCGGTCGTAATGGCCGATCTCTGCCTTGATGAGTTCACCGATCATGGCCACTGCGGGATTCTCGACGACCGCGGTTGCGTGGACAACGATGGGACCCTGGAGCTGTACGCGCAGATGGCCCTGGCCCAGGCTCGCGCGGGAGTCGACCTGGTCGCCCCCTCGGGGATGATGGACGGTCAAGTGGGCGTCATCCGTTCGGCACTGGATGCCGAGGGCTTCAGTGGGGTGGGAATCCTGGCCTATTCGGCCAAGTACGCTTCGGCCTTCTACGGACCGTTCCGGGAGGCGGTCGACGTAACCATCGCCAACGGCGGTGACCGCAAGGGGTACCAGCAGGACTTCCGCAACGCGCGCGAGGCTCTCACGGAGGTGGAGCTCGACATTGCCGAAGGTGCCGACGTGGTCATGGTGAAGCCTGCCTCGAGCTACCTTGACATCATCGCCGCCGTGCGACCGATGGTTTCGATTCCCATCGCCGCATACCAGGTCTCGGGCGAATACGCCATGGTGCGAGCGGCCGAGGCGCAGGGTTGGATAGACGGCCAGGCCGTCGCGCTGGAACAGCTGACCGCTATCAAGCGAGCGGGAGCCGACCTCATCCTGACATATTTCACTCACGACCTCGCCGCGGTCCTCGGCTAGGCAGGCTGCGCGCGGAGGCGATTACCGGGTGAATCAGTCGCCGAGGTAGTGCCGCCAGGCCCGTGGAGCACCGGAACGCAACAAATCCATGACGGAGCTATCAAGCTTTCGGGGCCAACGGTCCATTGCGGCGATCGGACGGCATCCGGCCAGGGAGATCCACACCCTGGCCACCGAGGGAGCTGTTCGGTAGGAGAAGTAGACGTCTGCGGCCCCTCCGTCGTCGTTAGGGCAGGCGATCGTCCCGGTAGGGAATAAAGGTGCGGCGTCGATAACGGTGGCGAGGGCATCGGCTTCCCCCCGGCCGAGCCTGGAAAGCACAGCTCGGCATGGTCTGGCGTTTAGCCCCGGCACCCATATGACGCGCGCGAAGCGGGGATTTGTTCGTACTTCGAGAGTCCTGCTGGAACCATTGGACGTGGGCGCTCCCTTGCTCCTTACAAGTATGCATGCGCCATTGGCCGTGATGGCCGCCGGTGGCGCCTTGGAAGGAAGGCTTCCGGCGCCACCCACCGGCGGTGGCGCCTGCCTACTCGCCGCAAGCAGCGTTGCGGCAAATACAAGCGCCACCCATACCGAAGCAACTTTCACTTTCCCCATACTGGCACACGAGGTGGCGGGTGGACGGGCGAGCCAGCGCCCGGGCCCGCCTCCTCCTAGAATCGGCTTCCAGGCCAATCGCCGCACATTCCCCACCGGAGGCGCCCAAGTGCACTACTCGACCAATCAGGAGTATTTCGATCGAGCCTGCGAGCTCATACCCGGCGGGGTGAACTCGCCGGTGCGAGCCTTCAAGTCGGTTGGCGGCGGGACGCCGTACTTCGTCGAGCGCGGCCAGGGTGCCTGGGTCTACGACGTCGAGGGGAGGCGTTACCTGGACTACGTGCAGTCCTACGGCGCCTCGATCCTGGGTCACGCTGATCCCCGGGTGGTGGAGGCCATCGTGAAGGCGGCCGGTCTGGGCGCAACATTCGGAGCGCCGACTCCCGGAGAGGTGAGGCTTGCCGAGCTGATCACCGAACGTGTCGCGGGCTGCGAGATGGTCCGCCTGTGCTCGAGCGGCACCGAGGCCACGATGTCCGCTCTGCGGGTGGCGCGTGGCTTCACCGGCCGCAGCCGCATCGTCAAGTTCGATGGCTGCTACCACGGTCATTCGGACGGGCTCCTGGCGGGAAGTGGAAGCGGAGTCGCCTCGCTCGCCCTCCCTGATTCGGCCGGGGTGCCCGCCAGCGCGGTCGCCGACACCGTCGTGCTGCCCTACAACCTCGTGCCCGAGCTTGACGAGAGCATCGCAGCGGTGATCGTCGAGCCGATCGCGGCCAACATGAATCTGGTTCTTCCCGAGGCGGGCTTCCTCGAAGGGTTGCGCAAAGAGTGCGACCGGGTGGGCGCGCTGCTCATCTTCGACGAGGTGATCACCGGGTTCCGCGTGGCCAAGGGTGGCGCTTCGGCCAGGCTTGGGGTGCGCCCCGACCTGTGGACGTTTGGGAAGGTCATCGGTGGCGGCATGCCGATCGGCGCCTTCGGCGGACGCAAAGACGTCATGGAGAGGCTTGCCCCCCTCGGCCCCGTCTACCAGGCGGGCACGCTCTCGGGTAATCCGGTGGCGACTGCGGCAGGAATCGCTGTCTTGTCAGCTCTCGACGATTCGGGCTACATGATGCTCGAGGGTCGGGCGAAGGCTCTTGCGGACGGCTTGATCAAGGTGCTCGAGGCAGTTGGCATCGAAGCTTCGGCGCCCACCTTTGGCCCATTGGTAGGTCTCTATTTCGTCAAAACGCCGGTTCGGAACTACGCGGAGTCTCAGGCGGCGGCGTCGGCCGGACGGTATTCGAAGTTCTTCCATGCCATGCTTCGCAGGGGTGTGGCTTTTGCCCCGGGTGCCTACGAGGTCATCTTCCCGTCGCTTGCCCATAGCTGGGACGACATCGAATGGACCATAGACATCGCCAGCGGAGCTGCCGCCGAGCTCGCGTCTTCCCTTCCTTAGGCGGATGCCCTGTAGGGAGCGCCCTACGCCGCCTCACGTTCGTGGCCGTCGGCACTTCGGGTCAGTTGCCTAGCTCGCTGAGAAGATCGATGGCTATCCCCGGCTGGGGAGTTCCGCACGAGGGGCAGTACGAGCCCCCTGATGGTACGTTAAGCCAGTAACCATACACCTCCGCGGACGTTGCCTGGACGTCCTGGTAGAGCTCTTGGGCGGTGACTGTCTTCCCGTCAGGGTTGGTCGAGAGGCCGGCGTAGATACGCACGCTTGGATTGATAGCGCGTGCTTCGGATACTGCGGTTTGCACGAAGTGGGCGTAGGCGGACGGGCTTGCTTCCAGGGATTGGGCCTGAATTTCGAGGGCGGAGACGTACCGGGCGAGTTGGCCGGGTATGTCCTTGGAGATGTAGGCGGTGGTGGCCGCCATCCCGGGATAGAGCACCTTCATCAGGTCGAGCGCCGGTGCGGCGATCAAGGACATGTGTGCGCTCGTGGCGATCCCCTCGGCGGTTCGAGAGGCCCCAACCGGGTCAAGCTGTTCTGATGTCGGGGTGAACGGCCAGGCCTCCGGGTCATAGAGGGCCGTCTCCGCTCGCGGTGTTGCTGTTGTGACTGCCTCCATCTGCGGCAGGCTCTTCGCCGAAGCGCCACGGTTGAAGTCCCAGGTGTCGATAGCAGGTGAAGTCCCAAGAATGACCGTCGTCGGGTTGTCGAAGGTCGACCCGGCAATGACCCCACCTCCTGCGCTGATCAGATCCTGAAGGGCCGACGCGGCAATGATCCAGTGGGTGGAGAGAGGCCCGACCTCGGTGGATGGCGCAGATGACCCTACGGGTTCCGGGGTTTTCGCCACCCTGGCCATAGGTGGGTTGGTGTAGGGAACCTGAGCCCCTGAAGCTCCCGTTACCGGCGACGACGTGGTGGGAGCATGATCCAAAGTCCGCGCATGCGCCGATGCGGGAACCGTTGCATGGGGAGCCCCTCGATGGGCCTCCGAACTCGGCCGGCGCTCGGTGGTGATATGGGCCGAATGCCGGTGCGCGCTCAGCCGGGCATTGGTGACTCCCGGGGAGCCGTGTACCGTGCGGAGCGACACTTTGACGGGTAGTTGTCGAAGCGAACCTGGATGCGCGGCCAGGGAGAGCGAGGCGCCTCCGAGTGCCAATACGGACCACCATGCACGGCCTCTCAAGAAGGTCATCTTCCCTCCGGGAACGTGGCGGCTCCGTCATAAGCGTCGACAAATCGGCCTATTTGCTTTAGGGATCGGTGGGGCGCGTGCTCGCGTACTCGTGCCCGGCAGCACTGTCGACACGAGCGCAGGGCTTGTTACGCTATTGGGCGAGCTAGCTCACTCAGTGTGCTCGCTTGTCGCCATGAGCCCACAACGAGTGAGGTCGCCGCATCACGGGGTTGGCCGACGACCTGGTACTTCATCAGGCCGGCGGGTTTTGAATCCGGCCCTGAACATAAGGTGCCTATGACGTGGGATGACCGGGGCAAGACGGAGTCGGTGGGCACTGGTACGAGAAAAAAAGAGCCAGGCTCATCTGCAACAGGCTCATCTGCAAGAAGAATAAGTGTAGCTTCTGGCAACAATGCCACTGTGCGTAGTGTAAATTTTGCTAGTCGCACCTGAATTAAAAGCAGTGTCTGTCAGTGGGGGTCGCAATGTCCACTTTCCCGAGCGTGCCGGATGGGCACGCCTTTAAGGTCTTTTCGGTCTTGGTTCTTCGTCTCCCAGGGACGGCGAGCAGGATTGTCCACCAGCCGATTTAGAGGGCCGCTCCGTTCGAAAGCGATCCTGAGGCGTTGCCTCGGTAATCTCTCGGCTCGCACCTGCGGCGATTGCCAACCTCTTGAACTACAAGGACTCGCCGGTTTGGCTCGGGTGTGGATTCATGCCGAACCACTGGTGGAGCACACCGTTTAGGAGCCAGGCGCTTTAGCCCGCCATTTCCCAAGCTACTCAAGTACCCCTGGCCGGAATTTCGGCTATGCCCCCCGTTCGGCGGGGAACGTAGTGACCATCCCAGCATCGTCGGGGTCTCTCGAAAGGAAGCTCCATTGAATGCGAACGAAGTCGACGTAAGGGGAGAGATTTCCGGCATAGGAGCCTTGCCGGATACGGGTCTTGCGCCAAGACCAGAGGTGCCGCAGGATCCTCCCCTGCCTGCTCCGGAAGTACCTGCTCCCCTTTTAGCTCGGCCGCGTAAGAGGTACTTGGCGGGAGCACTGGTGATGGCCGCCGCCGTGGCCGCCATCGCGCCCGAGGCGTGGCACCTTGTGAATGCCGCCTCGGCCAATAGCTACCCCGCCCAGGTCTCCTCGTTCGGGCTTGTTCCACTCAATTTTCAGCAGAGCGGCGCCCTCGGGGCTCTCGACGTCAAGGTCGGCCAGCATGTGAGAGCGGGCCAGATCCTCGCTTCCGAATCTACGGTTACCTCGAGTGCGCTGGTCGCACGTGACCGGTCTGCAGTGGCGGCGGACGAGCAGCGTTTGCATGTCCTTGAGTCGCTGGCCAATGGCGCCGGAGTCGGATCGGCAGCTTCGGTCGCCGCCAGTTACCAGAGCGAGATAAACGCGGCGGAGTCTGCACTGACTACAGCCGAAAATGCTTTTACTCCCGAGCTTGCCAGCGCAAACGCACAGGTAGCCAGTCTCCAATCTCAGTATTCCACGGTCGAAGGAATCTTCAGGCAACAGTGCCCGGGTGGGCCGGCGGCTGCCGGGCCGAGCTTCTCCTTGGAGCAGTGCGTCCAGCTGTACGACTCCGCGCAAGGGGCCGAGCAGAGCCTGAATAATGCCCGCCAACTGGTCCTCTCCATCCAAGCTCAGCAGAGCATCGCCGTGGCGGGCGCAACAAAGGCCCTGACCGACGCCCAGGATGCGGGTGCGATTGCCGCGCAGAACCCCTCGGTCGCCTACTCCTATGCCGTCGACCTTTCTGCCGCGCAGAGCCAGCTTGCCAAAGATCAGGCGCAGCTGAAAAGCGACTTGCAGATCGCGGGGGCCGGTGTGCTCACAGCGCCCAGTGCCGGGGTGGTTGCCGAGGTGGCCGGTGGCGTCGGAGAGCAGGTCTCCGCGGATGGGGTTGGATCGGTGGCCCCGCAGGGAGGGCTGTCTCAGGCCCAGGTGGGCAACAGCTTCCTTCCCACCCAGGCGATCTCGCAGGCCGCGGTGTCGGCGTTTGCTCCGGTAATCGTTCTTCGGACCTCATCGCCGTTGAGGATCACGGCGCTGATTCCACAGAGCGCCATAGGAAGAGTGCACCTGGGCACCCGCGCCGAATTCATCCCCGAAGTGCAAGGACTTGCACCGCTGCGAGCCACGGTGTTGCAGATCGGCGCATTTCCGGAGATTGCCAATGGCACCGCCGAATACGCGGTGATCTTTGAGGCAAACGGCCAATCCACCCGTGGCTATATGCAGGGAATGGTCGGGACATTGAGGCTCTCGTGACCGGTTCCCCTGCCTTGGGCGCCAAGGAAACCGAGGACAATGAAGCCTGAGTTCTCGCTTGTCGGAGTTGCGGAACTCGTCCTGCTCCTGGGCTCCGTCCTGTCCGTGCTCGTGCTGCCCCTTGCCAAGTCGGCCTCGGGTGACAGGGGTGATGGGAAGCGCAATGTGGTGCTTCCGACTCCCGGTCCGGTTTCGGGCCTCAGGGTTGCCGGCTTCGTGAGTAGCGGTGCCCTGATGACAGCCGGCCTCTTCGTGGGCGGTCACTGGTTGATGGCACTACTCCAACGGGGCGAGACGCTTCTCGCACGGCTGGCTATTCCGGGTCTGGGAAATCTGCCGCCTTTCTTTGGTGGGGTTTACATGGCCTATTCACTCCTTATCGCCATTGGCCTGATTGCGATGGGGCTGTTTCTGCGAGCGCCTTTGACGCGACGGATTCGCGCATTGTCTTATGCGGCAGGTTTTCTCGCCTCGCTGGTGGTTGCCAACTCGCTTCTGGCCGTCGTCGCCTTTCGCTTCTCAGTAACCGTGGGTTTCTTCAGGTGGGCGGATGCCATGGCGGCACTGCTACTTGGCTTTTTGGCCTTCATGGCCATGGTTCAAGGCTCCCTCGCGCTGCCCCGTGCTGTTGCGTCGTCTTTCCGGGGGAGAACTCGCTGGCTCGACATCTTGCGTCTCGGCTTCGCGGGCCTTGCCGCCACCGTAGTGTCGGTGACGGCCTTCATCTGGATCAGCGCCCACATTTTCACTGGAGGCGTTACCGCGGGCGTGGGCATTCTTTTCGCGCTTCCCACTATCCCGGTTATTGCCTACCTGGCCCTGCTGGCAATTGGCGAAAGGACGGTCAAAGGGCCGAAGCCTGCACGCATGCCGTCAATTACCGTGATCATGCCCGCGTACAACGAGGAGCAGATTATCAGCGCCTCGCTCGGGGCCATTGACCAGGCGGCCGGGCGGTATACCGGCATTGTGAACGTGGTGGTCGCCGATGATGGTTCGTCCGATTCGACGGTGGATATCATCATAAGAACATTCATGGGTTACCGGCACGCGAGAGGCACGATTGTCAGATGCCCCCATCGTGGCAAAGCCCCTGCCCTCAACTCCGCGCTGGACGTGGCGGAAACCGAGATAGTGATCCGAATCGACGCGGATACAATCGTCGACTCCGGGGTGTTCCTGCCGCTTCCGGAGTGGTTTGCCAACCCAGAGGTAGGCATGGTTGGCGCGCTAGACCTTCCGCACCCCGGCTTGACTGCGTGGTACAGTTACGGCCGCCTCTTCGAGTGTTTGCGCGCTTTTGCCTTCGGCCGCATTGCAATCTCTCGGATCAACGCAATCTCCTGCGTACCCGGAACGTTTACCGCCTTCCGCGCCTCAGTCGCGCGCGCCAACGGGGGATTCGTCGAGGGTATGAACGGTGAGGACGCCGACCTCACCATCCAGTTCGAACGCACGGGATATCGCGTGACCATCGACACCGATATCAGGATCTATGAGGACGTCCCGCAGTCTTGGCAGGAGTTTCGGAAGCAGCGCGTCCGTTGGTTCAGGGGCGGAGCCCAGGTCGTGGCGCGGAACTGCACCTTGCAAGGCAACAATGTATCGACCACATCGGCAATGGCCGCCGAGTTCTCGATCTCCCGTTTTCGGGCCGTGGTGCATCCCGTCATGTTCGTCGGTATTGGAGGGGTATTGGCGCTTTTCCCGGGCGGGGCGACCCTGATGGCTAAGCTCGCCTTCTTACTGATACTGGCGAACGTCCCATCGCTGCTGGTGGTCGCGGCATTGGCAATCCGACATGGCTATCGATCACAATTGCTCTGGCTACCGATTCTCATCCCATTCGGGGTCGCGAAGCGCTTCGCCGCCATCGAGAGCGTGATGTCGATCCCGGCGATCGAGGATGCGGTCGGATGGGTCCCGGAGCATTCAGGAGCCCAGGACGGGGGCGGCGTCGACATTATCCACCTAGAGGTGCCCCGGTTGGGTTAGCGTTCTCCCTGGGCAAGCGGCAGGGAAACCGAGTCCGCCCCCTGCCCCCGTGCCCTCGGCGAGGGCGCGATCTTGGACCATGCGTGCGCTGCGGGTGACGTGGTGTTTTTCGAGGTCACCTTTCCAGCAACCCGTTCGCCGCCGCCACGTTGAGCTCCTTGCAGTTGGGACAGGAAGGGCCGGGCTTTGGTACGTTGAGCCAGAACCCGTTGACCACCGAAGAGACGGACTTCATCACGTTGGCGAGCTGGCTTGCAGTAGCTGTGCCCGCCGGGGGATTGGTGCTGATCCCGGCGAAGACGGTGATGGCGGGGTTGGCGCTCCTAAGAGCCGAGGCGGCTTGCGATACGTAGGACGCGAACACCGAAGGCTCGAATTCGAGGCTTTGGGACTGAATCGAAAATATGGCTGCGTGGGGGGCTACCGCTTCGAATATTCCGGATGCGAGCATTCGCTGGTAGTTGCGCCCGTGCAAAGTGCTGGAGCGGGAGTAGACGTTGGTCCCTGGAGCGGCTATCAGTTTCAACCCGTGCTGGCGCAGGAGCCGCGCTGCCTCCACATAGTACTGAGCCGGGTCCGCCTGTTCGTTTTGCGGGGTGAACTGCCACGATTCGAGGTCCAGCAGGACATATTTGAAGCTGGGCGAGAGGGTGCCGGCCGCAAGGGTGCTCGAAAGCGCGGCAAAACTGCGAAAGGTTGCCACCGGGATGGCGGCCATTGCCGCCGGCGTCTGTGTCGGCTGATAGATGATGAGGTTTTGGGCGTTGCTCTCGATCACCTGGCGAGCGGACGCCGAAAGAAGGTGCAGCGCTCCCGATGCAATCATCCAGCGCACTTGGGCCGCGTGAGCAGTGGTGGTTCGGGCGGTCACGTTGCTCGCGGGGCCCGGAGACCCTGATCCGCATGAAGCTGCGGCAAGCCCGGTTACGGAAACCGCCGAGACCACGCGAATCAATCTCCAGCCAGGGGTACGCATCCGAAACCTTCCAATAAAGCCTTTGCCAGGCTTGCATGGTTGCCGCCGGCTCCCTGAGAGCGAGGTATGCGACCGTTAGCAATGATAGCGTTCGCCGTTACCGCAGGTGGTGCGCATCAGCGGGCTGTTTCCTCTTGCCCGCGGACCCCTTCTGGCCGAGCCAAGGGCCGGGCAAACCGGGCATTTGGTCCGCCTCGCAGCTATCACCGGCTCAGACGCGCTCCGATGACGTCGCGGCTGGCTTTCACCAGGGGATCGAGCCTATCCTTTGCGCCAATGACGGCAAGTCCGGAGCGATAAAGGAGCTCCGCCGGGCCGTTGTGGCCATCTTGCATCAGGTTGGCCATGACGCGCATCACCGGATCCATGATGAGCTTCGAACGGATGCCGGCCCCGACAGCCGCTCGCATTATGGCGGGATGCCCTATCAGTCCGACGAATGCGCGCGCGGCGCGGTAGTAGGTTCCATAGCGCTCCTCGAGGTCCCGTTCGTATCGACGAAGCACCCGGGGATCGTCGAGGGCTAGAGCATCGGCGATCACTTCGGCGGCCAGTCGGCCCGTCTCGTAACCGTAGGCGATACCTTCGCCATTGAATGGGTTGATTGCGCCGGCGGCGTCACCGACCATGAGAAAATTGGGTCCGACCCGAGGCCCGACGGCGAAGCCCATCGGAAGCTTTCCACCGGTGCCCACGTATATCGGGTCCGACGGGTCGAGCTTCCACCTGGCGGGAGCCGACGCGACGAAGGCCTCCATCACCTTGGTGGTGTTGACCTCCTTCCAGCGGCCCAGGGTCGAGAGAATGCCCACGCCGACGTTCACCCTTCCGTCCCCCATTGGGAAGATCCAGCCGTAACCGGGCATGACCTCACCATCGACGGTGCGAATGTCCAGGTGGGATTCGATGAAGTCGTCGTCCCCCAGCGGCGAGTTGAAGTAGCCGCGCAGTGCAAGGCCCATGGGTAGCGAGCGGTCTCGGACCGCACCCAGTTGCCTTCCGATGCGCGAGTTGGAGCCGTCGGCGACCACCAGGTACCTGGGGGCGTACTCGGTCGTGGTACCGTCCTTGCTTCTGACCGCAACCGCCGCCGCCTCGCCCCCCGGCCCGCGCTCGACCTCCACCGCTTCGGCTCCCTGGAGGATGGTGGCTCCGGCTTCAGCCGCGTTGGCGGCCACCGCGCCATCCAGGTCATAGCGGCTTACGACGAACCCGTAGTCGGGGAGTTCCGGATGCTCCGGCCACTTGAGCTCCATCTCACGTCCCAGGGCGACGGTTCGGAGGCCGTGATAGCGGTGCTTGGACTGCAGAAAGCCCGACATCCCCATCTGCTCAAGCTGGTGGACACTTCTGGGGGTGAGGCCGTCTCCGCAGGTCTTTTCACGCGGGAACACCTTCTTCTCCACCACCACCGAGGAGACCCCCAGCTTGGCGAGCCAGAACGCGCACGATGCGCCCCCCGGCCCCGCGCCGACAATGAGTACGTCACACGTCTGAAGCATTTTTCCCCTGACAGGCGCCGGCACCGCTCGCCCCCGGGGCGGCCTTATCCCCCCAACGGGTGAATCGGAGCTGGACGCGAAAATCGCTTAACGGTCAAATGCTATCTTGGCATGGACTCGAGGCCTCGGTGAAACCGCCTACGCAGCTAGGTCCCCGTTTGGCACCAACGTTAATGTTGGTGCTAAACAATATGAGGAAGCCTTTGTACGGCGCGTCTCGTTGAGTCCCGTTTGCGCGTGCCGCGAGAGGCTCCGGATACGCCACTGCAATAGTCTGAGGTGATGTTTTAGCGATGGCGCCGTACTTGCCTATCTTAATAATGCTGGCCCTTGGGGCACTGTTTGCCACGGGCTCGTTCGTCGCCTCGGGGCTCCTTGCTCCAAAGCGGCCGACGCTGGCAAAATCCGCACCGTATGAATGCGGTATCGTCCCCCGGCGTGAGCCGGTCTCCCGCTTCCCGGTGCGCTTCTACTTGATTGCGATGATTTTCATTATCTTCGACATCGAGATCATCTTCCTCTACCCCTTCGCAGTTGTCTTCAAGCAGCTCGGCACCTTTGGCCTGTCCGAGATGGTGGTATTTGCCGCGGTGGTTTTCGTCTCCTTCGTCTACCTGATCTCCAACGGCGCACTGGACTGGGGCCCCGCCAAGCGCTACGAGCTGCAGGAGACATATCCGCTGCGCACGGCCACCTCGACCATCAAGAGGGTTTCCGGCAATGACGAGGCCGCCTAGGCGCCCTTCTGCGCAAGCACCGTTCCGCTGCGCCATGTCCTTCGACAATGGCGCCCGCATCCGATCCATCCTCGAGGAGGTAGTTCGTGGGTCTTGAGGATCTGAGCCATAATTTCCTGACCGGTAATGTTGAGAACCTGGTGCGCTGGGCGCGCCGTAACAGTGTCTGGCCGGCGACTTTCGGTCTCGCATGCTGTGCGATCGAGATGATGTCCGCGGGGGCAGGGGACTTCGACCTGGCCCGCTTTGGTATGGAGGTCTTTCGAGCCTCCCCGCGTCAAGCGGACCTGATGATCGTGGCCGGCCGGGTCTCCCAAAAGATGGCGCCGGTGCTTCGTCAGGTCTATGACCAGATGATGGAGCCCAAGTGGGTCATCTCCATGGGCGTTTGCGCCTCTACCGGTGGACTGTTCAACAACTACGCAGTGGTGCAAGGCGTCGACCAGATCGTGCCCGTCGACGTGTACGCGCCGGGATGCCCGCCTGGACCCGAGACTCTCATCCACGCCATCCTCACCTTGCACGAGAAGATTCGGACCGGCGCGATAACCCGGCGTAAGGGGGAGGGCCTGGGCATTCACCTCGATCCCACCGGAATATCGGGCAAGCAGAATGCGGCAGCCGGCGCCTCCATGAAGATCGTGGGCAATAAATGATCGACGACGTGATCAAGAACGAGGCTGGGAACTACTTTCCAACCCGGGAGCAATACGACGCACTGGTGGCGGAGCTTCACAAGTCGGGTTACGAGTACTGTTCCGACCTATGTGCCGTTGACTATCTTCAGCACTTCGACCGCCCGCTTCCAGCCGGAGTGGTGGCCGAACGTTTCGAGGTGGTGGTGAATCTCACCTCGGTCAAAATGCGCTCACGAGTACGCATCCGTGTCCAGGTGCCTGAGTCCGACCCCACCGTCCCCACGCTCTTTTACCACTATCCGGGTACCGAGGCCATGGAGAGGGAGGCTTACGACCTCATGGGGATTGTCTTTTCAGGGCACCCCGATTTGACGAGGATCCTCATGCCCGAAGAGTGGGAAGGGCATCCGCTGCGCAAGGACTACTCGGCTGAGCGCGTTCCGGTGCAGTTCAAGCACTCCCCGGCGATCAGATAGCGGTAAAGAAGCATGACTGACGAGGAAAAAAGCCAAATGCAGGCCGAAGCGGAATTCTCGAAGGAGACCTTCGAGGGGCCGCAGGAGATGACCGAGCGGGAGTTCACCGCTCCGCGAGAGCTGACGGTCGAAGAGGGCGCGGTGCTGCGCCTGGCCGAGGGCGTGGTCGTTGATGCCGGCGACATCGACGTCGAGATCTCCGATGACGAGACGATGATCATCAACATGGGCCCTCAGCACCCGTCAACGCACGGGGTTCTGAGGCTCATGATGGAGCTGCAGGGTGAGACGGTGCTCCGCACCAAGCCGGTGATCGGCTATCTGCACACCGGCATGGAGAAGACCGGCGAGGGGCTCAGCTACATCCAGGGGTCAACCAACGTGACCCGAATGGACTACCTCTCGCCATTGCACAACGAGCTCGTCTTCTCGTTGGCGACGGAGGCCTTGCTCGGAGTCGAGATTCCCGAGAGGGCGACCTGGATCCGCATGCTCATGTCAGAGCTGAACCGCATCTCGTCGCACCTCATGTGGATGGCCACCAACGGCATGGACCTCGGCTCCACCTCGATGATGATCTTTGGATTCCGCGATCGCGAAATGATCCTCAGCTTCTTCGAGAAGGTGACCGGGTTGCGGATGAATCACAACTACATCCGTCCCGGGGGCGTTGCGGCCGATCTGCCCGATGGCTGGGAGGACGATATTCTGGCGATCGCCCAGACCATTCCAGGCCGGCTCGATGAATACAACGACATGCTCACCGGGCAGCCGATCTTCAAGGAGCGCACCGAAGGCGTCGGCATCCTCACGCAGGAGCAGGCCCTGGCACTGTCCGCCACTGGACCGGTTTTGAGATCAACCGGCGTCGCATGGGACCTGCGCAAGAGCATGCCTTACCTTGCATACGACCAAGTCGAGTTCGATGTAGTCGTTGGCAGCGTGGGCGACACTTTCGATCGGTATGCCGTGCGCCTGGCGGAGCTGCGCGAGTCGGTGCGAATTATTACCCAGATCCTGGACAAGATGCCATCCGGCCCCTACCGGGTGCTCGACAAGAAGATCACCCCTCCACCGCGCAAGCGTATCGACGAGTCCATGGAAGCGCTCATCCACCATTTCAAGCTGTTCACCGAAGGCATCAAAGTGCCTCCGGGCGAGGTTTACGTGGCGATCGAATCCCCCCGCGGCGAGCTTGGCTGCTACATGGTCTCCGACGGCTCCTCCAAGCCGTATCGCATGCACATCCGGGGGCCGTCCTTCGTCAATCTTCAATCGCTGCCGGTGATGATGCGTGGAGGCCTCGTGGCCGATGCGGTGGCGATCATTTCTTCAGTCGACCCGGTCATGGGAGAGGTGGACCGCTAATGGGTGCATTCAGCCCGGAAATGAGGGAGCGAGCCGAGAACCTGCTGACGTTGTACCCCCAGCGTCGCAGTGCCCTCATCCCTCTCTGCCATCTGGCCCAGGAGCAGGCCGGCCATCTCACCTCGCCACTAATGGAGGAGATCGCGGAACTAACCGGAGTCACGCCGGCCGAGGTTTACGGCACCGCGAGCTTCTACGACATGCTCCATACTGAACCTGTTGGGAAGTTCCTAGTGGGCGTGTGCACCAACGTCGCCTGCCTGCTGCAGGGCGGCGGCGAGCTTTTGGAGCACGCCGAGGCCAGCCTTGGCGTCGCGGCGGGCGGGACCACCGAGGATGAGATGTTCACCCTCGAAGAGGTGGAGTGCGTCGCGCACTGCGACAAGGCGCCGGCGGTTCAGGTGAACTATCGCTTCTTCGGCCCGCTGACCGGGGAGAGCTTCGACGACTTGATTGCCAAGCTGAGGGCGGGCGACTACGACGGCGTTGTCCCTCCGCACGGGACCCTGATCCGCGTCATGCGCGAAAACGGCATCGAGGTTCCGCTGGACGAGGTCCTCGCGGAGCGCAAAGAGATGGACCGGGCCAAGGCCGAGCGCAAGGCAGCCGCTGAGGCGGCCAAGGAGGGCAACTGATGGAGCAGGCCAATCAGGTGCCAAAGATCGTCACTTCCCGGATTGGACTCGAGGAGTCCTGGGGGATCAAGACCTACCTGGCTACCGGGGGCTATACCGCGCTGCGCAAGGCGCTTACCACGATGACACCGGAGCAGGTGGCGGACGAGGTGTCCAAGAGCAACCTGCTCGGACGTGGAGGCGCCGGCTTCGAGGTGGGCCGCAAGTGGAGCATGCTCAAGCCCGCACCGGTCCGCTATTTGGTGGTGAACGGCGATGAGTCAGAGCCGGCCACCTTCAAGGACCACATGCTCATCGAGAACGATCCGCACCAGATCGTGGAGGGGACGCTTATCTCCGCCTACGCGGTTGGTGCGGCCCGTGCCTTCATCTTCGTGCGCGGCGAGTTCGCGCTGGGCTTGGAGCGACTTCAGGCCGCGGTGAACGAGGCTTACGCCCATGGGGCCATTGGCCGCAACATCTTCGGCAGCGGGTTCTCGGTGGATCTGGTTGTACATCCAGGTGCCGGCGCGTACATCTGTGGCGAGGAGACCGCGCTGCTCGAGTCGCTCGAAGGCAAGCGTGGGTTTCCGCGGATCAAGCCACCGTACTTCCCGGCGGTCATCGGCCTCTACGGCGAGCCGACCATCGTCAACAACGTCGAGTCGATGTCAAACATCCCCTGGATCGTGAACAACGGGGGAGCATCCTTCGCGGCGCTGGGCGTCGGGCGTTCCACCGGCACTCGCATTTTCGCCCTCGCCGGTCACGTCAACCGCCCGGGCAACTACGAGGTCGAGATGGCCAAGCTCACCTTCCGCGATCTGGTGGAGCGTCCTGAGTACGGCGGCGGCATGCGGCTCGGGCGCCAGGTGAAGGCGTTCATCCCCGGCGGTGTATCCGCCCCGTGGTTTGGCCCCGACCAGCTTGACATTCCTCTTAGCCAGGACGACGTCGCCAAGGCCGGTTCGATGCTCGGCTCAGGCTCCATCGTCATGATGGACGACCACACCTGCATGGTGAGGGCGGCCTGGCGCATAGCGAAGTTCTTCTGGCGCGAGTCCTGCGGCCAGTGCACTCCGTGCCGCGAGGGAAGCGGATGGATTGAGAAGATGATGCGCCGCATCGAGCAAGGGGCCGGTCGGGAGGCCGACCTTGATCTCCTGATGGACGCCTGCGACAACATCTCCCCAGGGGTGGCGTGGCCACCTCAGCAGACGACGATCTGTGTGCTCGGCCCTTCTATACCATCCTCGGTGGCCTCGGCAATCCGGATGTTCAGGGACGAATTTTTAGTCCATATCAAGGAGGGTGGTTGCCCCTATGAGTAACGCTGAGACGCCGGCCAGCGTCCACATCACCCTGGACGGTGTCGAGATCGAGGCCAAACCGGGAGAGCTCATCATCGAGGCCGCCGAGCGGGCGGGGACTTTCATACCCCGCTTTTGCTACCACCCCCGCATGCGTTCGGTGGGCGTCTGCCGGATGTGTCTGGTGGAGGTTTCCGGGCCCCGCGGGTTCTCGCTTCAGCCGTCCTGCTACCTGCCGGTGGCCGAGGGGATGCAGGTCGTTACCCAGTCCGACAAGGTAAAGAAGGCCCAAGACGGGGTACTGGAGTTCCTGCTGGTAAACCATCCCCTTGACTGTCCTGTATGCGACAAGGGCGGCGAATGCCCACTTCAGGATCAGACGCTGGCCTATGGCCCCGGGGAGTCCCGCTTTGTTGAGGAAAAGCGCCACTGGGAGAAGCCGATCGAGATCTCCAAGCTGGTGCTCCTGGATCGAGAGCGCTGCATCCAGTGCGACCGCTGCACCCGCTTTGCCGACGAGGTCGCGCGGGATGCGTTCATCGACTTCGCCGGACGCGGAGATCACACCGAGATCAGCACCTTCCCCGATAGGGAGTTCACCTCCTACTTCTCGGGCAACACGGTGCAGATCTGCCCCGTCGGCGCGCTCACCGCACGCCCGTATCGTTTCAAGGCGCGTCCATGGGACTTGGAGGAGGCCGAGAGCACCTGTACCCAATGCTCGCTGGGGTGCCGTATGGCGGTCCAGTTCTCCCGCGGTGAGGTCACCCGGTTCGTGGGTATCGACTCCGACGTGGTGAACACTTCCTGGCTCTGCGATTTGGGCCGCTTCTCCTACGAGGCGCTCGACTCGGATAGGCGCCTGGTGGAGCCCAAGGTACGTTACCGCTCCGAGATGGCCGAAGTTTCCTGGCGCGATGCGATCGCCCGCGTCGGTACCCACATTCGTAACTTCACATCCGGGCACGGGGCCGGCTCCATCGCGTTCCTTGGTGGTGCGGGCTTCACCAACGAGGGCATCTACTCCTTCGTGAAGCTTGCGAAGACGGCCATCGGCACCAGCCTCTTCGATGCGGATATCGACGGCGGGGTCCCTGCCTCGGTGGTCTTCGCCACGCCGCGTGCAACCCTGGTGGAAGCGCTGGAAGCCAAGGTGCTGGTGGTGGCGAGCTCGGACGTGCGCGAGGAGCTTCCCGTCCTCTTCCTCCGCCTCAACGAGGCGGTGAAAAAGGGCCTGCGCATCATCGAGGTTTCCGAACTCGAAACCTCCATCTCTCCGCTGGCGACGGAGCGGCTCCCGTTCTCGGCGGCTCAGCTCGCAGCCTCGTTACGGAGCGGAGGCGCGGAGGCCGAGCGCCTGGCGGCCGCGGTGAACGCATCCGCGGGCGACGCGGGTGAGGGAGCCGTGTTCCTGGTTGGCAAGTCCAACTTCGCCGATCCCTCTGCGGTCTATGGATCCCTGGCGTCGGTCTGCTCAAAGAAGTGGCCCGCGGCCAAGTTCCTCTTCTCCAACTCCCGCGCAAATATTTTCGGCGCCATGGATCTCGGGGCGGTTCCCGGTTGGCTGCCAGGAAGGGTAGCCGCATCCGTCTCCGACGACGCCCGCGAAATAATTGCGCGTGCGGCCGATGAGCCCATGCTCCTCTTCCTGCTCGGAGTGGATCCTCTTGCCGATCTGCCCGATACCGCCTTGGTCAAGGCGGCTCTGGAAAACGCGACCGTGGTGGTCATCGACTCGTTCGAGAACCCCGCTACGGACTATGCCGATGTGATCCTGCCCCTCGCCGCATTTGGCGAGTCCGCAGGGACCACGACCAATTTCGAAGGCAGAGTGACCCGTCTCGGGCAGGTGACCGTGCCCAAGGGGCAGGCCAAGCCGGACTACTTGATTGCCGCCGAAATCGCCCGTGAAATCGGCGCCCCCTCCGGCCTGACGGCTCCGGAGACGATCTTCGCTGAGATGAGTGGCGAGCTGGCGCTTTACCGCGGCGTCTCGTATGCCGACCTTGCCTCCGACCGCTACCCGGATGGGCTTGTGGTTCCATTGGGGCGCAAGGCAATCTCCATCGGGTCGGGGCCACGAAAGCTCGATCCGATCGCCACCCCAGGACTTATTGCGCCGTACCATCAGGGGCCAGCAAAGCCATTCGCCAGCGAAGAAGCGGGTTCGGCTACAAAAGTCGACGGCGGAGCACCCTCTGTCTCTGTGCCGAACCTTCCTGAATTCACGGTCGATGCCGCTGCGGTGAGCGCGCCTGCGGAGGGGAGGCTGAGACTCCTGCTGACTCGCAGGATGTACCGGCCAACCCCCCAACTGGCGGCGGCACCGATCCTGTCTCAGCTGACTGCGCAAGCAGAAGTTCGGGTGGCTCCGGCCACGCTCGAGGCGATCGGAGCGGCGGACGGTTCGGAGGTCAAGCTGACCGGGGATCACGGCGTGGAGGTTCTGGTAGTTGCGAGGGCGGACAAGGCGCTTCCTGAAGGTGTGGTACAGGGAAGGCTCGGTAAAGGGGCCAACCTTCTCCAGCTGGTCAGGTCGGGGTCTTGGGCCACGCACGTGAAAGTGGGGAGCAACTGATGGGTCAGGACCCGCTCTTTCTTGGCCATATATCAATAGGCGTCATCGTCATCGTGCTGGTGAAGGTTTTGGTGGCCTTCGCCGCGCTGATGGTTGCGGTGATGCTGATGATCTGGTTCGAGCGCAAGTTGATCTCGGATATGCAGAATCGTATCGGCCCCAACCGGGCCGGACCTTGGGGGCTATTGCAGACCCTGGCGGATGGTATCAAGCTCTTCTTCAAGGAGGACCTGATCCCCGAGAAGGCGGACCGCTTCGCCTTCAAGCTCGCGCCTTATCTGGTGCTGGTTCCCGCGCTCGTAGCTTTCACCATTGTGCCGGTCGGCGGTGTGGTTCACATCTTCGGGCACACGGTACAGCTGCAGGTAGCCGATCCGCCTATCGGGATTCTTCTCCTGCTCGCCATGTCCTCGATCTCCGTGTACGGCACAATGCTCGCCGGATGGTCCTCGGGCTCGAAGTATCCGCTGCTCGGCTCGGTGCGCGCCTCGGCTCAGATGGTCTCGTACGAGGCCGCCATGGGCCTGTCCGTGGCTGCCGTCGTGCTGATCACTGGTTCCTTGAGCACGCGTGCCATCGTCACCTCCCAGGCCGGCGCATTCTTCCACATCTTCCCCAAGTGGAACATCATCCGGCTTGGGGTTGTCCCGTTTCTTATCTTCCTGGTGGCGGCCACGGCCGAGCTCAACCGGCCGCCTTTCGACCTGACCGAGGCCGAGCAGGAACTGGTCGGCGGATATGTGACCGAGTACTCCTCGATCCGCTTCGCCCTCTTCTTCCTCTCCGAGTTCATGAACGCCATCACGATGTCAGCCGTGATCGTGACGCTCTTCCTGGGCGGCCCGGACGGACCCAATCTGGGCGGCCCCTCGTTTATCTGGCCAATTCTGTGGTTCCTCATCAAGACCGGAGCGCTCCTGTTCTTCTACGTCTGGGTGCGCGCCGCCCTGCCGCGCCTTCGTTATGACCAGCTGATGGACCTGGGCTGGAAGCTGCTGATTCCGGGGGCGCTGGCATGGCTGCTGGTGGTCGCTGCAATGCAGGTCAGCCGGATTTACGGCCTGGTCCTCTTCGTCGTCTTTGCGGCGGCGGGGGCTGTCCTTTACAGGGCGATCATCATCGGGCGCGAGACCGGCTCCGAGTCCGAGGTGATCACGACCTTCCGCAAGCTACCGGCGGCGGAGCCGATCCGCCCCGAGGGAGATTGATGCCGAATGGGCGTTCTTGACGGCTTGAAGGGGTTCAAGGTCACGTTCAAGCAGATGGCCGAACCTCGGATCACCACCCAGTACCCGAAGGAGAAGCGGCCTAAGCCACCGCGCTTCCATGGGCGCCACGTGCTCAACCGGTACGAGGACGGAATGGAGAAGTGCATCGGCTGCGAGTTGTGCGCGGGCGTCTGCCCGGTCGGCTGCATCTACGTCCGGGGCAAGGACAATCCGCTCGAGGATCCGGTGTCCCCCGGGGAGCGCTACGGATTCGTCTATGAGATCAACTTCCTGAGGTGCATTCACTGCGACCTTTGCGTTGAGGCATGCCCGACCGAGGCGATCACCGAGTCCAAGCTTTTCGAGTTCTCGTTCACCTCGCGCGAGGATGCGATATATACCAAGGCGGAGTTGGTGGTGGACGATGACGGCAAGCCTCGCCAGCAGCCTTGGGAGGATTGGCGCGAAGGTGACGACAAACTCGATTCGGGATGGATGCGAGCGACCTCGCCGAGCGGGGATCCCGACTACGAGGGCATCGTGCACTGGTCCAACGAGCTCGGCTACGGCACGCGCGCTCCGGAGCGGGGGCAGAGTGATCTCCCGCCCGAGCAGGCCACGCCGGAGTTCCTCGTTCGCGAGGTGATGGCCGACCGCATTCCGCGCAAGGCCGGCGGGAGGGTCCGGTAATGGAGCCCACATTTTTGCTGGCCGCGATCGCCAAGCCGGACCTGATCACCTTTGCCGCCGCGGCATTGATGGTGATCGGGGGCGCCTTCGGCGTTATCGCCTCGCGTAATCCGGTGCACTCGGCGCTTTCGCTTGTGCTCACCATGTTCGGCATCGCGGTGCTCTTCATCGAGCAGGACGCCCAGTTCCTGGCGGCTGTTCAGGTGATTGTCTACGCAGGCGCAATTGTCGTGCTCTTCCTCTTCGTGATCATGCTGCTCGGCGTGGACCGGCAGGAGATCTTCGGGCGAGAGTCCTTGCGCGCCCAGAGGCCGCTGGCAGCGGCGGCGGGCGTGATCGCCTTGGGCGAGGTGCTCCTGCTGGCGCGGACCACCTGGGCTACCGGGGCCCATGCGGCGAATGGCCCGGTGGGCAACTCGTACGATAACGTGCAAAGGATCGCGGCGGAGGTCTTCTCCACCTACCTGCTGCCGTTCGAGGCGACGGCGGTCCTCTTGGTCATCGCGGTTCTGGCCGCGGTCTACCTGGCACGGCGTGTGGTTACGGCCAATGCCGAGGAGGAGGGCTCCAAGATGGTCGAAGGAAAGGCGGTGGATAGGTGAGCGTCCCTGGTAGCTGGTACCTGATCCTGGCGGCGGTTCTCTTCTCGCTGGGAATAATCGGGGTGCTCGTCCGGCGCAACGTCATCGTGATGTTCATGTGCATCGAGATGATGCTCAACGCGGTCAATCTCACATTCGTCACCTTCGCGCGGATGCTGGGCGACATCGCCGGTCAAGTGCTTGTCTTTTTCGTGCTCGTCGTGGCGGCGGCCGAGGTCGTCGTGGGCCTCGGAATCATCGTCTCCATCTTCCGCCGGCGTGTGGGTGCTACGGCCGACGACCTACACATCTTGAAGGGTTAGCATGCGAGGACTTGTCTTTCTGATACCGGGGCTTCCGCTCCTCGGCTTCGCCATCAACCTTCTCTTCGGGAGATATCTGCCCAAACGCCTGGTCGGCTGGCTGGCCACTGCGGTGGTGGGTGGCGCATTCGTCATCGCCATTGTCGAGTACCTCCACCTCCTGTCAATGGGGGTGCCGCGCCTGGAGACCGGCAACCTTTTCACCTGGTTCCAAGTGGGCGGGTTGAAGATCGCCTGGGGCTTCTATCTCGATCCTCTCTCGGCGGCGATGATTCTCTTTGTCACCGGCGTCGCCGCGCTGATCCACGCCTACTCGATCGGGTACATGGATCACGACCCGCGCTTCAGGACGTTCTTCGTCTACCTGAACCTCTTCGTCTTCTCGATGTTGACCCTGGTTCTGGCGAACAACTTCGTCCTCACCTTCCTGGGCTGGGAGGGGGTCGGCGCCTGCTCATACTGGCTGATCTCATTCTGGTTCCATCGCAATACCGCCGCTGCGGCGGGTAAGAAGGCATTTATCGTCAACCGGATCGGTGACTTCGGGTACATGGTGGGCATGTTCCTGCTCTTCAAGGTCACCGGTACGTTGAACTACACGGGCGCCTTCCATGCCGCCCACCACGGAGTCATCTCCTCGACGGATGCGACGGCCATCGCCCTCCTCTTCTTCGTGGGCGCAGCCGGCAAGTCGGCCCAGATTCCACTCTTCGTTTGGCTGGTGGATGCGATGGAGGGCCCGACCCCGGTCTCAGCCCTGATCCACGCGGCCACCATGGTCACCGCGGGCGTTTATCTGATGGCCAGGATCTCGCCGATCCTCCATCTCTCAGCGAGCGCCGGGACGGTCATTGCCATCGTCGGCGTGGTCACGGCCTTCGTGGCGGCCGCCGCGGCTACGAGCCAGAATGACATAAAGAAGGTTCTCGCCTACTCCACCGTCTCGCAGTTGGGTTACATGTTTCTGGGGATCGGGTCGGGAGCCTACGTGGCGGCGATCTTCCTCATGATCACACACGCCTTCTACAAGGGACTGCTCTTCCTTGGGGCTGGTTCGGTCATCCATTCCATGCACGACGAGCAGGACATCAAAAAGATGGGCGCCCTCTACAAGCTGATGCCCATCACGGGATTCACATTTATCATCGCCTGGCTTTCCATCGCGGGCCTGCCTCCTTTCTCGGGCTTCTTCTCCAAGGGCGACGTTCTGTTGGGGGCATATTCCAAGTCTCCCTGGCTGTGGGCACTGGGCGCCTTGACCGCGGTTTTGACCGCCTACTACATGGGGCGCGAGGTATATCTGGTCTTCTTCGGGGATGCCCGCTATGCAAAGGCTCTGGCGGGTTCGGATCATCATGCCGAGCCTCATGAGTCTCCTGCGATCATGACCGTTCCACTGGTAGTCCTCGCGGTCGCCTCGGTGGTCGCCGGCGTTCTCAACCTGGGCTTTACCTCCTCGACGGACTTCCTTGCGAACTGGCTGTCGCCGGTCTTTGGTTCCGCCGAGGCCGCCTTGGGCTTCGGGACCGGGACAAGAGCGATCCTGGAGTCCGGAGATGCGGTCTTCGCGATCATCGGCATTGTCCTGGCGTGGCGTGCTTGGGCCTCACGATCCGAAAACGCAACGCTCGAGCCACGCTTCCTGGTCAAGGCATGGGGAATCGATCTCTTCCTGGACAAGGTCTTTTCCGGCGGTTCACAGGTTCTCGCCCGCTCGATGAACTCGGTGGTGGACAACGCCCTGATCGATGGTGCGGTGAAGGGGACCGGAACCCTGGTGGCAGGTACTGCGGGCCAGGTCCGCAAGTTGCAGAGCGGTTACGTCCGCTCCTACGCGCTGGTGATCAGTTTCGGGGTGGTTCTGATCCTCGGCTTTGTGCTCACAAGGGCGAGCTTCTAATGGGTGCGCTTCAGGTCTCTGGATGGATAGCGGTGGTGGAAATTGAGTTCTGAGCTACAAGTGCTGGTACTGCTGCCCGCTATCGCGGCGCTGGTGGCGGCCCTGATTCCCAAGAGCGCACGGGGCAAGGCGGTGTATCCGCTGGCGATCGCTGTCTCCGTGGTGGAGGCGGTTCTGGCCATCGTTCTCGCCGTCCAGTTCAAGCCCGGAGTTGCCGGATACCAGGGGGTCTCCTCCTACAACTGGATACCCACCTTTGGGATCTCCTGGAGGCTGGGAGTTGACGGGATCTCCATATTCCTGGTGGTCCTGACCGCCATTATCTTCCCGCTTGCCCTATTAGGGGCACGAGAGCGCGTCAACGGGCATAGCTTCGCGGCGTGGATGCTCCTGCTCGAGGCGGCCTGCATGGGCAGCTTCGCCAGTCTGGACCTGTTCGCGTTCTTCGTCACCTTTGAGCTGACCCTCATCCCGACCTACTTCCTCATCGGCTCCTGGGGCTACGAGCGAAGCGGCGCAGCGGCAATCAAGTTCTTCGTCTACACCTTCCTCGGTTCCGCGCTTCTTCTCGTTGGAATGCTTGCGCTGGTCTTCATCCATGACAGCCAGACCGGTGTGATGACCTTCAACATCTCGCAGCTGGCCCATACCCGCCTCTCGTCGACCACGGAGGACTGGCTCTTCCTCGCCTTCACGGCAGCATTCGCGGTCAAAGCCCCGATCTTTCCCTTCCACACCTGGTCACCCGACGCCTATAGGCAAGCCCCAACCGCAGGAGTCGTGGTTCTCGCGGCGATCATGGCCAAACTCGGCACCTACGGTATTCTGCGCTTCGACTTCACGCTCTTCCCGCGCGCGGTCGTGACCTTCGGCCCGCTGCTTCTGACGCTGGCGGTGATCGGCATCATCTACGGAGGCGTGGTCGCTGCGGCCGAAAGCGATATCAAGAGGATGCTCGCCTATTCGTCGCTGAGCCACATGGGCTTCATCGTGCTGGGTATTTTCGGCCTGAGCCGAGCAGGCGTGGCGGGCGGTGTGCTGCAGATGATCAACCACGGCGTTTACACCGCTGCCTTGTTCCTGCTGGTCGGCTATCTCTTCTACTCCACTCACGCCTTTGACATGGATTCCCTGGGCGGGTTGCAGTCACGGGCGCCGGTGTTGGCGGGCATCTTCACGCTCTTCGTCATGTCCTCGATCGGCCTCCCCGGCCTGTCCGGTTTCGTCGGCGAGTTCCTGATCCTGGTGGGCGGATTCTCCACCCACCGCTGGTGGGCGGTGGTGGGCACCTCCGGCGTGGTCATCGGAGCCATCTACATGCTCTGGGCGTATCAGCGGGTGTTCCATGGAACTCCCAAGGAGCCCGGCCTGATCCCGGAGGAGCGGGCGGTGGACCTGAAGCGGTCCCAGATCCTGGTTCTGGTCCCGCTGATCGTGATCGTGATAGCGCTCGGCGTCTATCCACGGCCAATTCTTTCGCGCATTAGCCCGACGGTGGATGCCCTGGTCGCCCATGTCCAGGCTGCACAGCCTGGGCCATCAGCAGCTGCGCACACCCAAGCAGGAAGGGGCTGAAGCTCACATGGAGCAGCTATTCGCAGTGATCTCATCCGGACCGGCGATCACCTTCCCCACCATCTCCTATAAGGCGATCGGCCCGGAGATTGTGCTCGTGGTCGGGGCGCTGGTGGTCATGCTCACCACTTCGCTCTTCCCGTCTACGCGCCGTACTCGGACCCCGTCGATCCTGGCCGCGCTGGCCGCCCTGATCGCTTTCGCCGATTCGGCCACCATGTGGGCGAACTTCGCTGACCATGGCCCGTACCGGGCCATAGCCTCTTCGCTCACCATCGACGGCTTCGCCGTCTTCATGCTGATCACCATCTCAGCCACCACCTTCCTGGGCACCCTGCTGGGATCCGCGTACCTTTCCGAGGGCCGTTTCGGCACCGGGGAATTCCAGGGGCTGTTGCTGCTTTCGGCCACCGGTGCGATGCTTCTGGCGAGCGCCGGAGATCTGATCGTTATCTTCCTCGGCCTCGAGATTCTCTCGATAGCCCTTTATGTCCTTGCAGGCTTCGAGAAGCGCTCCGGCGCATCGGGCGAGGCTGCGTTGAAGTACTTCATCCTCGGTGGATTTTCCTCCGCGCTGTTTCTATACGGTATCGCGCTCACCTACGGGGCCACCGGCTCCACCAACATCGCCAAGATCGCGGGATTCCTGGCCTCGAATTCGATCACGTCCAATGGCGTGCTACTGGCCGGTATGTCGCTTCTTATCGTTGGTCTCGGCTTCAAGGTGGCTGCGGTTCCCTTCCACCTCTGGACGCCTGACGTCTATCAGGGGTCTCCTTCGGCGTCGGTGGGCTACATGGCGGCGGTGGCAAAGGCGGCCGGCTTCGCGGGCTTGCTTCGTATCCTGGTTTCGGCGCTCCCCACTTTGCGCCTCGATTGGCAGCCGATCATTTGGGCACTGGCGGCACTTACGCTGCTCGTCGGTGCAGTGCTTGCCGTTGTTCAGAAC
Organism: Actinomycetes bacterium; assembly: GCA_021850605.1. Taxonomy (GTDB): domain Bacteria; phylum Actinomycetota; class Acidimicrobiia; order Acidimicrobiales; family Acidimicrobiaceae; genus Acidithrix. The sequence continues at coordinate 26,364 of JAJZLQ010000129.1, forward strand.
GATCTGAAGCGCATGCTCGCCTACTCATCGATCAATCACGCCGGCTTCGTCCTGCTCGGCGTGGAGGCCGCAACCAGCAAAGGCACTTCGGCCTCGATCTATTACCTACTGGCCTATGCCTTCATGGTGGTCGCGACCTTCGCCATCGTAAACTCTTTCGAGGATCGCGAGACCGGGCGAGTGCCGCTGGAGAACCTCCGTGGCCTCGCGTCTCGCAATCCCGGGATCGCATTTTTCCTGGCTGTTCTCCTGGTTGCCCAGGCCGGAGCACCTTTGACCACCGGCCTTGTGGCCAAGTTCGCCGTGGTCTCGGCCGTAGTGGCAGCGCACTCCTACGTTCTGGCCGTGATCGCCATGCTCTCCGCCGTGATCGCTACTTTCTTCTACCTCAGAGTGGTGGCGGTGGCCTATGCGCGCGGGCCCAGGCGACGTTCCCTGGTTCGCCAGCCGCAGATGGCAATGGCCGCCACCACCGGTGTGGCCGGCGAAGGAGAGACCGAGGTGGCCTCAGCCCCTCTGGCCGAGAAGGTCTCACTTCCGGTGGAAGCACAGATAGTGGTGGGCATCGGCGTGGCCGGCACGGTCATCTTCGGTATCTTCCCCAACTACATCCTGCACATGGCGGAGATAGCCAAGGTGCTCCTGTAAGGACGGGTAATTCAGCTTTTGGCGTGAATCCCGAGGCGCCGCTCAAGTTCCCCGAGAGGCATGGGCTTGCCAAACAGGTAGCCCTGGGCGGCGTCGCAGCCCAGGGCCTTGAGCCTCGAGTACTGGAGCTCGGTCTCCACTCCTTCGGCCACCGTGCGGATGCGGAACGTTTGCCCGAGAGCGATGGCAGAGGAGACGATCGCCTCGTCGCCTGCATCTGAGCCGAGTCCCGATATGAACGACCGGTCCAGCTTCATCTCGGTGAATGGCAGCTTGCGCAGGTAGGTGAGTGAGGAGTAGCCGGTCCCGAAGTCATCGATGGCCAGGCCGACGCCCAGGTCGCGGAGCCGGCGCATTTGGGCGGTGGCAACCCCGAGGTCGGCCAAGAGGGCGGTCTCGGTGACCTCGAGCGTCAGGCGGCCCGGCTCGAAGGTTGAGGCGGCGATCATCTCGGTCACCAGGTTGGGAAAACCGGGTTGCAGCAGCTGGTGCCCCGAAACGTTGACACTCAAGGTGAGTTCCAGCCCCTGGGCACCCCATTTGCTTAGCCCGAACTTACGACGGATTCTGACCCCAATATCAGGTGCGAACTGGGTATACAGGTAATGGCTGGCTGAAAGTGTAGACACGAGTGACTTGACATGGAAATCTGGGTGTGATAGCATGAGCATGTGAAACGCTTTAGCGGGGCTATGCATGTTGCCACTACACGTCGCCAGCATAAGGACAAGATC
>JAJZLQ010000015.1 GCA_021850605.1 Actinomycetes bacterium
GCCGAAGACGCTCCTGCGCCAGAGGCTGAGGCCGTGGCCGAAGACGCTCCTGCGCCAGAGGCTGAGGCCGTGGCCGGAGACGCTCCTGCGCCAGAGGCTGAGGCCGTGGCCGAAGACGCTCCTGCGCCAGAGGCTGAGGCCGTGGCCGAAGACGCTCCTGCGCCAGAGGCTGAGGCCGTGGCCAAAGAGGCTCCTGCGCCAGAGGCTGAGGCCGTGGCCAAAGAGGCTCCCGCGCCAGAGGCTGAGGCCGTGGCCAAAGAGGCTCCCGCGCCAGAGGCTGAGGCCGTGGCCAAAGACGCTCCTGCGCCAGAGGCTGAGGCCGTGGCCAAAGAGGCTCCCGCGCCAGAGGCTGACCAAAGCTAGTACGACTGCGCAGCGCTCGTTACATTGCGACGGCCAGCCAGAGATGGCTGGCCGTTCTGCATATTCTCCCTCGTCGGCCCTATCCCCAAGGCTAAGCTTGGCTCCAGAACACAGCAGGCTTCGGAACGCCAAGCAACCCCAGGAGTATTAGATGGCCGTCATCACGCACCGAATCAGCGACCACATCTTCGGAATCAAGATCGATCGGCCGGAGGCTCGCAACGCGGTTAATGGTGCTGTCGCGGCGGAGATGGAAGCCGCGATCGATGAATTCGAATCCGACCAATCCGCATGGGTGGCGATCCTGTCGGGAGCCGGTACGAACTTCTCTGCCGGAGCCGACCTAAAGGAGATAGCCGCCGGTAACGCAGCTTCCCTTCGCACGGTGCGCGGAGGGTTTGCCGGGATCGTAGCCCGCAAGCGGGTCAAGCCGATCATCGCCGCCGTGCACGGTTCGGCGCTGGCCGGCGGATGCGAGATTGCCATGGCCTGCGACCTCATCGTCGCCTCCCGGGGGGCAAAATTCGGTCTCCCGGAAGTCAAGCGCTCGCTTGTGGCTGCCGCAGGCGGGCTGTTCAGGCTGCCTCGGGTTCTACCGCGCAATCTCGCTACGGAGGTCATCTTGACGGGCGACCCGATTTCAGCGGAGCGTGCCCACGAGTTCGGAATGGTCAATGTGTTATGCGACGAATCGGAACTCGAGGAAGCAGCTACCGTATTGGCGATGAGGATCGCGGCGAATGCCCCGCTCGCGGTACGCGAGGCGCTAGCCATTAGCAACCAGGCCTTCTCCGCATCCGAAGACCACCTCTTCGCGCTGAGCGGGGACGCGATGGCGCGCCTAGCGACTACCGAGGACTTTCGGGAAGGGCCACGAGCTTTCATCGAGAAGCGCGATCCCCATTGGCAGGGCCGCTAATAGCCCGGCTCAAGAGGGTTCCGCGCGCCTCATCTTCAGCGACCTCGCTCGATAGCCGTTGCGCTCGCCCAGGTTCTTCCCCTCTCGCGATCCGGGTGGGACGCGAAAGAATACACCGGACGCGCCCTGGGAACGCGCCCACGCGTCGAGCATCCTTAGCAGCGCGGAGCCGGCCCCCCGCCCTCGTTGATCGGCGCGGAGATAGATAAAGGCTTCCGCCTCTTCTGTCCGGGCCACCGGCCCCAGTTTCAAGACCCCCAGGCCGATGACGGCCGGCCCATCCTTGAATTCGAACGCCACGCTACGCCCCGCCGAACTCCGGATATCCTCAAGTGCCGACGACCCGCTACCAAGCGCGGACATTAGGGCGGTCCACATAGCTAGAGCAATCTCGTCGCCGCCTTTGAATACGCAAAGCTCTTCGTAGGCCGCAATCGCCAGGGCTACGGCGGAATCGCACTCCGGCACCGCCAGCACCTTGAGCTCGAATTCGACCGGCGCACGAGTACCCCGCGACTCAGAGGTCGCCATAGCGCCTACAGGAGCTTCTCGGCCCTGGCAAGAATCGTCTTGCGCCCCCTATGGCCCAGTTCGTATTCGTAGACCAGCCTGAGTTCACGCTTGGACAGGAGGTCCATCTTCGCCGTTATCTGGGTGGCCGAGAGAGTGGCATAGTTGGGTATCACGGCCTCGACTTCACCGAGGTCGACCTGGATTCGAGGCGCCTTGGGGATCGCACTCTCCGCCGGTACGCTTTGGACAAAGTCTTCCTCCCGCGCGGCAGGGGGCGTCGGCTCCTCGCGCTGGTCACCCAGGACCATGTGGGCCAAATCGGCCCAAGGTTCTGGAAGCACCAGGTCGATCAGTCCTTCAGCCTGCTTGCGGACCTCGGCGAGTTGCTCCTGCGCCTTGGTCTCCGCCATGCCAACGGCCATCCGGCCGATGAATCGAGCGGCTGCCGCTCGGGACTCAACGACCGCCCGACCTTCCTCCACCGCACGCGGCATCGCCTCGGCAATCGAGTGGATGATCCCAACGGGCGCATAGACCGCATAATCAATGAGCTTTTTCAGATCGCCGTCGTCCATCAACCCTCCCGGCGCCCGCGGGGCCCTGGCCCCGATACGGAACGGATATTACACACAGTCCCTACAGTAGCTACGCTCCTTGTCGGCGAGCTGAGTCAGCTTCTTGACCAGGAAACAGCTCTGGCAGACGAACTCGTCCGGCTGTTTGGGAAGCACAGTCAAGGCGATGTCGGAGCGCTCGTCGAGTTCATCCTCGTCGTAGTTCTCCTCCTCCTCGTCCATTACGACAAGGCGTTCCTTGAGAATGTCGTCGAGACTGGCCTCGACCTCTTCGTCAAGCTCCTCCTCTTCCTCTTCGGCTTCCTCTTCAACCTCGACCTCGACCTCCTCCTCGGTCTCCTCCTCGGTCTCGAGCGCCTCGAGGTCCTCCTCCTCGTCGAGTTCGTCGATGTCTTCGAGCTCGTCGAGATCCTCTAACTCGTCCACCTCGAGATCTGCGAGGTCTTCCTCCGCGTCGAGTTCCTCATCCTCTTCGAACTCAGGATCCTCAAAGTCCTCAAACGACTCGTCGTCGACCGACTCCTGCATATCCTCGGCGCTGACCACATCATCGCCGTCGTTCGCCTTCTTCCTAGGCATCAAACATTCCCTTCCGCCGGGGGCGTCACCCATCCCCCAGACGCATCAAAAAACCATTCGCGGCTTGTCGCCCAATTGAATCAACTTCCGGAGCCGCTTTGTTCCCGCAAAACTCTAGCGACCGACACCTTCACTCGCGCCGTCCGCTTTGGAGGCCCCGGGGTCCTGCCGGCTTCTTGTGCTCCTGTCTCTGGATCGAGGTGAGACGGCCACTCTCGCCGGCACTCATGTCCACATGCGTCATGGCCTCCGCAATGCGCCGATGGCGGGCACTCTCGGCAATGCACCGGTACATCAGTTGTGCCACTTCTCGGTAGCTTTCGTGGCCCTGGGGTGCAGATCGGAGCTCTATAAGGTGTATCCCTTCACGCGCGTTCAGCTCGATGTCGAAGCGGATCCGGTACGCCATGGGCACGGCGTACGCGGCCACCTTGGAACCGTGCGATCGGCGGAGCTCTCGATGGTACTCCGCAGCTCGCTCCAGCGAGGAAGCATACGCATCCGCTTCATCTTCCGTGAGCTTTGGCGAAGTGAAGTAACCCATTTCACATCCGAGGTCCCCCCAGAAGATGGAGAGCATCCTGTGCCTCTGCAGGTCGCGGAATGCTCCGTAATCCGCCTCGACGGAGAAGTGATACCTGGTACGTTCAAAGGCTCTTCCGGGACGATGGCGACGATTCTCACGCTGCCCGCAATATGCGCCGAAAAGCTTGTCCAGCTCGGCGTCGCTCATCGACGCCACTACCCCTGCAGCTTCGGCGGCACCCATGCCCAGCGTCTCGGCCATAATCGCAGCACCGACGCGGGACTCGGCGTCGGAGTCCCAGTCGACAAGGGTAACTGACGAGCCCAGCGGCCCCGTCAGGGCCTGCGATCCCAGTGGCCGGGCGCCGGCATGCGCAGCCGCAATCTCCTTGGCCAGACCGCCCAGGCCGTGCCTGGTGGCACGCAAGTACTCAACCCAGGGATCGCGGCGCTCGGGGCGGGACAACCTCGTGACCATGGAGGGAATCTCCCGTTCCAGCTCGCGCTTAAGCTGATCGCCCAGCAGGCGCATCTCGCCCAAAGGATGCGCAGCGAGGTGCAGCACAAGCTGCTCCAATGCCTGGGCGGAGGCGAAGACACCCACATTTGATGCGGTCGCCGCCGGGAGCAGCCCGCGAGTCGCGTCGAGCGCGAAGGCGCGCAAAGTTGCCCTCATTGCCGACGGCAACGCATCCACTCCGCCGGAGGCGGCAAAGAGACGGTCAGTGACGCGCGCCGTCAAGCGAGAGTAGAACTCGAAAAGGGCGTCCATCTCGCTCTCAAAGCGATCGAGGTCACTCCCCTGCAATTCAGGTGGGCGCACGTAGCGATAACGACCCAGCGAATCCCGGAAGTCATAGGGGATGTAGCGGGTCGACTGCTCCAGATACGCCGCAAGCCTCGGCCTTTCGACCACCTTGGTGGCCAGGTTGGAAATCCCCTCCAGCGCGACATGCACCCCTGCAAGCTGTGCAACCGAATCGTCCCCGTAGTCGGCGAGCACCCGGGAGAAGAGTGCCTCCGACCGAGCGACGCCCTCGTCGGTTCCTCTGCCAGGCTCGGCATCCCCGCGTGAGGAGAACTCGTCGAGAAACAGGCGACGCAAAGACTTTGGTGAGCGCGAATAGCGGGCAAACAGGGCCGCCTTGGTCACGTCCGGCAGGTCGGTCAAGGTGTATACGGGACTATCGAGGTTGGAGAAGTGCCGCGAGAGTACCTCTCGCTCCTCGGCCGTGAATTCAGGGCTCATTGGCAAACAAACTACAGGGCTTGCCGATGCCGGTGGCACTGCGCCAAGGCTTTCGGAGAGTGAGGCCCTTTCAGCGATTCACGCGAATGGAGGCCTCGACGACCCCGCGGCACATGAGCTTGTCCACGGCACGGAACCTCCTGGCCATCTCCGGGTCCGAAACCACGTTCCCGAGTTGGCGCGCCAAGTCGATTATCTGCTTGACGTTGCGCACGAAGTCGCCTCCTGGCATACCCCGATCCCCCAGCACCGTCTCCAAATCCCGTCCACGGCCCCACGCACTGGCGTACACCATGAATCCGGACTCCACCGGCCTGGTGGCAGGAATTCGCAACCTCCCCTCGGCCTTGACCAGCTCGATTCGGAGCGCCGCGATCTCGTGGAAGCGCTCTTCCAGCCGCAAGGACGGGAAGTGGTCGGAGCCCGGCGCCGAATTTCGCGGCTCATAGACAAATGCCGAGATCAGAGAGGCAAGCTCCTCCGGCTCGAGCCCGTCGAAGACTCCGCGTTCCAGAGCCAGCGCCACCAGCAGGTCCGACTCGTGGAAGAGGCCCGCGAGGCGCTCCCCGGATGGTGTCAGCTCCCAGCCATCGACGAAACCCAGCTCAGAAAGTACCGCCAACACTCTGTCGAACTGCCGCGCCAGAGATTCCGTCTGACGCTTCACCGACTCCTTGATCTTGGCGCTCGACTCTGCGATTCGCTCCAGGCGCTTGACCGCATTCAGGTGGCGATTGAAATCCGGACACTGCTTCAACTTCTCGCGCAGCTCGGCCACCTCCGCCTTGGAGAAGCTTGGCCGGGACGCGGCCCCCGACTGGCGGCTGAAGCGCGGCTCGTCGGTCGAGCAATTTGCTATGCGAATCTCCCGAAGAGCCTCGGCCATGGCGCTCAAGTAGGAGGGCTCACGGGGGTTGTACTCCACTCCAACATCCACACGCGCAGCGGGCTTGGGGATGAAGTCGATTTGATTTCCCCGCATGGCAAGCTTTTCGCCTGCGGCCGTCACCACCCAGACGGCAATCCGTCCGCCCTTCTTGCGTGAGGTCGCCACCACCACAACCCTGGTGGGTACGCCGGAATCATTGGCGGCAGGCACGCAAAGGACGTCGCCCGGGCGCAGCCGCGCCGCATGGAGACGGATATTGCGCTCGCTCGGGGCTGTAGCCAGGGGCTCGGACCTCTCGCCATCACGCTTGGTCAACGCCCAAAGCGCACCTACGTCGCCGAACTCGCAGTGCGCCTGGTCTAGCAAACCCTCTTCCTCGCTCCGCAGCTTGGCCAGGCGTGCCTCCAAATGCACAACCTCTGCATCAGAGCGGAACTGGGCGAAAGAGAGGTTGAGGAGGTTCCTGGCAACTTCGGGGTCGAAGCTCTTGACGAGGTTGGCGGCCATATTGTAAGTGGGTCGGAACGAGGAGGTCAGGGGGTAGGAACGAGTGGCCATCAGGTGGGCGACCTGCTCGAAGGGGACGAACGGCGACCACAGCGCGAGGCTGTAGCCGATCTCGTCGATCCCTCTACGCCCGGCTCTTCCCGCGAGCTGCGTGTACTCGCCAGGGGTAAGCATCTCGTGGGACTCGCCGTTGAATTTGGTCAGCTTCTCGATGACCACCGTTCGTGCAGGCATGTTGATCCCCAGCGACAGCGTTTCGGTGGCGAACACGACCTTCACCAGCGCCCGTGCGAAGCACTTCTCCACCGCCTCCTTGAGTGGCGGCACCATCCCCGCGTGGTGTGCCGCCACACCCGCCTCCAGCCCGGAGATGAAGGACGAGAATCCGAGCGCATCCAGATCGCGCGTGGAGAGGCTGGTGATGGTCTCGTCCACGATCGCGCGTATCTCCGCCCGTTCAAGGGAACTGGTTAGACGGACTCCCGAGCGCACCATATGCTCCACGGCAAGGTCGCAGCCCTGGCGCGAGAAGATGAAAAAGACCGCGGGCAGCATCGAGCCTTCTCGAAGGTAATCCAGCACATCCAGCCGACGCGGGGTCGCGGCCCTGCCCACGGCACGCTTACGCACGAACGCCCCTGCTGCCCGGGGATCGTCGTAGCGCGCACAATCCGGGTTTGGCCGGTCATCGACGATCGCTTCGAACACCCGAAGATCGCGACCGCGGCCATCTCCAACTCCATACAGGTGAACCAGCTCCACGGGACGCTCGGTCTCGACGATCACGTCAGTCGGCCCGCGTACGGTGCGAATCCAGTCCCCGAACTCATCGGAATTGGAAACGGTCGCCGACAGGCAAACCAAGGAGACTGTCTCGGGCAGGTGAATGATCACCTCTTCCCACACCGCCCCCCGGTAGGGGTTCTGCAGATAGTGGACCTCGTCCATGATCACGTATCCAAGGTGGGAGAGGTCCGATGCCCCTTCGTAGAGCATGTTGCGCAGCACCTCGGTGGTCATTACCACCACGTCGGCCCCGGGGTTGATGACGTTGTCTCCGGTCAGCAAGCCAACGCGCCGTTCGCCGTAGAGCTCCGTAAACTCCTGAAACTTCTGGTTGGAAAGTGCCTTGAGCGGCGTGGTATAGAACGAGCGCCAACCCAGGGAAAGGGAGCGGTCAACGGCGTATTGAGCAACCAGGGTCTTGCCGCTTCCCGTCGGCGCCGCCACCAGTACCGAGCGATCCATATCGATCGCTGCGAATGCTTTCAGCTGGAATGGGTCGGGCGAGAGGCCGATCCGCTCGATGAACGAGGCGTGGCCGATCTCTTTCAGCTCAGGGTTAGGCACAGGTGAGGCTTCCAACGTCCATCCTAACCGGCACCGCCTGCCGAGGTAAATGAAGGGCCCCGGTTATTGGGCCGAGGCTTCCGCCCGCGCACGCTTGCGCGTCACCATCCTCCCGATCAGGATCGAGGCTTCGTAGAAGACGACCAGGGGAATGGCCATGGCGAACATGGAGAACGGGTCCGAACTCGGAATGAAAACCGCGACCACCGTAAAGATGATGACGATGGCCCAGCGCCTGAAGGCCGAGAGCTTCTTGGGCGTCACCACGCCGGCGATCTCCAGTGCGACGAGCAGCACAGGGAACTCGAATGACACCCCAAAAGCGATCATGAGCAGGAAGATCAGGTTTAGGTAGCTGTTAGGTGTGTAGATAGGGTGCAGCTGGCTGCCCCCCGCCGACTGAAGGAAGTGAAGCGCGTGCGGGAAGGTGATGTATGCAACCAGAGCACCTGCCAGGAAAAGAACCAGCGATGAGAACACGAAGGGGATCGCATATCGCTTCTCACGCGGGTTCAGGCCCGGAGTGACGAAGCGCCAAAGTTGATAAAGGATCACGGGCGAGGCGAGCAGCGCGCCGCCATAACCGGCAATCTTGATTCTCAGAGCAAATCCTTCAAGCGGCCCGGTGACATAGAGGGCGCAATCAGACTTGCCTGAAACCTGGCAGTAGGGCTCGGTGAAGAAATTGAGTATGTGGCCGTACAAAAAGTACGCGGCGATTGCACCGATGGTGACGGCGACTGCCGCCTTCACGATCCTGCCACGAAGCTCGGCCAAGTGCTCGAGCAGGGTCATACTCCCACCGGTGGTGGCACTCGCGTCCTTGTGCTGCAGCCTGGGCAACTTCACGCCGACCGATCCTCGTCTGGCTCAGGAGTCAATTGAGATACGGATCCGAATCCACCGGCGGATGGGGGACCCCATCCACGGTCGACCACACGCTGCCGGCATCCCATGCCCCCGCAGCCGGCGCGGTAGCGGGAGGATAGACCGCCGGCGGTGCGGGGACCGGCGTAGTCGGCTGGGCACCCAGCGGGGCTTGAGGTGAACCGGCCAGTATCGACCCGACCATGCCGATCGGCCCCTTGACTTGGGTCATTCCCATGTTGATGACGTCACCGACGGGCCCTACGGCATCGGTGATGGTGCTAAGAGCGCCGTTCATCTCCGTCTGGAGACGCCCCCGGATCCGCTGGAACTCACTCCAGTACTTGCCTATGGTCCGCGCGGCGGCGGGAACCTTGTCCGGGCCCAGCACAACGAGGGCCACCGCCACCACGATCAGGAATTTGGTGGGGTCGAGGTTGAACATACCCTCCACGATAATTCACCCTGGGCCCCAGCGCAGGACCCGCCCAGACACTATCGAGGATGTGCAGGTAGCGCCTGGTCGGGTCCGGCTAGCCTGGGACCGGAAAACTGCCAAGATGGAGAATGAATGCCGACCATCTACCTGGTGCGCCACGGTCAGACCGGTGGCCTCGCGGAGGGCGATCCTGGAATAACCGAACTCGGCGAGCGACAGGCGGAGGCGGCGGCCACGGCGTTGCAGCAGAGAGGTCTGCGCATGCCCGTCTTGATAAGCGGGGCCCTCAGGCGCCAGCTCGACACGGCGGGCATCATTTCCTCGGTGACAGGCATACCGCTCTCCGCCCCCGCCGAGCCTGGCTTCAACGAATTCGATCACCAGGCGATACTTTCGGCCCACTCAGAGAAGCGAACGCTAGAAGGAAGGGACAATCGAGAGGTTCAGGCCGCGCTGGATCAAGCTCTGACCGCCTGGATCACCGATGCCGCTGGAGAATGGGAGTCCTTCGTTGCGCGTGCGGTCGGTGCGCTAGACGAAGTGATCTCCCGCGCCGGCCAGGGCCGAGACCTGGTGATAGTTACCTCGGGCGGCGTGATAGCCGTTTTGTGCATGCGCGCGATCGCCGCAACACCGAACTCGTTCGTCGCGCTCAACCGGATGGCGGTCAACGCCTCGATCACGGTGCTGGTGGCGGGCTCAAGTGGAAAAAACCTGCTCAGCTACAACGACCACGCGCACTTGCTTGGTCGTGCCGACAAGCTCCTCACCTACCGCTGAAGAACGGTTGACCTACTACTCCTCGCGCTTGCGCGCAGACTCGCTGAGCCACTCGAAGAACGAGCCATCAGCCAGGTCGTAGTGGAACTGCATCAGCTCGTCGTAAGAGATCGGATCGCCGGCGTGCTCCTCCTCCAGCTCCGAGGGCATCCGCCAGAAGCTGAGGGCGACACCGGCGGACACCAGGATGTCGACTACGGCCTTCTCAGCCGGCTTGGACACCCGAACTGCGCAAGTAGGGCAGCGGAAGTTGTAGGACGCCTGTCCATCGCTTGAGCAGACCAGCACCCGTATTTGGTCCAGAGTCAGCTCGACGTCCCCGCACGTGGGGCAGCTCGCCTTGATAAGCGGCATCAGGAGTCCTTTCCATGCCCTGCATCGAACGAGGTGGTGCAGGCAGCCACTTGCCGTCATTAACTCATCGACACTCTTAGTGAGTGACTTGAGCGCGGCGTGGCGGACTAAAGGACTGCGAAGCGGCTAAAAGGATAGAAGCGAAGGACAACCTTGCCGACGAACAGGCTCCCTGGCACCGGGCCGAAGTAGCGCGAATCATAAGAATTGCCCCGGTTGTCTCCCATCAGGAAGTAGTCCCCCTTGGGAATCGTCTGGCGCTTGAGGTGATAGGTGAGATCTCCAGGCGGTAGGTATGGCTCAGAGAGCATCTTCCCGTTGATATATACATGCCCCTTGCTCGACCAGATCGTCTCGCCCGGGAGCCCAATAACCCGTTTCACCAAGTCCTCGATGCTGGGATCCACCGTGTCCGCAGCCGGCCGGCGGAATACCACGATGTCCCCACGGTGGACGCCTTCGATGGCGAAGGAGAGCTTGGAGACCACGATACGGTCGCCGACCTGAAGCGTGGGGATCATGGATCCGGAGGGTATGAAGAAGGACTGGAAGACGAAGAGGCGGATAAGGATCGCGACAGCAACCGAGATGACGACGGCGATCAGGTTCGGTCCGATGACGCGGCGAAACCCACGCCTGCGCATCGCGACGGACCCCGAATTCTGCGCAGTCTCCTCGATCGTCAAGCGCTTACTCCCTCCGCGGCCCGGGCAGCCACCGGGTGGAGCGCCGCCTAAAGGCTCTCTATCAGCTTATCCACCCGGTCGTCCTCCGAGCGGAAAGGGTCCTTCAGCAGGACTGTGCGCTGCGCCTGGTCGTTGAGCTTGAGGTGCACCCAGTCGACGGTAAAATCCCTGCGCTTCTCCTTCGCCCGCTTAATGAACTCCCCACGTAGTCTGGCACGCGTCGTTTGCGGTGGCACCTCCACCGCCTTATCTATGGCACCGTCGTCGACAATGCGCTCCACCAGGTTGCGCTTTTGCATGCGATAGAAGATTCCCCGCTCGCGGGAAACATCGTGGTACTGGAGGTCAATAAGGGCGATTTGAGGGTGGCCCAGGCTCACCTGGTTCTTGGCCATGTAGGACTCGATCAGGCGATGCTTGATCACCCAATCAACCTCACGATCGAGGCTGAAGGGGTCCTGCCGCAGGTGCTCCAGGACATAGGTCCACATGTCGAGCGCCCGGCTCTCCTCCGGTGGTAGGCCTTGCTGCTCACGATACTTGTGGGCGCGATCGCAGTATTCGGACTGGATTTCCAGAGCCGAGAGCTCTCGCCCGTTCGCCAAGCGCACCCGGCGCGCACAGGTCAGATCATGCGAGATTTCCCGGATGGCCCTGATGGGGTTCTCGATACTGAAATCCCGAAGCACAACGGTTGGATCCTCAAGCATCCTCAGCATGATCGCCGTGGTCCCGACCTTGAGAAAGGTCGTGTACTCGCTCATGTTCGAGTCGCCCACGATCACGTGAAGGCGCCGGTACTGCTCGGCATCCGCGTGGGGCTCGTCCCTCGAGTTGATTATCGGGCGGCTTCTGGTCGTTGCCGAGGACACTCCCTCCCAAATATGCTCAGCGCGCTGGGAGATGGAAAAGACCGGGCCCCTGGCCGTCTGAAGCACCTTGCCGGCGCCGGTGAAGATCTGCCGGGAGACCAGGAAGGGTATGAGTACCTCGGTATAGCGGGCGAAGTCGTCCGCCCTGGTGGTCAGGTAGTTCTCGTGGCAGCCGTAGGAGTTGCCCGCAGAATCCGTGTTGTTCTTGAACAGGTAGACGACGCCGCGAATGCCCTCTTCGCGCATGCGCGCCTCCGCGGAGAAGACAAGCCCCTCCAGGATGCGCTCGCCCGCCTTGTCGTGCGCGACAAGGTCGGCGAGGGAATCGCACTCAGGAGTGGCGTACTCGGGATGAGAGCCGACGTCCAAGTAGAGCCGGGCGCCGTTCTCGAGGAAAACGTTCGAAGACCGGCCCCAGGAAACCACCCGCCGGAACAGGTAGCGTGCCACCTCATCCGGGCTGAGGCGGCGCTGACCACGCAATGTGCAGGTAACGCCGTACTCGTTCTCCAGCCCGAATATTCTCCGCTGAAGTTCCACTTTGCCGCCTTAGACGTTCGTTTAGCCGCAATCTAGCTGACAGGAGCCCGCTGACGGCTGCAGGCCTATCCGGCCAGCAGCTCCGTCAGCTCAGAAGGCCCCAGCCGCCTAAAGGTCCGCCTTCCGTTCGAATCCTCCAGCACCGCCGCCTCCACGTCGCCTGCGGAGATGGACCGCTCTGGCCCGGCCAAGGCGGAAACCGCCGCCTTGAGTGCCGCCGAAAGCGACATCTCCTCCGAATAGGCGTCACCGAACCTGCGCGAGATTGCCTCGGAGTCGCCGCCGAGCACCGTGAAGTGGCTCTCGTCCATCACCGTCCCGTCGTAGAGGATATGGAAGAGCTGGCTATGACCCTGGTGGTTACGGCCTAGCTCGGCCACGAGGATCTCTACCTCAAGTGGCTTCATCTCATGGGTGAAGACCTGGCCCAGATAGGAGGCGTAAACATTGGCGAGCGAGCGAGCGTCGACGTCATCGCGGGAGTAGGCGTAACCCTTGGTGTCGGCATGCCTCACGCCGGCAACGCGTAACTGGTCAAACTCGTTGTACTTGCCCACCCCGGCAAAGGCGATACGGTCGTAGATCTCCGAAATCTTGTGGAGTGACTTTGAGGGATTTTCCGCACAAAGCAAAATACCGCCGGAATAGATGCAGCCGAGGAGGCTGCGCCCCCTGGCGATCCCTTTGCGCGCATAATCGGCCCGATCCTTCATTACCTGCTCGGGCGCCACATAGAAAGGCATCGACATTACTGGCCTCCTCCGATCCCTTTCCGCGCCTCGATAACGTTGCGGGTAATCTCCTCGAGCTCCTCATCCGAAGCGAAGGCGAAACCCTCCCCGGTGATTGTGGCGACCACGGGGAAGATTCCGCGGTTAAGGTCAGGTCCACCAGTCGCCGAATCCTCTTCGGAAGCCTCCACCAGGGCCGACACGGCAAGCTCCAGCGCCTGCCGGCGCTCGAGGGGCGCACCTTTGAGTCCGGCCTTGATGGTGCCTTTGGCGTCCCGTCCACCGGAACCGGTGGTCTGGAAGGCCACCTCCTCGTACTTGCCTCCCGTGAGGTCGTAGGTGAAGATCCTCCCGCTGGAGCGAATATGGTCCCAGCCGGCAAAGAGGGGAACCACGGCCAGCCCCTGCATGGCCATGGGCAGGTTGGCCCGAATCATCTGGGCGAGCTGGTTGGCCTTACCTTCCAGGGAGAGCACGACCCCTTCGACCTTCTCGTAGTGTTCGAGTTGGGTCTGGAACAGGCGCACCATCTCGACTGCGGGCCCCGCCGCACCGGCAATGGCGACGCCGGAGTAGCGGTCGGCGGCAAAAACCTTCTCGATTCGCCGATGGGCAATGAAGTTCCCCTCGGTCGCACGGCGGTCACCGGCCATGACCACGCCGTCCGCGTACTTGAAGGCAAGGATCGTGGTTCCGTGGGGCAGGGATATGGATTCCGCCAGTGACGACTCGAGGCGGCGGAACGGCGACATACCGAGCCGCTCCAGAGTCGCGAAGAAACTGGGTCCCGGATCTTCCACCGGGTTGAAGATTGGCAGGTTCACTTTCAGCTCTCCTGGCAACGCCTGCAACCGGCGCTGCCCTTGGTTCCGTCACATTGCAGCTTAGATAGGCGCCGAGAGCCTGGCAATGCGAACGCCGCCCCTAAGGGGGGCGGCGCCGCCAGATCGGCCTTGGCCGCACACTCTGGGCGCCGGCCGGGCGCCCCGGCCGGCGCTCTACAAGGAGCTATTGCCCGCCCTTTTGGACGTAGTTGCGAACAAACTCCTCTGCGTTGTCTTCCAGTACCTCGTCGATCTCGTCGATGAGGTCATCGAGCTCGGCCTTGAGCTTCTCCGACTTTTCGGTCGAAGCACTCTTGGCCTCTTCCTCCACCGTCTCGGTGGAGCGGCTCGAAGTCGTTTTGCGGACCATCTCACGCTCTGCCATAGCAGTCTCCATTCTAGGACCCGAGCGCCCGCAGAAGCTCGGCGGCCGTGTCGCAGCCTTCGATCAGTTCATCGACGTGGTCCGCAGTCCCCCTAAGCGGATCCATCATCGGAACCCGGCGCAACGGGTCCTCGCCTAAGTCAAAAATCATCGAGTCCCAGTTGGCCGCAGCCACGTTGGAGGCGTACTTTGCCAGGCACTTGCCTCGGAAGTAGGCCCTCGTCCGTCGCGGCGGCTCCGTGACTGCGATCTCTATCTCGTCATCTGCCAACAGTCTTTCCTGTCCCAATCTATAGAACAGCGACTTGCTCTTGCGTATGTCGTGGAACTGCAAATCGATCGCAGCCAGGCGCGAGTCGTCCCAGGCGACGTCGTGGCGTTCCCTGTATCCGGTCACGAGCCGGTACTTGGCCACCCAGTCGAGCCTGTCGGCAAGGCGCATCGGGTCGACCTCGAGGTCGGAGAGCACCTCCTCCCAGAGGCGCAGGATCTCCTTGCCCTCGGCCTCGTCGCCGATGGAGGCAAGCCCACCGGCGGCGGCGTATTCCTTGGCCGCCTCGAGATACATCCCCTGGACTTCCAGGGCGGTCGCAGTACCGCCGTCGGCGAGCGGAAGCGGGCGCTTCAGGGTCAGGTCGTAGGATACGGCCCGCAGCGAGGGCACCGGGGTCTCGAGCGTCGTATCGAGGCCGTCAAGGAAGCCGTCTTCGATCATGGAGAGGACAATGGCGGTCGTGCCCACCTTGAGGAAGGTCGAGTACTCGCTCATGTTTGCATCGCCCAGAATCACGTGCAGCCGCCTGAAACGGGCAGCGTCCGCGTGGGGCTCGTCGCGCGTGTTGACGATCGGACGCTTCAAGGTGGTCTCCAGTCCGACCTCCTCCTCGAAGAAATCCGCCCGCTGGGAAATCTGGAACGGCACCTGCTCCTTGGGCAGATAAGCCATCTCCGTCCCCACCTTGCCCGCACCGGCGAAGATCTGCCTGGTGACGAAGAACGGCATCACCTGGGAGACGATCTTGCCAAAGGGAACGGCCCGGTCCATCATGTAGTTCTCGTGGCAGCCGTAGGAGTTACCCTTGCGGTCGGAGTTGTTCTTGTAGACGACCACCGACTGTCCCGGACCCAAGACGCGCGCCGCGCCCTCCATGGACCGTCGCAGTACCTCCTCGCCGGCCTTGTCGTACAACAGGGCCTCGCGAGGGGTGTAGCACTCGGGGCTCGAATACTCCGGATGGGCGTGGTCCACGTAGTAGCGGGCGCCGTTGGACAACACCGTGTTTATCAGGTGGGTCTCCACCTCGGGCGCGAGTTGGAAATCCCGGGTGAATCCGCGGGCGTCCACCATGGGTGACTCATCGACGAAGTCCCAGCCCACCTTCTTGGAGACGAGCGATAAATAGGCGTTGACCAACAGCGAGGAGGCGGTTATCGGATTGGGGTCAGGCACTCCCAGCATCTGGATGCCGTACTCCGTCTCAACTCCGCACACCTTGATGATTGCCACTGGCGCTCCTCCCCCGGGGTCCGACCGGCTACAGATACTGGCCGGTGCCCACCTTCTCTATTGCCCGGCCACCCGTTGTCTGCTTGCCCTCGGAGACCAGGGTACGCACGTAGACGATGCGCTCACCCTTCTTGCCCGAGATCTTGGCCCAGTCATCCGGGTTGGTCGTGTTGGGCAGATCCTCGTGCTCCTTGTATTCCTTGGCGATCGATCGAACGAGGTCCTCGACGCGGATTCCACCCTCCTGGTGGGCGATGGCCCTCTTGATCGCCAGCTTCTTGGCGCGCCGGACGATGTTCTCGATCATTGCACCCGAGGCGAAGTCCTTGTAGAAAAGGATCTCCTTGTCACCGTTTTGATAAGTGACCTCCAGGAAGCGGTTCTCCTCGTCCGTCCGGTACATCTCGGCCACGGTGCGCTCGATCATCACGGCCACGGCCTTGGCGGGGTCGTTGCCGCCGAGATCTGCCACTTCCCTGGCATCCAGCGGAAGGTCGGGCGTAAGGTACCGCGAGAAGATCTGGGCCGCCGCATCCTCGTCGGGCCTCTCGATCTTGATCTTCACGTCAAGACGCCCTGGGCGCAGGATGGCGGGGTCGATGAGGTCCTCGCGGTTGGAGGCGCCGATGACGATCACGTTCTTCAGGGTCTCCACCCCGTCGATCTCAGCGAGCAGCTGGGGAACGATGGTCGACTCCATGTCCGAGCTGATACCGGTTCCTCTTGTGCGGAAGAGCGAGTCCATCTCGTCGAAGAAGACGATGACGGGGAAGCCCTCCTCGGACTTCTCCCGCGCGCGCTGGAAGATCAGGCGTATCTGGCGTTCCGTCTCGCCGACGTATTTGTTGAGTAGCTCCGGGCCCTTGATGTTGAGGAAGTAGCTGCGGCCCTTTTCGTCACCGTTGATAGCCGCCACCTTCTTGGCAAGGGAGTTCGCCACCGCCTTGGCGATCAGCGTCTTGCCGCAGCCGGGCGGGCCGTAGAGAAGAATCCCCTTGGGCGCCGGCAGCTTGTACTCATGGAAGAGGGATCGATAGAGGAACGGCAGCTCGACCGCATCTGTGATCTCCTCTATCTGTGAGTCCAGGCCACCGACGTCCTCGTAGGAAACGTCAGGAACCTCCTCCAGAACCAGCTCCTCCACTTCGGGTCGCGGGAGCTTCTCCAGTACGAGGTTGGTCCGCATGTCAACCAGGATCGAGTCCCCGGCGCGCAGCCGCTCGCCGGCCATGGCATCTGAGAGTTCCGCCACCCGCTCCTCATCGCCTCGCCCCACGGTGAGAACCCGTTTGGAGTCGAGCAGGTCCTTGACCGTGACCACCTCGCCGACGGCATCCGGCTCGCGGGCCAGGATGATCGCCAGAGATTCGTTGAGAGCGACCTCCTGCCCAATGGTGAGCTCGGAGACCTCGATTGCGGGATGAATCGACACCCGCATCTTGCGGCCCGAGCTGACAACGTCAGCGGTACCGTCTTCGTTGACATCGACCAGTATCCCGTAGGCACTGGGGGGCTGGGTGAGCTTTTCCACTTCCTCCCGCAGAGTGGCGATATGCTCGCGCGCCTGGCCGAGAGTGACCGTCAGCTTCTCGTTACGCGAAACTGCTTGCGCCAGCTGGCCGCTGACCTCGAGGAGCTTCTCCTCGAGTGCGCGCACCCGCAGGGGGGCGTCCTGAACAGTACGCCGCAGCTCCGCGATCTCGGACTGGAGCATGGCAATTCGCTCCTCGGCGCCCGCCTCGGAACCGGTCGGCTGGTCTGAAAACTTGTCGTTGCTAGTCGTAGAGACCACCTCCTGACTTCACGCTACACCCAGGCGCAGCCCAAGCGACGCCTCGCGAAGGGGTGCGAAAACCGACTCCCGCCCCTGAAAATAACAAAGGTGTCCTCTTCTGCGGGGTGCGCCCCTAAGTTTTAAGTGACATAGGCCGGATATGCCTGAACCGCCTCGTATGGCTCGGTCGGCATTGGCGCGAAGACCCAGGAATTAAGAAGGAAGCGTAAATGAAAGTCTGGATCGACCAGGATCTCTGCACCGGGGACGGCCTCTGCGAGGAGATCTGTCCTTCCGTTTTCACGCTCCAAGACGATGGGCTCGCCTACGTGAAGGAAGGCAGCGACGTCTTCAACAACCCCGGCGGTTCGGGCCAGATGGCCATCGTTCCCGCCGAGTTCGAGGACGCGGTCGTGGAGGCCTCCGAGGAGTGCCCGGGCGAGTGCATCTTCGTGGAGAACGACTGAGCCAGGGCAGGCGTCACCCCGCCCTCCGGTTCACCCGGCCGGAGGCATCCTAGCCCAGGTCAGAAAGCCCGTATGCCCCACCATGGAGTGCTCCGGCCTTAGGGCCTGAGCCGAGTGGAACCAGCTTCGCGTCAGGACCTCGACGGTCCGCGGAAGAATGTACCCCAGCTCGCGCAAGCGGTTCCGGAAGTGCTCCAGCTGGCCGACGCTCGTCTGGTAGGCGAGGACTATCCCACCCACCGCAAGGTGGCCTTGGAGATGGCCGAGCACTTCCCAGGGCTCGGGCAGGTCAAGAAGCACCCGGTCGTAGGGTCCGCCGTCGACCCCGTCATAGATATCTCGGAGCTGGACCGAATAACGGGCCAGCGCCGGGGCGCCGAGGTACGCACCCACGTTGTTTCGCGCGCGATTGGCGAAGTCTTCGCGCAGCTCGAACCCGGTGACCAATGCGCCCGCGTTTAGGAGCGCCATCGAGAGCGCACCAGAGCCCACCCCGGACTCAAGAACCCGCTGGCCGGGCCTGATGTCCGCCGCCATGAGTATCTGTCCCAGGTCCTTCGGGTAGATGACCTGGGCGCCACGTGGCATCGCCTCGATCGCCTCCGCCAAAGTCGGACGGACCACGACGAAATTCTTCTCCTTGCCCGACCGGACTCGCGAGCCGGGCGGTGCGCCGATTATGTCGTCATGGCTGATCGCACCGAGGTGAGTGGACGTCTTGGAGCCCGCGACAAGAACTATGAGTTGGCTACGGCGCCTCTCGTCAAAGGCGAGAACGCGCTCACCCGCCTTGAACGGCGCCTCGGTGGCGGGACCGGCATCGAGGGAACCGGGGCCGTCAGCGCCCCCTGGGGAGGCGACCTGCCCCCCGCTAGATTCTTGGTTCATTTGCGCAGCTTGCTGCGAATTTCAAAGGCGTCGCCGGGCTTCAAGGTGATCTTTGTGCTCTGGCCAATTGACCGCTTCTTCAGCTTGCGATAGACCCAAACTCCGATCGCGATATAGCGAACCACGGGCGAGTAGCGCGCAAGGGTGCCGGCAGCCAACTTCTGCGCACTTGGTCCCAGCAGGCGGGAGACGCGCGAAATGCGCTTTTTCTCAGATGCGCTTGATTTCGACAATTGCGCTCCTCTTGTGGCCCATGCGGAAGCCGAGCAGCAGCCCAACCGCGAAAACGGCGACGCCAAGACCAACCGCCACCATGGGCAGCGACGGCGCAGCCGCCTCCCGTGCCTTCCCCAGGCCCCCCTCGAGTTGGGAGAACTTCTCGCGCAGGTCTTGCTTGGTGACCTTGGTTTCAGCCATCAGAACCCTCTCCAACGCGCGGCCGCGAATCCGGGACCGCTCATTTCATTAGCTCCCTCGCGGACGCCTTGCGCCGCGCCGCCGTAAAGGACGTGATAACGACCAGAGCCCCGACGATCGCAACCAACAGGTAGGGAATCCAGCTCAGGTTGCCGGTCATTGCGGTTCCGGTTTCGGTCTGGAGCAGCCTGAGCAGCGCCAGTAGCAGGAGTGATACACCGAAGATGATCGTGATTGCGCCGGCCACGCCAAAGGCCAGGTAACGGCCAAGCGCCTTTGCGGGCCCCAGCGTCTCCTGCTTCACATAAGCAATGACGGTGGCTCGCAGCTCGTCGAATGGGCTCTTGGTCTTGAACAGGTCCTGGAGTGCCACGCCGCCACGCCCCTTGCTCCGTAGTCCGTACCCAAAGCACAATAGCCCGGCCGCAGGAGGCGGACAGCCAACAACCTGCACCGATGCGAAGCCGACTCAGCGGGGACGCAGGTAGTAGGTGGATTGGCCCTTGGCCACCAGCCGGCCCGCATCGTCAACCACCTCTGCCTCCACGAAGAGGATGGCCTGGCCCCCGGAGACGACACGCGCCGTGCAGACGAGCTCAGAGCCAATGAGCGCCGCCCTTAGGAAGCTGAGGGAAAGGTTGGTGTTGGAGGAGATGACCTTGCGGCCTGCGTAGGTGATCGTGGCCGCACCCATCGACGAGTCGACGAAAGCAGCAATGAACCCGCCCTGCATCACGCCTGCGGGGTTTGCGAAACGCTCGTGGGCCCACATCCGCCAGACCGAAACCCCGGGCGTCGATTTGTCGACACACTCCATGCCGAGCGTGAGATCGCAAGCCGGCGGTACTTGGATCGTCGGGCGCTCTTGCTGCTGGGAGCCGGGCATAGGCCACACATTAGCGGGTCCACCGCTGCCAGCACCGGGCGACCGGCGATTGCGCCCCCGCACACCAGGGTCAAAACAACCAGGGCCTTAGGTCGGGGTAGGATGGTGGGCATAGTTCAGGAGGAACGCCCGTGGCAGAATCCGTCCCCAATCGCACAACCCTGGTCCGCATGGCCGAACTGGGAACGTCTCCTTGGATCGACAACATTACCCGCGACTGGTTCGGAAACGGTAAGCTCGCCGAGCTCGTCTCCCAGGGCATCGTGGGACTTACATCCAACCCCGCCATCTTTGCCGCTGCCATCGCCTCGACCGAGCTGTACGACGCGCAGATCAAACAGCTCTCGGAACAGGGGATGACCTCGCGGTCCATCGCGCTCGAACTGGCGAAGTCGGACATCTCCCAGGCCGCCCAAGTCTTGGCGCCGGTCTTTGAAGCCACCGGGCACAAGGACGGCTGGGCCTCGATAGAGGTCGATCCCGACCTTGCATACCAGGCGCAAGAGACGATGTCGGCTGTGCGGGCGATGCGCAAGGCAATCGCCGAGCCAAACGTCATGATCAAGATCCCGGCCACCCCCGATGGCCTCGGCCCTATCGAGGAGGCAATCTCCGAGGGTGTCAGCGTAAACGTCACGCTGATCTTCTCGATCGAGCGCTACCGGGAGGTTTTCGCGGCCTTCCTCAGGGGCGCCACGCGCTTTCTTGAAGGTGGGGGCGACCCCTCTCGCCTGGGAAGTGTGGCCTCATTCTTCGTGTCTCGATTGGACACCGCCATCGATCCGCTGCTGGTGCAGGCGGGACGGGGAGATCTGGCCGGGGCAGCCGCCGTCGCGCAGGCCAAGCTGGCCTACGTGGCCTTCCGCGAAATGGCAGCCATGCCCGAGGCCACCGAGGCCTTCGCACGCGGGCTCCGTCCGCAGCGACCCCTCTTCGCCTCGACCTCCACCAAGAACCCCACCTATCCGAAACTCCTCTACGTCGAGAACCTCCTCGGCCCCGACACCGTGAACACAATGCCGCTGGCCACCGTGGAAGAGATGCTCGCCTCCGGCGACCCACGCCGGCAGACGGTCACCGAAAGTGTCACTGAAGCTCGCCGCCTGATCGAGGAGCAGCTGCCCGCCGCCGGTGTCGACCTTTCAGCAGTCACATCAGAGCTCGAGGTGGCAGGGGTTGAGGCTTTCTCGAAGTCCTGGGCCGGCTTGATGTCCGAAATCGAGAAGAAGGCCGGCGCGCGGTCCTAACGCATCCGGCGCGCGTCCAATCGGCCATAGAAGGGAGAGCCTGTCATGGCTACAAGCGATATTGCAACGCGCATCCTCGAAGGTGACGCAAAGCTCTGGGTTGACACAAGTGTGGCGCCAAATCGGCTCGGCTGGCTGAGAGCCCCCGGGACGACTCAGGAAGAGCTCGACGACCTGCACCGCTGGGCGGAATCGGTCGACCAATCACACATTCTCGTCCTCGGCATGGGTGGCTCGAGTCTCGGCCCGCGGGTTTTCGCGGAATTCCTGGCCAACCACGGCGGAGCCCAAAGACAGGTGACCATCATCGATTCCACCGACCCTCGATCGGTCGCGGACATCCCCTTGACCGATACCGCGGTGATCGTCTCATCCAAGTCGGGCACGACGGTCGAGACCGATGCCTACAGGCGCTTCTTCTTCGAACGGCTTCGCCGCCCTGATCGCTTCTACGCCATCACCGACCCGGGCACGCCATTAGCGGAGGCGGCCACCGAACTCGGCTTCAAGCGAATCTTCTCCACTCCCGAAGATGTCGGCGGCCGCTTCTCGGCGCTCACCTACTTTGGCA
Source organism: Actinomycetes bacterium (assembly GCA_021850605.1). Lineage (GTDB taxonomy): Bacteria > Actinomycetota > Acidimicrobiia > Acidimicrobiales > Acidimicrobiaceae > Acidithrix. The sequence continues at coordinate 21,705 of JAJZLQ010000015.1, forward strand.
TTGTGCCGGCGGCCTTGGCCGGGATAGATCTCGTAGGACTGTTCGAGGCGCTGGCCAAGGTGGACTACAGCCACTGGGCCGACCTGGGTACGGAGCTAGCGGAGGCAGCGCTGACCGGAACCATCCCAGTCCAGCTGATCAGGAGCGAACAGGATCGCGCCCTTGGAATGTGGACGGAGCAGATACTGGCCGAGAGCAGCGGCAAGGAGGGCAAGGGGCTTCTTCCCGTCCCTGTGGCCGCGAAGGAAGGCGACTATCCGCGTTCCACGCTCCCAGTGGCCGCCAAAGGGATCTCCGAACTCGCCTCGCACATCTTCGGGATGGAAGTGGCGATCGCCGCCGCGGGCCACGTGCTGGGCATCGACCCTTTCAACGAGCCCGACGTTGGCGTTTCCAAGGCCATCACCAGGCGCATCCTTGCCGGCGAGAAGTTCGATCCCAAGCTGCCAAGCGCGGGTATCGAGGATCTGGCGGGGTACCTGGAGAGCGAACTTTCCGAGGGCCAGTACGTGGCTATCAGCGCCTACCAGCCCCTGCACTGGGAGAATGAGCTGTACCGGCTTCGCGACGGCATCGCAGCTCGGCTCCCGCTCCACCCGGTGACCGCCGGACTTGCCCCCAGGCACTTGCACTCGACCGGTCAGCTCCAAAAGGGCGGGCCAAAGCTCGCGCATGTGGTCCAGATCGTCTCGGCGGACTACGGTGCCAGAGTGCCCATTCCGGATCTGGGCACCGACTTCAACACCCTCATTCGGGCACAGGCGGATGGTGACGCGGTTGCGCTCGCCGAGCGCGGGCAGCGAGTCACCCGCGTGGTTCTGGACTGAGGCGCCAAAGTGGTCAAGGCGGGATTCGAGAGCTTCGAGCTGATTACCAGCGACGACCCTGCAGGAGAAGTGTTGGGCCTGATCGCCGAAGTCGCCGGCGGGGCGCCCGCCTCACTCCTCCTCACTGGCGGATCCCAGGCCGAACTGGTATACCCAAGGCTCTTTCCGGCGATTGCAACCGAACCAGCGCTGTCGCGCCTTCGCCTGTACGTGGGGGATGAGCGCGTTGTGCCACTCGGCGACCCCGATTCGAATACGTCCACGCTGGACGCTATCGCGGGGGCACCAAAAGGCACGGGCGAGATTCTCTCCCCGGTTCGGGCCTTCGCGGACGAACTCCGTACCTCGGCCGCCCAGGGCGAGATCCCCTCTGAACAGGCTCTCGAGGAGATTCTGGCCTGGTGGAGCCTGGAACTTCTAGCGGCGCCGCGGCCGCGAATCGTACACCTCGGACTGGGCCCTGACGGACATGTGGCCTCGATCTTCCCGCATCCGGCGGATCTCGCGCTCGCCACCCCCGAATGTCAGGTCTCCTTGGACGCCACCGGCCTTAACCGCCACCTCAGGCTTTCGGTGACGATGGATTACATCGACGAGGCGGACCTCGTCATCCTTGGCGCCACCGGTGCCCCCAAGGGGCAAGTGCTAAAGGCGGTGCTCGAAGACCCCGCCTCCTACCCCGCCGGTCGTCTGCAACCCAAGCGCCTTATGGTGGTCATTGACCGCGACGCGCAGGCGGCAATGGCGTGATCACCCGCGCCCGAAGGACGGCGCTTTCGCCCACAACCCCACGGGCGGCCTAAAGTTGGCGTATGGATTCTGATCTCACGGCTTTGTCGACCCCCGAGCTGATGTCGCGGGCTGCCAAGGCACGCGACTCGCGTGCCGGGCGCTACCTGACTTTCAGCCCCAAAGTCTTTATCCCACTTACCAGGCTCTGCAATGACGCCTGCGGGTATTGCACCTTCGTTCGACGTCCCAGCCAGGTGGAATCACCCTTTCTCTCCCCTGACGAGGTGCGCGCGATTGCCGAAGCCGGGGTTGACGCCAACTGCCATGAAGCCCTCTTCACGCTGGGCGAGAGGCCCGAGAACCGCTGGGCGGAGGCAAGGAAGTGGCTGGAGGCAAACGGCCACGCCTCAACGGTTGACTACCTCGCCTCGATTGCCGCCCGCACCATGACCGAGTTCGGCCTGCTGCCCCACTTGAACGCGGGAGCACTGACCAAGGACGAGCTCGCGGCGCTGCGTCCTGCCTCTGTCTCGCAAGGAATGATGTTGGAGAGCATCCGGTCGGACCTAGAGGCTCATCGGGCCGCGCCCGACAAGTCTCCGGAGCGCCGCCTGGCAACGATCAAAGCCGCAGGAGAGTTGTCGATCCCCTTCACCACCGGCCTTCTGGTCGGCATCGGGGACACGGAGCAGGATCGAGTTCGCGCCCTTGGCGAACTTGCGGAGCTGGCCGAGGAGTTCGGCCACGTCCAGGAGGTCATAATCCAGAACTTCCTGCCCAAGCCGCGGACCCGCCTCGCCTCTACGCCGCCCGCGGACAGGGAGTCCTTCCTTCGCACCATCGCCCTTGCGCGCCTGCTCTTGCCACCCGACGTGCACCTGCAGGCACCGCCGAATCTGAGTGACGACATAGACGAGCTCGTAGCGGCGGGAATCGACGACCTGGGCGGAATCTCGCCGGTAACCATCGACCACGTCAACCCGGAACGCCCCTGGCCGCATCTCGACAAACTCGCCCGACAAGTTGAGGGGCTCGGCTTCAACCTGGTCCCCAGGCTGCCGATTTACCCTGAGTTCGCAACCGACCCCCGGCGCTGGCTTGCCGAGGAGGCACGCTTCCCGGTGCTCGACCATGCGGATGCCGCAGGTTATGCACGCGAGGACCGCTGGGTCTCGGGAGGTGACGCTCCTGCGCCGTCGCTCTTCGAAGACCGCCCTCTTCCCACCAGCCTGGCCATCTTCCGGCCAAGAACCGGCACCGGACCAGGCGCGCTGGCCGAGCTTCTCGAGGCGGTTGAGGCAGGGCACGAGCCCGACAGCACCCAGATCGAGGAGCTGTTCGCTGCGCGCGGGAACGACGTGCGGCGTGTCGCCGAGGTCGCCGACACCCTGCGCGAACGAATCGTCGGTGACGACGTCACCTTTGTGGTGAACCGCAACATCAACTACACAAACATCTGCACCTTCCGCTGCCGCTTCTGCGCCTTCTCCAAGGGGCCGCTTTCGCTCAACCTCAGAGGTGCGCCATACACCCTTACCATGGACGATCTGGCCCAGCGCGTCACCGAGGCGGCCGAGGCGGGTGCAACGGAAGTGTGCCTGCAGGGGGGCATCCATCCCGACTTCGACGCGGAGTACTACCTCGAGGTTGTCCGCACCGTGAAAGCCGCGGTACCGGCGATGCATGTTCACGCCTTCAGCGCGCTGGAAGTCTACGAAGGCGCTCGTCGTGCAGGGTTGGAACTGGAGGATTATCTCCGCCTCCTCAAGGAAGCCGGCCTGCGTACCCTACCGGGCACGGCGGCAGAGATCCTGGATGACGAGGTGCGCGAGGTACTGTGTCCCGACAAGATCCGCACGGAGACCTGGCTTGAGGTACACCGAGCGGCACATTCGGTGGGGTTGAACTCCAATGTCACCATCATGTTCGGTTCGCTTGAGCGTCCGGCTTCCTGGGCCAAGCACATGACGCTGACGCGCGACCTGCAGAAGAGGACCGGTGGCTTCACCGAGTTCGTTCCACTCCCCTTCGTGCACATGGCCACCCCGATCTACATGCGCAAGCTGGCTCGGCGGGGCCCAACTTTCCGCGAAGCGGTGCTCATGCACGCGGTCGGACGCATCGCATATGCCTCGACGATTCCCAACATCCAGGCATCGTGGGTAAAGATGGGAGTGGCGGGTGCTCAGGAACTGCTGCGATCGGGAGCGAACGACCTCGGTGGCACGCTCATGGAGGAGAACATCTCCCGCGCCGCCGGCGCCTCGCACGGTCAGGCGCTCGGCATGGAGGATTTCCTGTCCATAACCTCGCCTCTCGGCCGCCGTCTGGTGCAGCGCTCCACGCTTTACGGCCACCTCCGTAGCTTTTCCGCCCACGGCGCGGACATAGGGTGAAGGACGCGCGCATGAACGGCAGCGCTCGGGCTTCCGGCAAACATCGGTCCAGATTCGAGGTCAAGCCACACGAGTCGACCCTCTTGCAAGACGAGTTGACGGCCCTGGTCGAGAAGATGGCACCGCTGCAAAACAGAGACCTGGTCACCCAGCTGTTGAACGTCGTCGTCAACTTCGCCAGTGCCGACTTGGACCGCCTCGACCTCAAGATTGCCACCGGGGCACTTACCGAGATGCACCAGGCGTTCACCACCTTCCAGCCCTGGGCCGGTCGGCGCAAGCTCACGATCTTCGGCTCAGCGCGCACACCTGAGGGCCACCCCGACTACCTCGCCACCGTAGAGGTGGCCAGGGCGATGCGCGAGTGCGGCTGGATGATCATCACCGGTGCCGGGCCCGGCATCATGGCAGCGGGAATCGAAGGAGCCGGGCGCGAGAACTCTTTCGGGGTGAACATAAAGCTGCCCTTCGAACAGCGGGCAAACCTCTTCATAGAGGAGGATCCGAAGCTCGTTGAGATGAAATACTTCTTCACGCGCAAGCTTATCTTCACCCGGGAGTCCCACGCATTCCTGGTCCTGCCGGGCGGGTTCGGAACCATGGATGAGGCTTTCGAGCTGCTCACACTAATGCAGACCGGCAAGTCCCAGCCCGCACCGATCGTGCTTTACTCCTCGCCCGAGAACACCTTCTGGAAGGAGTGGGAGGTCTTCATGCGCGGGAGGCTCTTCGAGGGCGGCTACGTCAGCGACGAAGACGAAAGCCTCTTTCTCATCACCTCAGACCTCGAAGAGGCCGTCCGGGAATTCGAGGGCTTCTACGCCAACTTCGACTCGCTGCGCTGGGTGGGTGACCTGCTGGTCCTAAGGGTCAGGCGTGGGCCGACCGAAGAGGAGCTCGAGTCCCTCAACCAGCGTTACGGGAGGATCTGCGCCTCGGGCACGATCGAGTCCATCCCCATTACCAGTGCCGAGAAGGGGGACAAGGATGGCCTTGATCTGCAAAGGGTGGCACTTCGCTTCGACCGCTCCTCTCACGGCGCCCTGCGCCGACTCATAGACGACCTAAACAACCTTTCAAGACCACCCTCGGGGGAGTCGATAAATCAGGGGTGAAAACCTGTCAGTCCTGCGGCCTCCCGGCCGCCGCATCAATGACCCGGTGCGCGTTCTGCGGCAAGGAGCTCCAGGGGGCCGGAACCTACGAGCTGACCCCCCACTCCACGCACTTTGCCTTCAATGCGCCCGGCGCGGCGCTCGCGGATGCAAGGCTGGAACGAGGGGTCTGGCGTATCTACGAGCGTGGCTCCAGCGAGCCACGCCTGTCCCTGCTCCCAATGCTGCGCCAAAGCCGTTACAGCGTCGCGCTCCTGGATGAGGGCATGGCCCGCGCCGCTACCGTAGTTGTGCGCACCCGTGTCGAGCCAGGTGCTCCGGAGCGCCTTCTGGCCGCGGTGAACGACGACGTCCGGACCTCGATGGTCATCTATACCGACGGCCCGACCGGCCTGCATATGGTGAACCGTCTGGGCGACGTCGTCGCACTCGCCTCGCCTAAAGCGGGCGGCGCCATGGCCGGCCTGGACATAGCTTCCATGGGATCCGACCGCCTGGCCGCGCCGGCCCAACTATTCGGAATCTTCCTATCCCTGATCCTGGCACGGGTAGCCCACCCGGGCTGCACGTTCACGGATCTGGATCACATCTGCCTGGACGCATCCAGCGAGAGCTGACCGGCACTGGTATAGGCGTCCGTGGAAACCTGCAGCGGGGTGCCACCTCTTGCCTAAAGAGGGCACGCGATGGGCATTGGACATTTTCCGCTCGGCTGAACCAGGTCGGCCGGAAAGCCCGAACTTCACCGCGCAACGCCCGGGAGGTGAAGTTCAGTTTGGATCATGGCCCGGGTCGGGAGA
>JAJZLQ010000058.1:0-3364 GCA_021850605.1 Actinomycetes bacterium
CCTGACCCTTGGGTCCGAGCCTACGAGGGGCAATCTGGGCGAATTGTTTCCGCCCTTGCCTCGAAGGTGCGTTTGACAGGCTGATGGTCCAAGGTAATCCGTTCCCGCGCTGGACACGGCGTTCGTAAATCGGCGCACTCGCTCGTCCCGGTGCCGGACGCACTTCGTGGCACTTGGCGTCGCAACGCTTGGTGCCGGTTTCCATGAGGTGCGTCATGGCGGACCGTCCGGTGCCCCGAGGCGGGTGTGAGGATAGCGCGGTATTGCGCCACTTCCCTGTTCCCCGGGCCCCAACACAGGTAGCTTTGGCCAAACACCTCCTCCCCAGCAGAGGGCGCACCGGCGTAGGTGCTGCCGGATAGCAGACCGCTTACCCTGAGGACCTGGGCTTGTTTGCCCGCCTTATTTCTCGCTCGGCTTGTGGCCCCGATGTCGCGAATGCGTTTGGGAGCGCGGACCGCCCTGGCCCGGACCGCGGCATGGCTTTCTCTCGACCGTAGGGGGGTCTAGAGCCCGAAGCGCTCAGCAGCCGGCGACTCGGTGGATCGCCTCTCTCCATATGAGGCAAACTTCCAGTCCGATCAGGAGGCCGGTTCGGCCAGGCAGCTGATGGTACTCCCCACTGCCACCTGGGTGCCGGGCGCGGGAGACTGTTCCCAGACCGTGTCGGGGGCGAGAATGGGTGGCGGCGAGGTCTGGAATTGGCAGTTGCCTGATAGTCCGACGCCACCGATCGCCGTGGCGGCCGCCTCCGAGGTCTTCCCCAGCAGGTCCGGGACGTTTACGAGCTGCGGGAAGGTGATGGTCCCGTTCGACACCGTGATCGTCACGTCGGTGCCCGGTGCCACGTCGCTACCTGCTGCCGGGCTCTGCGCCGTCGTATAGCCGGGGGGATATTCACCCGACGGGGCGTAGACAATCTTTACCAGGTAACCGGCGTCGGACAATTTCTTCTGAGAGTCGACGCCGGGCATGCCGACGACGTCCATCAATCCGGGCGACCGGCTCACTTGCGTGCCCCCGCTTGGAGCCGGCTTGGCGAAGGAGGCGGGAGTTCGGAAGGGCTGGACGGGTGTGCCGCCCAGTGCGGCAACGTTGTAGTAAGAGAAGGCCATTGCCGGCCAGCTGCCCCCTACCACGTAGATGGGCGTCCGCGGCGGGATCATCGGAACCTCGCCTTGCGGGTATCCTACCCAGACGGCGGTGGCAAGCTGGGGAACGAAGCCGCCGAACCAGGCGTCGGCCCAGTTCTCGCCGGTGCCCGTCTTGCCTGCCACGGGGCGGCCGATTGCGGCATAGAAGCCGGTTCCCTCGGTGACGACGTTGCGAAGAACGCCGATCTCGGTCGCCGCGACCGTAGCCGGGATGACCCTCTTTGGATACCCATGATGCTGGTAGATCAGGTTCCCGTTGCCGTCGTAGATTGCGGAGATCGCATAAGGGACATTGTGAACGCCGTAGTCGGCGATGGTGGCGAAAACGCTGGCCATGTCCAGAGGAGTCACTGGCTCTGAACCGAGGACGATGGAGTCGTAAGGCTCGAGTTTGGAGCGAATTCCCATCGCGTGGGCGAGGTTCATGACGTTGTTAGGGCCGATCTCTTGTATCAGCTGGGCGTAGACGGTGTTGACCGAAAGGATCGTGGCCGTGGCCAGCGTCATGTTTCCGGTCGGCTCGCCTTCGTAGTTGTGCACCACCCAGGTCGGGGCACCACCCGCGCCGGGAACCGTGAGCACCTTTGGCGCGAAGTAGATCTTTTGCGGGCTGATCCCTTGCATGAGGGCTTCGGCAAGCGCGATCACCTTGAATGTCGAGCCTGCCGGACGTTCTGCCTGCGTTGCCATGTTGAATTGAGAGGCGGGCTGGGAGGAGTCGTAGCCCAGGCCGCCGACAAGAGCCTGGATCGCGCCTGTCGACGGGTCGATGGAGGCCAGTGCGCCTGTTGGTGTCTGGCCGATTCTGGGCACGGCGCGCGCCAGTGCTGCCTGAGCGGCGGTCTCGTATGTGGGTACTTCGGTGGTAACGACGCGTAGGCCGCCGTGCTCGAGGCGTGATAAACGCTGAGCGGGCGTTGCTCCAAGGGCAGGCAGAGTTTCGGCCTCGCTGATCACCTGCTGGCTGAAATAGCCCAAGGAGGGGAGTAGTCCCGACACCGAGGGGTCAAGCTCAAGTCCCGATCGGATTCCCCTTTGGTAGGTGGCAAGGTCGATCTCGTGCTGGGAGTACATGGCGGCCAACACCACGTTGCGCCGGGAAGCCGCCAGGGCCGGGTGTACCAGAGGATCGTACGCGGAGGGTGCGTTGATCAGGCCTGCAAGTGTTGCTGCCTGAAAGAGGTCGAGTTCGTTCGCGGGCCGGTCAAAGTATCGGATGGAGGCGGCCTGGACCCCGTAGGTTCCTTCCCCCAGGTAGACGTCATTGAGGTATGCCGCCAGCACCTGCTGCCGAGTTGTTCCGGACAGTGACCCGAGCGAGAGGAGTATTTCATGGAGTTTCTCCACGAGGGTTCGCTTTGGTGTACCGAGCTCCAGCTTCACGAGCTGCTCCTCGATGGTCGACCCACCCTGCAGGGCGGCTCCGGCGCTCACGTCGGCCACTGCGGCACGCAGGATAGCCCGCAAGTCGATGGGTCCTCTAGACCAATATCGACGGTCTTCGATGGCTACGACGGCCTCCGGCAGGAACGGCCCCAGTTGCGAGTACTTGATGGGCATCCGTAACACGTCGGTGGGCACGGTGGTGATGAGCGATCCGTCCGAGGCGTATATCGAGCTGATGGAGGACGATATCACCGGGTTATCCGCATGAACTTTGGGCGCGGTGCAGCCTGATGCGAAGATAAGCGTCGATAACACAGCTGCCAGACGTGCTGCTCGTTTGGCTCTCAGCGTCAAATGCCTCTGGTCCAACCGCTCCTGGCTCCGCCTTGCCTCCTGCCTGCGCCGGTCAGGGCCCAGCGCCTGGCGGGCGCGATTTACGCAGCTCCCGAATGCAAGGCTACCGCGGCGCGGGGTGTTCTTCTTGGCGCTGCGCACTCAGGTACCCAAAGCTGGGCCCCGTCAGTCGGAATCGGCGACGAAGGAGCCGATCTTCTCTTCCAGGCCGGGTTCCTTGCGGCTCAGGTATAGCGCGTAGGCGAGGGAAATGGCCACGATTGCCAGCGCGATGAAGGGGTAGTAAACGAACGGCGCCGCCTGGCCTGGCTTGACCAGTTCGTAGAGCGGAACGGCTATACACAGCACTCCTAGTGTCCCTACTCAGAAGTCCGCTCACTAAGAAGCGGCTCGAGGTATTTGGCCATCGAGGCGAAGATCTCCTCCGCGGTCTTGGTCCACTTGAAAGCCCGCGGGTTCTCATTCCAGGT
>JAJZLQ010000058.1:3374-4797 GCA_021850605.1 Actinomycetes bacterium
TGTTACTGCCCTGATTTCTGGGAAGGGACACTAGGAAAGGGAGCAGCAGATGTCGCAATATCCGGAAGTGCTCAGGGTGGTAACGACGGTAGTAGAAGGGTAGTGCCAGGTTGGAGACGAGGTAGATCAGCGCCACCAGGATGGTACCGAGTGTCGCGATTTCCCCGAAGAATACGACGGGATCGCTGCTTGCGCCGAAGGCGAGAGATATGGCAAGTGCCATTCCCAGAAAGATGACGATGCTGGACCAGGGAGATCGATACCTGGTGGAGACTTGCGCTGCAAGTCCCGGTAACATTCCTTCTCGCCCCGAGGAGAAGATGATGCGTGATTGGGCGTTGGCTCCGGAAAGTAGCGAGCCTACGACGGAGGTCAACCCTGCCAAGTAGGCGAGGAGGAGGAGCAGTCCATTCACGCCGTGAGCCGCTGCGAGGAAGGGTACTGGAGAACTCGCCAGCGCACTGACGTCGTTCCCAAAGCCGACCACTGTGGCGTAGCCGAGTACTACATAGGCGAGAGCCATGATCGCTATGGAGGTGTAAATGGCCCTTGGCACGTTCCTGCGTGGGTCGGTGGCCTCTTCCGCGAGAGCAGCCGAGTTCTCCCATCCGACGAACATGAAAATCGCGAGCGGGAACCCGATCGACAGTCTGGAGAGGCCCCCGCTTAGCTTGAACGGGTTGAAGGGCTGCAGGGTCATCGCGCGATGGTGCTCGATAAGTACGGCCACGGAGATCACCAGCAGGATCGCCAATTCTGTGCCGAGCAGGATGGCGGAAAGTTTGGTGGATACCTTCGCACCGCGGTACATGATGTATCCGGCGCCAGCTACGAACACCATTGCGAAGATTTCCCATGAAACCGAAAGGTGCAGGTATCTGCGCAGCATGATCTCGGTCCATCCGCCCGACATCACTATCACCGCCGAGATCGCGATCATGTAGCCCGCTGAAACCGTAAGCGCGGTGGCAATACCCGCCACCGGTCCGAACGTCTTGCCAACAAACGTCGCAAACGAGCCCGCCGACGGGGTCGACCTTGAAAACTCTGCCAGAGTGTGTCCGAGGATGGCTATCGCCACCGCCGCCATAACTATCACTACTGGCGAGGCGAGGCCCGAGGTGGCGGCGATGATGGCGAAGGAGAAGTAGAAGCTCATTGCCGGTGCGATGTTGGCCATGGTGGACGACATGATGTCGAAGGTGCTGAGCGTTCCTTGGGAAAGTCGTTCATTGTCACCCCTGCCGAGCTGGGCTTTGAACGATCGTCGCCCGGACCTCGTTCCTCTCGCAGGAATCGCTTCGAACTCTTCGGTATCGTCTTTCCCCAAACTCCGCTCCCCACGCTCTCAATAACTGCGTATCCCTGACTCCAGTTTGTCCGGCCACCCCTCTCCCTCCCCACCCCCTCCCCCCTCCCACCC
>JAJZLQ010000071.1 GCA_021850605.1 Actinomycetes bacterium
TGCCTCCGCCGGGTAGACCGATTCTTCCATAAACGCAAGCAGTCGCTCGCGCAGATCCTTAGCCTTCGGGCTCAGTTCAAAATCCATTACACCACTCGTCCAGCTCAAAACCATTACGGACCAACCGCATCCTATACCACGCTGACCTGGTGACTCAGGCCGGACCAGGATTACAGCCGATGCCCGCCAAAGACAAGAAGGCCCCCTCCGGCGGGTGCGCCGGAGGGGGCCTTCAGGAAGCTCTAGGCGGCCTTGACCGCAGCCACCAGCTTGATCAGCGAGTCCTTGGCATCGCCAAAGAGCATGATGGTCTTGGGGTCGTACATGAGCGGGTTGTCGACGCCGGCGAAGCCAGGACGCATCGAGCGCTTCATGAATACGATGGTCTTGGACTGGTCGGCGTTCAGGATCGGCATGCCGTAGATCGGGCTCGACGCCTCGTTGCGCGCCGATGGGTTGACAACGTCGTTCGCCCCGACCACCAGAGTCACGTCGGTATTGCGGAAGTCGTCGTTTATCTCGTCCATCTCCTTGAGCTGCTCATACGGAACGTCAGCTTCCGCCAGAAGGACGTTCATATGTCCCGGCATGCGGCCGGCCACCGGATGGATGGCATAGGATACCTCGACACCTTTGGCCTCCAGCGCCCGTGCCAGATCCCGCGCAGCGTGTTGCGCCTGGGCGACGGCCAGGCCGTACCCCGGAACGATGATGACCCGATTGGAGTATGCGAGCATGACGCCGATGTCGTCCGGGGTACCGGATCGTACCGACTTGTCCGTAGCTCCGGCCGGGCCCGCACCGCTCTCGGTCGGCTTTCCAACCGCGGCGAAGAGGACATTGCCGAGCGAACGGCCCATTGCGTCGGACATCATCTTGGTCAGGAAGGTACCTGAGGCACCCACCAGCGTGCCGCCCACGATGAGCACGGTGTTACCCAGCACGAAGCCGCTGGCCGCGACGGCCAGGCCGGTGAAAGCATTGAGCAGCGAGATCACCACCGGCATGTCCGCTCCGCCGATCGGCAGGACGAATGCCACGCCAAGTATGAGTGCAAGTATGAGCAGAATTCCGAGTAGTGCGGTTCCGGTGCCCACGGCGACCAGGTACACGGCAATTCCCAGGATTCCCAGCACGAGGATGCCGTTCACCACCTGCTGGCCCTTATAGGTGATAGGTACGCCGGTCAGGATCTCCTGAAGCTTGGCGAATGCAATCACCGAGCCGGCGAAGCTGACAGCACCGATGGCAACCGAGAGGACCGTGGTGAGAGCGGTGACCACCGCGCCGCGGCCCGCCACTCCCAGGCGCAGGTACTCGCTGATGGCGACCGTGGCTGCCGCGCCGCCACCGACTCCGTTGAAGGCCGCCACCATCTGGGGCATGGCCGTCATCTTCACCTTGCGCGCGCTCAAAGCGCCGACGATCGCGCCGATGCCCACAGCGATGACGATCAGGATGACCTGGGTGGCCTTCGGGTGGATCTGAGTCAGGCTAACCAGGATGGCCACCGCCATACCTACCGCGGCGATGCCATTGCCGCGCCGGGCGCTCTTGGGAGAGCTGAGGCCCTTCAGGCCAAGGATGAAGGTGACCGCCGCGATCAGGTAGATGACCGCAAGCAGATTCGGGGAAATGAAAGAGGTGGAAGCCAGTATGTTCACTTGCTTGCCTCGGTCTGCTTGCGCGTCCGGAACATCTCGAGCATCCGATCGGTCACCACAAAGCCGCCCACCACGTTGATCGTGGCCATAATGACGGCGATGAAGCCGAGCACCTCGGCCAAGGGCGTCCGGGCCTCGGCCATGACGGCGATGGCTCCGACCAGGATGATGCCGTGGATGGCGTTGCTTCCGGACATGAGCGGCGTGTGCAGGATGGTCGGAACCTTCGAGATGACTTCGATCCCGACGAAGGCGCTCAGGACGAATACCGTCAAGTAGTCGATGATCGCGCTATTCATTGATGAACTCCTATGATTTCAGAACTTTTCGATCTCAGGCGCACTCGCCCAGGGGCGGGCTGTCTCAACTCCGCGGCTTCCACAGCACCTCCCCGTCCTTGGTGACACAAGTGGCCCGGATGATCTCATCCTCGAAATCGAGCTTCAGCTCGCCCTCGGAGACCATGAGCTCCAGCAGGTTGAAAAGGTTGCGCGCATAGGTCTGGCTGGCGTGTGTGGCCATGCGCGCGGCGAGGTTGGTGAAGCCGACGATGGTCACACCATTGTGGACGATCTCCTCGCCCGGCTTGGTCAGCTCGCAGTTGCCGCCCGTCTCCGCAGCCAGATCCACAATCACCGATCCGGGCTTCATGGACTCGGCCATGGCCGTGGTGATCAGCGTCGGGGCCCTACCCAGGGGGATCGAAGCGGTGGTGATCACCATGTCCGAAGCGGCAATATGCGTGGTTAGCATCTCGCGCTGGCGTGCCAGGTACTCCTCCGTCTGGGCGGCGGCATAGCCACCCTGGCCTTCGGCGGCCTCGAGCTCCAGTTGGACGAACTTGGCACCGAGGCTTTCGATCTCGTCCTTCACCGCCGGCCGGACGTCGAACGCCTCGACCACGGCACCGAGCCGTTTGGCCGTCGCGATGGACTGCAGCCCGGCGACGCCCGCACCCAGCACGAACACCTTGGCGGGTACCAATGTGCCCGCAGCGGTCATCTGCATCGGCATCACCCTGGCGAGCAGGTCCGCACCCAGCAGCACCGCCTTGTATCCCGCAAGCGAGGCCTGGGAGCTGAGGGCGTCCATCGACTGCGCGCGGCTGATGCGGGGTAGCAACTCGAGAGCGATCCCAACCGCACGCTTTGCCGCAAGCTTTTCGGGCAGCTGCGGATTCCGTCCAAGCTGCATGAAGGAGAGTAGCGTAACCCCCTCGGGCAGCTTGGCGATCTCGTCGTCACCCGGCGGCGACACCTTGAGGACGACACCCGCACCCTGGTAGAGCTCCGACTCGTCAGCGGCGACCTTCGCTCCTGCCTCGCGATAGGCGGCATCACCGAAATATGCTGAGTCGCCTGCCCCGGCCTCTATCCAAACATCCAGGCCTTTGGCCACCATCTTGGCCACGGAGTCCGGCGTCGCGGCCACTCTCGCTTCGCCCTCTTGTCGCTCTCGTGGAATGGCTACTTTCAACGAGCCTCACCTCATTCACTCTGGGTTGAAAAAGAATCTACCGAATCCGCAGGCCGCAGCGTCTGCTTATCGATTGCTATGCGCAACGCGCGGTGTTGGAAGCCGGGCGCCGGACGAAGCAGCGCGTGATCCCCAAGGGCTCCAAAAGGTACCCTGCCGACAGATTCCCCCAGGCGAGAGGTATCATCGGTCCGCAGCTTCACAAGCTGTGAATCTAACACCGGCGATTTGGAATTCCAAAAGAGCGTAGGCTTGCCAGTCGAGCGCGCCTTTGCTGCGTACGCCAGGTGTCAAGTCACCGTCCCCTTTCGATCACTCACGCCCGCCGCGGTGATACCATTTCGCCAGAACCCCCTCACCGGGGAGATAGCGGCTACATTTTCTAGGAGAAAGCCCATGCGGCAGCGACACTTCTGGCCTGCCCTTCTCGGCTCGGCCACCCTCGCTCTGACGGCCCTTGCCGCCGCGCCCGCCGGCGCCAGCCCCACCCGGCCGACCAAGCCTTCGATCGAAAAAGTCTGCGGCCCGGTCAAAGCAGGGTTCGCACGCTGCTTTTCCCAGATCTTGTTGAACCCAAGCACCTGGCACGGGCAGCATGCCCGCAAGCCCTCGCCCCCGGGTGGCGGCGCGACCGCACCAAGCGGCTACTACCCCGCCGACCTCCAGGCGGCATACGGCCTGGCCAGCGCGAGCGCGGGTAGCGGCTCGGGCATCACGGTGGCGATCGTCGACGCTTATTCCAACCCCTATCTCGCCTCCAACCTCGCAACCTACCGCAGCTACTTCAGCCTGCCTCCGTGCACCACCAAAAACGGCTGCCTCCAAATCGTCAACCAGAACGGAGGCACCAAGCTGCCCCATGCCAACAGCGGCTGGGGCACAGAGGAGGACCTCGACGTCGACATGGTCTCCGCCATCTGTCCGAACTGCAAGATCCTCGTGGTGGAGGCTTCGTCGAACTCCATGTCGAACCTGGCGGCGGCCGCCACCTACGCCGGTGCGCATGGCCAGGTGGTCTCCAACAGCTACGGAAGCTCCGAATTCAGCGGCGAGACCGGCTACGACAAGTACTACACCCACTCCGGCGTGACCTTCGTGGCCTCCTCCGGCGACAACGGCTACGGGGTGGAATACCCTGCGGCCTCACCTGACGTGGTCGCCGCGGGCGGAACGACTTTGACGAAGACCTCGACCGGCTGGTCCCAGACCGCCTGGAGTGGTGCGGGGAGCGGGTGCTCGGCCTATGAACCCAACCCGGGGTGGCAGCCGTTCGTTTCGGCCATATGCGACAATATGCGCGAGGTGGCCGATACTTCCGCGGTGGCGAACCCCAGCACTGGCGTGGCCATGTACGACACCTACGGACAAAGCGGCTGGATCGTGGTGGGGGGAACAAGCGTCGCCTCCCCGATGATCGCCAGCACTTTCGCCCTGGCCAACAACGATCTCGGGAAAACAGCTGCCGACCGGCTCTACACAACCACCGGAGGCCTAACGCCGGTCACCTATGGTTCCAACGCCAGCAACTGCACCGACTACCTCTGCAATGCGGCCGACAGCATTGCCTCCGGGAGCGGCATTTACAACGGAATAACCGGCGTGGGTACACCTAGCGGGGTCTCCGCCTTCTAAGGGACCCCACACCATCCTCGCCCACCCAGGGTCAGCGGCGACGCGAGCGAGGTGTGACGGATTCCACTGGCGCGGTGCCCCTTGGACTATTGGGTTGAGGTCGCGTCTCGATTTATAAAGAACATCGACCGGCCGAAGAGGAGCGCGGGCGCCCGCACCGCCCCAAACGCAGCCGGGCGCCCTTCTCGCCTGAGGGGCCGGCAGACCGTTCAGAGGAGGCCGAGATGGCTACACCTGCAACCAGGCACAACAACCACAACTCAGTCGAAGTGGTGCGCGCTGACCCCTTTGCGGAGCTGGAGCACATGGCCCACCAGCTCTCCAGCATGTGGGATCCCTGGCGCCGCATGTTCGAACCCTTGGGAATGGAAGGGTTCACCCCACTCGCCGACGTCGAAGAGACGGACGACAACTACTTGGTCGAGGTCGAGCTTCCGGGCATCAAGAAGGAAGAGGTGACGATTGAGGTCTCCGGGCGCAGGCTCACGGTGCGGGGCGAGCGCAAGCAGCGTGACCGCGTCGGTGTGCTTCGCCACAATGAGCGAATCGTCGGCAGCTTCTGCTACGAGGTAATGCTCCCCGATGAGGTCGACGTGGACAAGATCGACGCCTCACTTGCCGAGGGCGTGCTTACGGTGAAGGTTCCCAAGACAAAGGGCGCCCGTTCCAAGAGGATAGAGCTGCACTAAGCGAATGCCCTGGTCCACGGTTGCCACGCGGCCGTGGGCCTGCACGGGTAACGGCGCGGTCCCCGGTCTTCCCGGCGAGACTCAGTGAATGAGCTTGATGACGTCGAACATAGGCAGGTAGAGCGAGATCACCATCGAGCCCACCACACTGCCGAGCACAACGATAAGCAGCGGCTCGAGCAGAGACGCAAGCGCTCCAACCATGGCCTCTACCTGCTCACTGAAGAATGCCGCAACCTTGTCGAGCATGTTGTCGACCTCACCGGTCTCCTCGCCAACCGCCACCATCTGGGTGACCATGTTCGGGAAGACCGAGTGGTTGGCCATGGTGGTTCCGAGGGAGATACCCTGCCTGACCCCCTCCTGCATCTGCCCGATGGCCTCGGCGAAGACCAGGTTGTTGGTGGTGCCCTTGGTGATGTCGAGCGCCTCAAGCAGTGGGACGCCCGAGCGCATCAGCGAGGCGAGCGTGCTGGCGAAGCGCACAATCGCGCTCTTGTGCACAATCTTGCCGAAGATCGGCACACGCAGTGCAAGGTTGTCGCGCAGTCGCCTTCCTGTCGGAGTCTGAAGGTAGCGGCGAATCAAGTAAACAACGATGATGATGCCGATCAGCACGAAGATGAAGGCATGGACCACCAGGTTCGAGACGTCGATCAGTATTCGCGTCGGAAGAGGCAGCGTCCCACCCAGCGAAGCGAAGATCGCCTTGAACTGGGGCACGATGAAGAGCAGCATGGCCGTGAGGATCAGCAGCACCAGAATCAGCACCGCAACCGGGTAGGTCATAGCCGAGCGGATCTTGCGCCTGATGGAGGCGGACTTCTCCAGTGTTGAGGCCAGATCGAGCAGCACCCGGTCGAGCACGCC
Source organism: Actinomycetes bacterium (assembly GCA_021850605.1). GTDB lineage: Bacteria > Actinomycetota > Acidimicrobiia > Acidimicrobiales > Acidimicrobiaceae > Acidithrix. Next base: position 6,332 of record JAJZLQ010000071.1, read on the forward strand.
TCCGATCTCGCCAGAGCGGACCATGGAAACGTAAAGGCGGTCGAACACCTTGGGGTGCTCTGCCAGCGAGCGGGAAAGCGAGCTTCCGCGCTCGATATCCTGACGCACACGGGTAACCGCCTTGGCCAGGGTGACGTTCTCAGTCTGGCCCGCGAGGATGGCCAAGGCGCGCACCAGCGGAAGGCCGGCCGAAATCATGGTGGCGAACTGGCGCGAAAAGGTCGCCAGGGTATCGGGACTGACCCGATCGGTGATTCCCGGAATGCGGATGTTGGCATTGAGGCCACCGGTTCGCTTGGCCTTGACCGAAATGGGCATGTAGCCCATTTCCCGCAACCGCTCTACGACGGAAACCTCTGTCTCGGCCTCAAGGACACCGGCGAGTGGACGCCCTGTCTTGCGATCTCTGGCCTGGTACTCATATGTGTTCAACGCAACCCCTTGCCGGTCGGTCTAGGCGGCGACCCGCTTCATGCTCCCCTGCGCATTGCCGAGGGCATCGAAGCGGTGCTCGTAATGAGCCTTCTCAGCTCCTCCGGATTGCTGGAAGCCTTCGACGCCACATCGGGCGTGATCTGGCGCGATCTTACCAGAGCGGCCAGCGCGGCTTCCATAGTCTGCATACCGAACGCTCCACCGGCCTGCATTGCCGAATAGATCTGGTGGACCTTCGCTTCGCGGATCAGATTGCGCACAGCGGGCGTGGCAACCAGCACCTCGGTGGCGACCACCCTTCCTTTGCCTCCGGCCTTGGGAAGGAGCTGCTGGGTCATGACCCCCTGGAGGGTGAGGGCTAGCTGCACGCGGATCTGGGACTGCTGGTGGGCCGGGAAGACGTCGATCATTCGATCGATGGACTGGGGAGCATCCTGTGTATGCAGCGAGGCGAAGACCGCATGGCCGGTTTCGGCCGCTGTCAGCGCCATCGAGATGGTCTCCATGTCACGAAGCTCGCCGACCAGGATTACATCCGGGTCCTGGCGCAGAACGTGGCGCAGCGCGTCATTGAATCCGAGAGTGTCCTCGCCCACCTCACGCTGGTTGACCAAAGCGCGCTTGTGCCCGTGCAAAAACTCGATCGGATCCTCCACCGTCATGATGTGGCAGTCACGCGTGGAGTTGATCACGTCGATTATCGACGCGAGCGTCGTCGACTTGCCCGAGCCGGTCGGCCCGGTCACCAGCACCAGTCCCCTCGGGATCGAGGCGAAGTTCTCCACCACCTTGGGAAGGCCCAGGGATTCCAGTGATTGGATCCTTGCGGGAATCGCGCGCATCACCGCGCCGACGCTCCCACGTTGGCGGAAGACGTTCACCCTGAAACGGCCCAACCCGGCGATGCCATAGGAGGCATCCAGCTCGCGTGCGGACTCGAAACGGTCGCGCTGTGCGTCAGTGAGGATCGAGTAAATCAGCTCCCGGATGTTAACCGGGTCCAGCACCGGGGCCTCCTCGATTTTCACCAGAACGCCGTCTATGCGTATGGTCGGCTTGGAGCCGGCCGTCAGGTGGAGGTCGGAGGCGCCTTTCTCGTTGACGACGGCGAGCAGCTCCGCCACGGTGGGCAACGATGAGTCGAGGCGGGCGATGGAAACCAGCTCGTCCCCCCCGGGGGCCTGAGAGCTACGCTCGGCCTTGGCCTGGGCGGTCTGGCGCTCGAAGAAGACCTGGGCGGGCTGAGAGCCAAAGAGCGCGATGGCGACTGAATTCATCCCGTCCAGGGAGATCTGGGCCAGGTCGACCGCGGAGCCGAGCGCCAGTTCCAAGCTCTGGGCGAGCCCGGGAAGGTAGGGATCCACCGCCGCGGCGCGCAGCCGCCCGTCACGAATGTCGTAGGGCACCACACCGTGCTGATCGAAGATCTCCGGCTTGGCAAGCGTCTCCACCATTGCCGAGGAGAGGATCTCGCCACTGGTCGCATAGGCCAAACCGGAAGATTCGGCCATCTCCTTGGTGGCCTCCTCCTCGGTAAGTCCGATCTCTCCATAGAGTGCCTTGGCGATGGCGACCGGACCGGAGAGGTGGCCGATGGCTCCGCGAAGCTGCCCGTCCTCCCCCTTGCCCGAACGAACCAGCGAACCGATCAACGCCTCTGTTTCCACCCGCAGCTCCTATGCAATGACCCGAAGTATCTCGTCGATGGAGGTGACGCCGGCCGCCACCAGGCTGAGGCCAGCAGAACGCATCGGAAGCATGCCCTCCTCGAGGGCCAGCTGGCGGATTTCGTGGCTCTTGCCGGCGGACGCAATTAGGCGCTCCATCTCGTCCGAGATGTTCATCACCTCGTGGATGGCGATCCGCCCGCGATAGCCGGTGTTGGAGCAGACCGGACACCCGGCGGCCTTGAAAAGCTCCCTGGGCGGTTCGGACTGCCCGTCCTCCCAGCGCGCCGCAACCAGCTCCTCCTCGGTCGGCTTGTAAGCCACTTTGCAGTTGTCACAAAGACGCCTGGCCAGGCGCTGGGCCACCACGCAGTCAAGCGCACTGGAAACCAGATAGGGCTCCACACCCATCTCGATCAGCCGGGCCGGGGTGGAAGGGGCGTCGTTGGTATGCAGCGAGGAGAGGACCAGGTGGCCGGTGAGCGCGAGCTCGATGGCCGTTCCCGCCGTCTCGTGGTCGCGAATCTCGCCGACCATGACAATGTCGGGATCAGATCTGAGAATGGACTTGAGGGCACTCGAAAACGAGAGCCCCGCCTTCGGATTCACCTGCAGCTGGTTAATGCCGGCGATCCGGTACTCCACCGGATCCTCCACAGTGATCACGTTCTTCGCCGACGAGTTGAGAACGTTGAGAGTCGCGTACAGGGTAGTGGACTTGCCCGAGCCGGTCGGCCCGGTTACGAGGATGGTACCGTAAGGCTTCATGAACGCCTCGCGGTAACGCGCGAGCGACTGGGGAAGGAAGCCCAGCTCCTCGAGATCCATCATCGCCGTGGCGCTCTCCAGGATTCGCAGCACGACCTTCTCGCCATAGATGGTCGGGAGAGTGGCGACGCGCAGATCCAGCTGGCGCCCGGAGATGACACCGGAGATACGGCCGTCCTGGGGCAGGCGTCGCTCGGCAATATTGAGGTCGGCCATGATCTTCACGCGCGAGACGATCGCCGCGTGCAGGTTGCGCGGCATCGAGGAGACGTTATGGAGGACTCCGTCGATTCGGTGCCTGATCTTCACGGAGTCCGCGCCGGGCTCGATGTGAATGTCGCTGGAACGGTCCGCCACCGCCTGGGCGATGGTGGCGTTCACCAGTTTGACGATCGGCCCCTCTTCGCTGATCTCAGGGAGTTGACTCTCGGCTTCACTCTGCTCGGCCGCCGCTTTGGCGTTTGCCTCCAAGCTGTCCGAGGGTAGGCCGACCAGGCGTTCCACGGCTCCGAGGACCGCTGAGCGCGCTGCCACCACCAGCAGCAAGTCTTTGCGCAAATACGCCCGGAAATCGTCGATTCCCTGGACATTATTTGGGTCGGCCGCAGCGATTACAACACGGGAGTCGCGAAACCCTATCGGAATCATCTCGTGCTTGACCGCCAGCACTCGGGGCACCAGCGAAGCGGCGGCAGGATCTATCGCAATCTTGGTGAGATCAACGTACTCGAGCCCCAGGCGCGTCGCCAGCATCTTGCCGAGCACGGCCTCGTCGACCAGCCGGCGCTCGATGAGGATGCGAGAGAGCGGAACGTTGCGCCGTCGCTGCTCTTCCGAGGCCTTGCGCAGGTTTTCCTCGGAAACCACGCCATCCTGGAGCAAAAAACGGGCGAGTGGGGAGAACGCCTGGGCCGAGCCAATCTGAGGACTGGCCCGCCGCACCGGGTGTAGGTCAATCGAAGATTGTGGCGGTCCAGTTGTGGTCATCAACAATCATCTTCGTCTTCCAAAGCGCCCAACTTCAACGATATTCGTGAAAAAGCTCGACTCATCCGCGACAAGCTGCGCTGCCGTCGTATCGCAACTTTACAGGAAAAAAGAGACAAATTATACGAATCAGACGCGTCGCAATGTTTCGGCACGTGCCGCCGCTTGCATCTCCTCCAACGGCGCGGGAATCCCGGTCCAGGCCTCGAACGCGGTCGCCACGGCGTGCACCAGCATTCCAACCCCGTTTCCACAGGAAATACCCTTGGCCGTGGCCAGCTCCATTAGCGGAGTGACCAGCGGGTTGTAGACAATGTCACAGACAAATTGCCCCTCGTGCAGGTAGTCAACACTGAGCGGGCTGAGGCCGGAAAGGCTGGTGCCGGCCATTCCTACCGGGGTCGCGTTTATGACCACGTCGGCCTGAGCCGCATCAGCACTTACCCCGACATAGCCCAGGGATCCTGCCAGTTCCGCAGCGGCCGACGCCGTCTGCAGGTTGCGGGAGATCACGCACACGCTTGCGGCTCCCGCATCGGCCAGCGCCAGCGCAATCGAGCGCGCAGCGCCACCTGAGCCGAGCAGCGCAACCGCCTTGCCGCGAACCTGCACTTCGTAATCGGTTCGCAGTGAGTCCACGAGTGCCGCACCATCGACGGAATCGCCGACCAGCTTGTCGCCCTCCCAGTAGACGTAATTCACGCTCTTCAGGCGCTGTGCACGCTCGGTGACCGCGTCCAGGTGCTCCATGATCGCCTGCTTGTGCGGCATGGTCACCATCAGTCCGATCAGCCCGAATTCACGCGCGGCCGCGATGGCGGTGCCGATGCCGAGCTTGGTGGTCCTGAGGGCCACCACCACCAGGTCCAACCCCAACCTCCGAATTGCAGCGTTGTGCAGGACCGGTGAAAGGGAATGCGACACCGGGTCACCGATGACCGCTGCGACACGTGTGGCGCCGGTGGGCCAGGCCCACGACTGATGGAGGGCGCCCTCCTCAGAGGAACTCATCCCAGCCCCCTCTGTGCTGCAAGGTTTTCATTTGCCAATTGCTCCTGATAGGTCGTGGAGAATGCTTCCGCGCCGTTGGCTTTCACCACCACGAAGTAGAGCCAGGGTCCAGGCGTCGGGTTCAGCGCCGCGGCGATCGCGGCGCGACTTGGGGCCGAAATGGGAGTCGGCGGCAACCCCTGGTTCAGATATGTGTTGTACGGAGTTGCAATCTTCAACTGACCAAGTGTAGGCGACCCGCCGGCAAGGTGCAGGCCATAGAGAACCGTCGAGTCGAGCTGAAGGTTCATTCCGGCTGCCAACCGGTTATAAATAACCCTGGCCACCTTGGGGTAGTCGCCGGCCTGAAGGGCCTCCCGTTGGATCAAAGAGGCGACGGTAAGTATCTGATACGGGTCGAGTCCGAAGTGCGTGGTTCCCGGGTAGAGGCCGGCCGATTCGGCCACTTTGGTGGTCTGGTCGAGCATCTGCTGGATGATCTTGCGGTCCGGCTCGTTCCTTAGCACGAAGTAGGTGTTGGGAGAGAGAAGCCCCTCCAGGGATGACGAGGGCGATGCAAGAAACGGGCTCTGGTAGCCTCCGGCCTCGAGGGCCTTGGCGAATCCGGCTTCAGTGTGTCCCGGTATCTTGCCGGCGGCAGCAGCGATCTGGCCCAGGGTCATGCCCGGAATTACGGTGTAACGGTATTCGGCCACTTCGAAGTCCCGGAATGCGGTCAGCACCTCCGCAACGGATTCGCCCCGGTGAAGCACGTAGGTCCCCGGTCGCAAAGTCGGCTGTGGATGCAGGTGCACGTATAGGCGGAAGAAGACACCGGAATGCACCACTCCTGCACTGGCCAGCCGGTCCGCCACCGATGAGAAGCTGTCACCCGGGCCGACCACGAAATCTACGCGCGGCCCCCGCGTGTTTCCGCCGATCTCATGGCTGTAGACCGCGTATGCCCCTCCCCCTACCACCAGCAACAGTGCGGCGAGGAGAACCACGACCACGAGGACCAGCCGTCCCCAGCGGACATGGCGTCGGCGCTCCCAGCCCGGCAAAGGCGCCATATCAACTTCGTACATTCATGACCTCACTAGGGGCGACAGCATTGCCACCCTCTCAACCTTGGGCCGAGGCGCCCGAGCCAAGATAATGCTCAAGTATCACCGCCGCGGCCGCCGAGTCGATCCGCGCCCGGGCTCCGCGGCCCCTAACCCCGGCGTCGGCCAACGCCCTGGCGGCCTCACGGCTGGTAAGGCGCTCATCGACCATCACCAGCTTCACCGAGAGGGCTTCCGCGATCCTCACGGCAAGCGGCCTTGCCCACAGCGCGCTCGGCCCGGCGCTGCCATCGAGCGAGACGGGGTCTCCCACCACCAGGACCTCCGGCTCATATTCCGCAACGTGTTGGCTCAGGCGCGCTATCTCGTCCTCGAGACGCCCCTTCACCTTGTAGGCGTCGACCGGAATCGCGACGCCGATGGCGTCGTTGCCCACCGCCACGCCCACGCGTCGCTTCCCGAGGTCAAGTGCCACGATCTTCAACGCCTGCAGGGAACCTTTCGAGTCGCCTTCAGCGCTCGGCCAGACTGGAACGGACCAGCGCCAGCGCCTCGTCGATGGCCTCCACGTTCTTGCCGCCTGACTGGACGAAGTCGGGACTGCGGCCAACGCCCCCGCCAAGCAGCCTGGCCGCGTCGGCGACCAGTGCTGAAACGTCCAGCTGCCGACTATGGCCCTTGGCTGCCACCAGGGCCGCACGGCCCCCGCCTATCGCAGAGGCAAGCACGACCACCTCTATGCCCGGTGTCGCCTTGAGCGCAGAAGCCAAGTCCTTCAGGAGCGCCGGGGCCAAGCCGTCGACCCGCTCCACGATGGCACCATCGGCGGCGGTCGACGCCAGGGTCTTTACCAGGGAGCCGACTCGCTCGGCTTCAAGGGATCGGACAGTTTCTGCCAGTTCCCGCTCCTTGGCACGCATCGACTCGATTCTCCCGGCCACCTCGGATTCGGCAACTCCAAGCCCCCTGGCGACGCTTGCCAGCTGGTCGGAGCGGGCAAAGAGGTAATCAAGTGCCGCCTGGCCCGTCAGCGCCTCGATGCGACGGGTGTTAGCCCCGATCGAGCCCTCGGAAACCACAACGAAAAGACCTATGTCGCCGAGGGAATGCACGTGGGTCCCGCCACAGAACTCGAGCGAGTTCTCGCCCGCCCGGACCACGCGCACCTTGTCACCGTACTTGTCGCCGAAGAAGGCGATTGCCCCCATCCCCTCGGCCTCCGCCTTGGAAGCCTCCACCGTTATAACCGCCTGGTTGGCAAAGATTGCCGCATTCACCAGCTCTTCTACACGGCGCAGTTCCTCATGGGAGGTCTGGCCCCAGTGGAAGAAGTCGAAACGGAGCCGGTCAGGAGCCACCAGTGAACCCTGTTGCTTCACGTGGTCACCCAACACGGCACGCAGGGCCCAGTGAGCCAGGTGGGTAGCGGTGTGATTACGCCTTATCCGTGCTCGACGGTCGGCGTCGACGCTCGCCTTGACCAGCTGGCCGACCGTGAACGAACCGCTCTGGAACCGAACCCGATGCCGGATCAGCGCGCCGACCGCATAGGTGGTGTCGAGGACTTCGGCCACACCCACCTCGCCGGCTATGGTGCCCGTATCGCCCACCTGCCCCCCTTGCTCCGCATAAAAGGGAGTGCGGTCGAGGAAGACCTCGTAGATGCCGGGTTGGCCGGTAAGTTCGAAGACGCCAATAACCCGGGCAGTGTCCTCGGTGGTCTCATATCCGGAGAAGTCGGTCGGCCCGAACTGCTCGGCGAGCTCCCTGTAGGCCTCTGTCAGCTCGGCCTCGACGCCCTTCTCCTTGAAGTCGGCACGCGCCCGGGCCCGCTGCTCCGCCATCGCCGCGTGGAACCCCTCCATATCGACGGCGACTCCACGCGCCCCGGCGATTTCCTCGGTCAGCTCGATCGGGAAGCCGTAGGTGTCGTGCAGGCGGAATGCGGCCGCTCCGCTGATGGTCCCGCCTTCGGCGATCTCGGCGTCGAGCTGGTTGGAGCCGGCCCGTAGCGTGCGAGCGAAGCGCTCCTCCTCGCGGGTGATCACCATGCGGATGAATTCCTGCTGTCTGCGCAGGTCGGGGTAGGCCTCGCCCATGGTTGCGACGACCTTGTCCACCATGGCTCCGAAGATGTTCTCATTGTGGCGAATGCGCCAGCCCCGGAGCGCGGCACGGCGGATGATGCGCCGGAGAACGTATCCCCGACCTTCGTTGGAGGGGAGGACACCGTCAGCGACCAGGAACGTCATCGAACGGGCATGGTCCGCCATGATGCGCAACGAAACGTCGGTCTCATAATCCTCGCCATATGTGGCCCCGGTCAGCTCGATGGCCAGGTCCAGCATCGGACGCAGCAGGTCGGTCTCATATACGGAGCCCTTCCCCTGCAGCACCGGCAGGATACGCTCCAGCCCGGCCCCGGTGTCTATGCATGGCTTGGGAAGCGGATGGAGTTCGCCGTCCTCGCTGCGGTCGTACTGCATGAAGACAAGGTTCCATATTTCCAGGTAGCGCTCGTCGGATCCAAAGGCCGGGCCCCCTTCCTGGCCGTACTCCTCGCCCTTGTCAAAGTAGATTTCCGAGCACGGCCCACATGGGCCCGTGTCGGCCATCTGCCACCAGTTGTCCTCATCGAGACGCTGGATGCGCTCGGGGGGCACGCCGACCTCGTCGCGCCAGATCCGCTCGGCCTCGTCGTCGGATAGGTGCACCGTCACCCAAAGGCGTGCCGGATCGATGCCCAGCACTTTGGTGACCAGCTCCCACGCGAAGGGGATCGCCTGCTCCTTGAAGTAGTCGCCAAAGGAGAAGTTGCCGAGCATCTCGAAGAAGGTGAGATGGCGGGCGGTGCGGCCGATCTGGTCGAGGTCGTTGTGCTTGCCTCCGGCACGCATGCACTTCTGAATGGTGGTCGCACGCTTGAAGGGGGCCTGCTCCTCTCCCAGGAAATACGGCTTGAACGGCACCATTCCCGCCACGGTGAAGAGCACCGTCGGGTCGTGGGGTATCAGCGAGGCGGAGGGCACGGCAACATGTCCACGCTCGACGAAAAACTCGGTGAAGGCTCTTCTCAATTGATTGGCGTCCATTTGAAATCCATCCTAACGTGCAACCCCTGGCCGCGGCTTGATCGCCGGCTCCGCCACCCCGAGCCGGGCGCGAACCGGCCCGGGGAAAATTCCAGCCCTCGGCGCTTAGTCTTGACTAGGTATGCCCTAATCGGCAACCGTCACTTGGAAAGAAGCGTCAATGATCAAGGCAGCGGGACTGAGGACCCACTATTGCGCCGAGGTGACCGCGCAGCTCGTCGGGGAGAAGGCCTCTCTATGCGGCTGGGTCAACAGCGTGCGCGACCACGGTGAGCATCTCTCCTTCGTCGACATCCGCGATCACACCGGGACCGTGCAAATCGTAACCGAGCGCAATCCCGAATTGCGGACCGAATCGGCGATCCGGGCCGTCGGAGTGGTCGCCCGCCGCCCTGAAGGGACCGACAACCCCCATATCGCCTCCGGCGAGGTGGAGCTCAGAGAGGCGTCCATCGAACTGCTCGGACCGGCAGCGGTCACGCCCTTCACGATCGGCGGCCACACCGAGGTCGAGGAGTCGACGCGCCTTCGTTACCGCTATCTCGACCTAAGACGCGAGCGTATGCAGAGCAACCTCCGCACCCGGGCGAAGGTCAACCAGGCCATCCGCACGGCAATGGAGCGCCAGGGATTCTGCGAGGTGGAGACGCCACTGCTGTGGACTCCGACGCCTGAGGGAGCCAGGGAGTTCCTGGTCCCCTCACGGCTCCAGCCCGGGAACTTCTATGTCCTGCCCCAGAGCCCCCAGATCGCCAAGCAGCTGCTCATGGTGGGAGGCTTCGACCGCTACTACCAGATCGCCCGCTGCCTGCGCGACGAGGACCTGCGCGCGGACCGCCAGTTCGAATTCACCCAGCTGGACATGGAGGCGTCCTTCGTTACCCAGCACGACGTGCGTGCCTTCATCACGGAGGTGATAGTCGAGGTCGTCCGGGCGACGCGAGGTGCCGAACTGGAGGGCATTGGCCAGATCACCTGGTTCGAAGCCATGGACCGCTATGGCGTGGACAAGCCCGATCTGCGCTTCGGCTCACCGCTCGTAGACCTTACCGAGCTCCTGGGCCAGGGGGATATACGCGCCTTCGCCGCCCCTTGCGTCAAGGGCATCAAGGCGCCCACCTCCGAACCGCTCAGCCGCTCCCGCCTCGATGCATTGGTGGAGCGAGCAAAGTCCCTGGGTGCAAAGGGCCTGGCCTGGTTCCGGGTTGTCGAAGGCGATGGCGGCGCCACGCTCGAGTCACCCCTTGCCAAGTTCCTGGACGAGCAACGTACAGCCGCTTTCATCGAAGCGCTAGGACTCCAGGTGGGAGATCTCGCCCTGGCAGTCGCAGACGGCTGGGAGACCGCCGTCAAAGTGCTCGGCCAGATCCGTCTCGATCTGGGCAGGCCGGGACTGGACCACTCCGAACTGCACTTCCTCTGGGTAGTGGACTTCCCGCTCTTCGAAGGCTTGGATGAAGACGGCAACCCCGTCTCTGCACACCACCCCTTCACCATGCCCAACGAAGAAGACTTCGGGCTCCTGGACACCGACCCCCTGCGGGTGCGATCACAATCCTACGACCTGGTTCTCAACGGCTGGGAGCTGGGCAGCGGCAGCATCCGAATTCACCGTGGCGACATCCAGGCAAAGATCTTTGAGGTGATCGGTATCGATCCCGATGAGGCGGCCTCCCGCTTCGGCTTCCTGCTCGACGCCTTCCGCTATGGTGCGCCGCCGCACGGTGGCTTCGCATTCGGCATAGACCGCCTGGCGGCGATGATGTCCGGAGAGGAGAACATTCGCGAGGTCATCGCCTTCCCGAAGACCCAGAGTGGACTCGACCCCCTGACCAACGCCCCCAAGCCGGTGGCGCAAGGAGTGCTTGATCTGGTCGGCCTAACCGTCAAGGCGCGGCGGTAGGGCCAGGGCGGGGTGGAGTCCCGATGCCAAGCGACCCACAGCGCGCACAACCGCTCGCCGAGTTACTTCGCCCCTCGGTCTTCGGGGAACTGGTCGGCCATGCCCCCCTGCTTGCCCCGGGTGGGATCCTGGAGAGCTACCGGGGTGGGGCGCGTCTCTTTTCGCTGATCCTCTACGGACCACCGGGGAGCTCAAAGACCACCATCGCCCGGCTGCTGGCGGCCGAGAGCGGCGCGAAGGTGCTGGAGTACACCGGCTCGAACTTCGGAGTTGCCGAGATCCGCAAGGCGGTGGATGCCACCGCCGAGGCACGACGGTCACTGTTCGGCGGAAGGGTGGTCTGCTTCATCGACGAGATACACCGGCTCTCCAAAGTGCAGCAAGACGCCCTCTTGGCTCCCCTTGAGGCGGGGGCGATAGAAATCATCGCCGCGACCACCGAGAATCCTTCCTTCACGCTTTCTCGCGCAATTCTCTCACGCATGTTCACCGTCGCCCTGAAGCCACTGACGGTCTCCGAGATAGCCGAGGTCCTCTCCCGCGCCGAGCGCCATCTCTCACATCCGCTGGCGGCGCAGGCTGCGATTCGAATCGCCGAGGCCGTGGACGGCGATCTGCGTACAGCTATTTCGCTGGCCGAGGTGGTTGCAGAGGAGGAGCCGAGCTCCCAGGTCGAAAGGATCGAGGAGCTGGTGGCCGAATTGGCCGGCTTCAAACTGGCTATCGACTCCGACACCCACTACGAGCTGGCCAGCGCTCTCATAAAGTCGATGCGCGCCGGAGACGACGACGGGGCGATCGAATATCTGGCGCGTACCCTCGATCTCGGCGAGGACCCGCGCTTCGTCGCAAGACGGGTGATCATCTTCGCCTCCGAGGATGTGGGACTCGCGGACCCCAAGGCGCTGATGCTGGCCACCGCCGGCCTGCAGGCGGTCGAGGCCGTTGGAATGCCCGAGGCGCGCATCATCTTGGCACACCTGGTCGTCTACATGGCCAGGGCACCCAAATCACGGGAGTCCTACAACATGCTCGGCAGTGCGGCGGCCAACATCGATCATTCCAAGCCGATACCGCTCAACCTGGCGGGAAAGGGAGGACGGATCTCCGAGGAACTGGCCAAGCGGGGCAAGCTGCATCGCGAATGAAGCGTACCCGACGGGACGGGTTTCATCCATGGAGACCAGGCGGCCTGGATAAGATCGAAGCGGTGAAGAAATGACCCTCATTGCTGCCCTCTCCCTGGCCGCTGCGGCTCTATCGGCGGTTGCCGCCGTAGCAGCCTATGCCGCCACCCGGCGCACCAAGCGGCTGATCAGGTACCTGGAACTGGCCGTCACCGAGCTACGTGACAAAGCCATACCGCTGGTCGGAGATGCCCGTGCAACCCTGGCGGACGCGGGCTCCGAACTCGACAAGCTCGAGCGGTTGATCGAGTCGACGGAGGTCGCAGCTTCCATGATGGGCAAAACCTCGCGATTCGCCCTGGCCGCGATCACCTCCCCAATGGTGAGGGCCAAGGCTTTGGGCGCCGGCTCACGCAGAGCGGTCTCGGTCTTCCGGTCATCGCGCAAGGAAGGAGCCTGACCTTGCCAAAGCGCACCATGTGGTTTGGGGTCGGAGCGGCGCTGGGCGCCTCAGCCGGCCTATGGGCAAAGCAGAAGTTCGATCGCAAGGTCGCCTCCTCCACCCCGCTGCAGATCGGGCTGGAGGCCGTCGCAGGAAGCCGCAAGCTGGTCAAAGCCGCTCGCAAAGCCATCGAAGCCGGAGGCGTTGAGGCCCAGGCGACCACACAGCGGCTGAAGGAGGAGATGCTGAGGCGTGATCCCGGCAATTCCGCGCGCGAGGGCACCGGTTAGGAAGTAGCCCTGCCTTCGCGAGGCTTGGCCACCATTCCGGGGAATACACCGGGTATAGGACCTGACTCCCCTCCGCCACCCTCCACCACGCGGTAGGCGTCGTAGACACCCTCCAGGCGCCGCAGGGCGGCCAGTACCGACTCAAGGTGGCTGGGATCGGCCAGCTCGAACTCGAAGCGCATTCTGGAGATGCGGTCGACACCGGCTTGGGTGGACGACGCAAGGATGTTCAGGTGGTGCTCGGAGAGGACACGGGCCACATCGGCGAGGAGCCTCGAGCGGTCCAGGGCGCGGATCTCGATCTGAGCTACGAACACCGAATTCGAGGTGTCGCGATCCCACTCCACCTCAATTAGCCGCTCCTCCGAGTTGGCCGCGAGCGCCGCGGCATTGGCACAGCCCACCCGGTGCACCGACACTCCGCGGCCGCGGGTGACGAAGCCGATGATCTCGTCGCCGGGCACCGGCGAACAGCAGCGTGAGAAACGGATCACCACGTCGTCGAGGCCCTCGACGTAGACACCGGGCGACTTGCGCTTGCGGCTCATCCGCCGGCTCGGGCTCACCGTCACCGGCATCTGGATTTCGGACTCTTCCGGAGCCAGGTCGCGAACCAGGCGCTGGACCGCCGCCTTGGCCGAAATATGGCCCTCGCCGATCGAAGCGTACATCGCCTCCAGGTCGGCGTACCCGAGCTTGGACGCGAGCTTGGGAAGCGCGTCGGCACTCTGCAGCTTCTGTACCGGCAGCCCCTCCTTCCGCATCGTCTTCAGAAGGTCCTCGCGGCCGCTCTCGATCGAGTCCTCGCGCCGCTCGCGCGAGAACCACTGGCGGATCTTGTTGCGCGCCCTGGGCGTGGCCACGATTGCCAGCCAGTCTCTGGAGGGACCGGCGGTCGCCACCTTGGAGGTGAAGATCTCGACGGTGTCACCCGACTTCAGCTGCGAATCCAGCGGGACAAGCCGCCCGTTCACCTTGGCTCCGATGCAGCGGTGACCCACCTCGGTGTGGATGGTGTAGGCGAAGTCGACCGGGGTGGCCTTGGCCGGAAGGGAGACGACTTTCCCCTTGGGGGTGAAGACGTAAACCTCGTCCAACTCCAGGTCGAGCTTGAGGTTTTCGAGGAACTCGACCGGGTCGGGAGTGTCGCGCTGCCAGTCGAGTATTCGTCCGAGCCAGGCCATCTCCGACTGGCTCGAACCCTCCTTGTAACCCCAGTGTGCGGCGATGCCGTACTCGGCACGCCGGTGCATCTCCAGCGTCCGGATCTGCACCTCGAGCGGATTCCCGCCCTGGGAGACCACCGTGGTGTGCAGCGACTGGTAGAGGTTGAATTTGGGGGTGTTGATGTAGTCCTTGAAACGACCCGGTACCGGGTTCCACAGTGAGTGAACAACGCCCAGGGCGGCCCAGCAATCCTTCTCGGTCTCGCAGATTATGCGCAGGCCGATGATGTCGTAGATGTCGTCGAACTCCTTGGACTTGACAACCATCTTCTCGTAAATCGACCACAGATGCTTGGGCCTCCCGCGCACATCAGCGCGGATTCCCACTTCTGCCAAGCGGTCCGTGGCCATCTTGAGCAGCACGTTAAGCGAATGCTCCCGCTCCGGCGATCGCAGTTGCACCATCTGCTCGATCTCCGCGTAGCGCCTGGGATGCAGCACGGCGAATGCGAGATCCTCGAGCTGCCACCGGATCTCCTGGATACCCAGTCTGTGCGCGAGCGGAGCGTATATGTCCATCGTCTCCTGGGCGATTCGACGCTGCTTCCACTCGGGCAAAACCGCCAGGGTACGCATGTTGTGCAGACGATCGGCCAGCTTGATGACGAGGACCCGGGGATCCTTGGCCATGGCGATCAGCATCTTGCGGACGGTGGCCGCCTGCTGGGCCTCCTTGGAGTCGAAGCTGAGCCGATCGAGCTTGGTGACCCCGTCAACAATTTGGGCGACGGCAGGAGTGAAGGTCGTGGCGATGTCGGTGAGGCGGGTGGCCGTGTCCTCAACCGTGTCGTGCAAGAGGGCAGCAGCTATCGTCGTGGCATCCACTCCGATGTCCGTCACGATCTGGGCGACAGCGATCGGATGCGTCACGTATGGCTCGCCCGAGCGCCTGAACTGCCCTTGGTGTGCACCGATGGCGGAATGGAAGGCGAGTTCGACCAGTGATGGGTCGTCTTCGGGATGGCGTTGGCGAAAAGAGGACAGCAAGCGGTCGAGAAGCCTCGTCTCGAATCCCGCTGCTACTCCAGGCACCATAAATACAAATTACACCATTGGAGGTGGCAACAAACCACCCACCAGGTGGGGCCGGCCTAGCGGCGCTTGGGCCCCTGCCTGCGCCTTGAGGCCGACGAAGAGCGCTGACCGGGCTCGACCAGCTTGGGCCGCTTGCGTTCTGTCTGGGGGGCGGTGCCGGAAGAACCCTCGCCGAGGGCATCATCCATTGTGGCGGCCGGTTCGGAAACCGCTTCAGCCTCTCCGGCGGGCCCTTCCTTGATACCTGCCTGCTGCGCCAGCCTCGCCCCACGCTTTGCCGCCTTGCTCTCCTCGGCGGCTTGAGCCTTGGTCAGCCGCTCGGCCAGCGCCTTGTAGCGGGGTTCCCGCTCCTTCAACTGCGCGAGTAGCGGGGAGGCAATGAAGATCGATGAGTAGGCACCGGTGGTCAGTCCGATAAACAGCGCCAGACCGAACTGCTGAAGCGTGGTTGCCCCCAACAACTGCGCACCGATCAGTAGGACCGAGAGTATGGGGATGATGGCCACTATGGAGGTGTTCATGGAACGCATCAGCACCTGGTTCATCGAGGTGTCCACCGCGTCCGAGTAGGTCATGCGGCCAGAGTTGACCATCCCCTTCACGTTCTCCTGGACGCGGTCAAAAACAACAATCGTGTCGTAGAGCGAGTATCCCAGGATGGTAAGGACCGCTATCACTGTGGCCGGGGTCACCTCGAAGCCGACGATCGCATAGATACCCACCGTCACCAGGATGTCGTGAATCACGGCAACCAACGCGGCGGCGGCCATCTTCAACTCGAATCGCAGGGTGATGTAGAGAAGGATGGCGACGAAGAACCCGATCAGGGCCTGGATGGCCTTAGTGGTGATCTGGCCGCCCCACGTGGGGCCAACGTCATTCAGCGAGACACGGTTGGCCGGAACGTGAGCCGCGGCGGCCAGGGCATCGGTGACGTCGGACTCGAGCGTCGCCTTACGGGCCGCCGAATAGACGGACAGGTCCGCCTGCACCTCGATCGTGGTCGAGGAACCGGAGCCCAACGAGACGACGACGGCTTGTTTGACACCGGTCGAGGCCACGGCATTGCGGGCCTGGGAAACGGTCAGGTGGGTGTTGGTGACCTCCCACGATGTCCCGCCCTTGAACTCGATCCCGAAGTTGAGCCCGCGAATCCCCAATGCGGCGAGGCCAATCAGGATTACCACGGCCGAGAAGGTGTACCAGCGCCTGCGATGACCGACGAACTGAAAATGGGTGTTGCCGTGGTAAAGCCGGCTGAAAATAGAGCCATCCTGCTCCGGGGCGGGAGCCACGGCCACGGCGCCATCCTGAGCCGCTTTGACCTTTGCCATCAGGCCTCCCCCCTCGCTGCCAGGCCACGGGCAATCCCGAGCCATTTGGCTTCAGTGAAGGTTCGGTTCCTGCCGAGAATCTGCACCAGCGGCCTGGTGAAGGTCCATGAGGTCACCACGTCCAAGACGGTGGAGAGCCCCAGGAAGAAGGCGAAGCCGCGGACCGGGCCGATGGAAAGCAGGTAGAGGAGCAGGGCGCCTATGAAGGAGACGAGGTCCGCGGCGACGATGGTGTGGAACGCCTTCTTGAAGCCCTTGTCGACCGAGGCTCTGACGCTTCGGCCCTCCCTGACCTCGTCCTTTAATCGCTCGAAGAAGACGATGTATGAGTCGACCGTCACGCCGATCGACACAATCAGGCCGGTGACACCGGAGAGGTCGAGGGTCAGTCCGCTGGTATGGCCGATGTAGGAGATGATCCCCCATAGGAGCGCCGCAGTGGTTGCCAGCCCCAGCACCACCACAATGCCCAGGGCCCGGTAATAGAAAATCGTATAAAGCATCACCACGGCCAGGCCAACCAGTCCCGCGAAGACGCCGGCTCTTAGGCTCGCGGCACCCAGCGTCGGGGAGACGGTCTGAACGGTCTGCTGCACGAGCTGCACCGGCAGGGCGCCGTAACGCAGAACCAGTGCCAAATTCTGCGCCTGAGACTGGCTGAAGGACCCGGTGATCTGGCCCTGCCCCCCGAAGGAGGTGCTGTTGATCGTGGGGGCCGAGATGACCACGCCATCGAGGACGATGGCCATCTGGTGCTGGTAATACTTCGAGGCGAGCGCGTCGAACTTAGGCGACCCGGACTTGGTCAGGCTGAATTGCACGATCCAGTTGCCGCTCGAGTCGAGTCCGGCGAAGGCGGTCTTGAGGGCGGAGCCGTCCAAGAGCGACGGCCCGAGTACGTAACGACCCACGACCGTGTTGCCGGACTTCTGCGGCAGCAGCACGGTGGCTCCGGCGGTGTCCTGAGCCGGGGTGGTGGTGGGCACGTATCCGAGAAGCGTGGAATCAGCCTGGGTGGTCGGACAGAAAGGTACGAGATCCTTCTTGGGGATCTTCAGAGAAGGCGGCGGCGGCGTATAAGGAGGGGCCGTGCACTGCACGATACGGAAGCGCAACTCGGCCGTCTGGCCGACGATCTTCAGCGCCTGGTTGGCATCCTTGACGCCGGGAAGCTGCACGACGATGTCGTTGCCCTGCTGAGCGATATTGGGCTCCGCCACCCCGAGGCCGTCGACGCGGTTGCGGATGATCGAGATGGTCTCCTGTAGCGTCGCCTCGGAGACTTTCTTGGCCGGGGCGTACACGACCGAGAGTCCGCCCTGCAGATCAAGACCGAGGACCGGTTTGTAGTTGAGGGCGAGGACCGCGATCAGCGATCCCACCGACACCACGAAGGTGACGATGACCAGGAGCAGTCCCGACCTTTTCATCCATTCCTACCCATCTAGCCGAAACCCGCCAGGCAAGCCGGCCACAAGGGCCGGCGCCACCGGGGAACAATTATTGCACGCCCCGGGATCCTGCCGGAGTCCCCTCAAGAGCAACCCGACGACGGCTTTCAGCGCGTCTCGGGACCCTCTTCGGGCTCGTCATGGCCACTCTCGCCCGCATCGGCCTGTCCAGCGATGCCGGGAAATTCATCATCGTTTGAAGCGGATATCCCGTCCTCGTGCGACGTCGGGATCCCGTCCGGATTGTCGATCTCCTGCACGGCCGGATCGCTCTCGTCCATGCGCTTAGAAATGGCCCTGCGCACGAAGCTGACCTCGACATCAGGAGCAATCTCCAGCATCACGGTCTCTTCGTTAAGCCTCACGACCCGCCCGAGCATGCCCGAAGTAGTCATGACGCGATCCCCGATCGAGACGTCTCGAGACTGCATCTGGGTACGCTTCATCTGCTGCGAACGCGGGCGAATGAAAAGGAAATAGGCGCCCACTACAAGCAGGAGCGGAAAGAGCAGCGTGGTTATGCTGCTCGACTGGGTGGTTGTCGCCGTGGCGGCAAAGAACATCTGAATCTCCATGGAAGGCAAAAATGACACAGTTCATGCTAAAGCCTCGCGGCGCACTTACACTATTCGGGCGCCGATGGGACCCACGCCGACACTAATCCGGGCCGGCATCCCAAGCGCTGCGAACCTCGGCGATCACCGCCCCAAGCGTGCCGTCCACGATCGCAGTTCGCGCCCGCTGGACGAGCCGGTGCATGAAGGTCAAATTGTGCAGCGTGAGCAGCATCCCCGCCGTGGGCTCACCCACATTCAGCAAGTGCCTGACCAGCCCTCGCGGATAGCCTGCACATGCTGCACAGGGGCAACCATCCTCGATCGGGCGTTCATCCCGCTGGTAACGCAGGTTCTTCATGTGTAGTTTGCCGGCAAAGGTCATCGCCTGCCCATGGCGCGCGATCCGCGACGGCGCCACGCAGTCGAACATGTCCACTCCACGGGCGATCGCCTCCAGCATCCCGACCGGGTCCCCCACGCCCATCAGGTAGCGAACCTTGCCCTCCGGCAGGTGCTCGACCGAAGCCTCGATGGCGGCGAGCATCTCGCCGCGGCTCTCCCCCACCGCCAGGCCGCCGATGGCGTGACCCTCGAAGTCGAGGTCGGCAATGAACTTTGCGCTCAGGGCGCGTAGGTCGAGCTCCCCCCCTCCTTGCACGATTCCGAACTGGGCCTGGTCCGGGCGGCTCTTGGAGGATCGCGCCCGCTTGGCCCATTGGTGGGTCAGCTCGAGAGCCCGCTCGACCCGGTCGCGAGGGGCGGGAAGCATGGTGCAGACGTCCAGGACCATCTGGATGTCCGCACCTATCAGCTCCTGGAGTGTGACCGCCTCTTCCGGGGTCACGGTGTGCACGGAACCGTCGTATATCGATCTGAAACGCGCCCCCTGCTCGCTGTACTCCGCCCCGAGGGACATCACCTGGAAGCCCCCGGAGTCGGTGAGCATGTGGCGCTTCCACCCTGTGAAACCATGCAGCGAGCCGAAGGAGGCGACCACCTCCGCCCCGGGGCGAAGCATCAAATGGTAGGTGTTGCCCAGGATCACCTCGAAGCCGATCTCGGCGATCTGGCCCACCAATGCCGCCTTGATGGTTCCACGCGTGCCCACCGGCATGAACACCGGCGTCTCGAAGGTCCCCCGGGTGGTATGTACCCGTCCCCGCCGCGCCCCTCCTGTAGAGGTTGTCAGAATCTCGAAATGGAACTTGCTCGCAGCCACCGCTGCCATCTGCACCTCGCCCCTCGACTTGGCCACGGACCCCGAAAGAGGCTAATGGCTGTGCGCCAGCCAGGCTTTGAGCCCGCGCCGGAGCACGGCCCAGGTGGCTACTTGGGCAGGTCGGCCCGGATTCGGGCCGCCGCATCGAGAAGCGGGGAGAGAAACTCCTGCTCGAGCTGAACGATGCTCAGGCGCGGGGCCTGGGCGGACACGTTGATTGCCGCGATGACCGTGCCTTGGCGGTCACGGATCGGCACCGCCAAGGAGCGCAGGCCCCCCTCCAGCTCCTGGTCGGTGAGGGCATATCCCCTCGCTCGCACCTCGTCGATAATGCGCCTGAGCTGGTCAGGATCGGTTACGGTCAGAGGTGTCAGCGCTGCGATATTGCTCCGCGCCAGGAGCCGATCAACCTCGGTAGGCCCAAGCCCCGCGAGCAGCACCCGGCCCATCGAGGTCGCGTAAGCCGGGAAGCGGGTTCCAACCGAGATGTTGACGGTCATGATGCGCTTGGTGGGAACCCTGACAACGTAGACGATATCGGTCCGGTCCAGCACCGCCACTGACGACGACTCATGCACCCGGGCCACCAGATCTTCGACGTGAGGTTGTGCGACTTCCGCAAGGGTAAGGCCGGAAAGATAGGCGTACCCCAGTTCCAGCACGCGCGGGGTGAGGGAAAACTCTCTCCCGTCCGTGCGTGCGTAGTCCAGCTCCACCAGGGTCAGAAGAAATCTCCGAGCGCTCGCCCTGCTCATCCCGGTCACTTTGGCAACCTCGGACAGGGTCATCTCCGGCCGCTCGGCCCCAAAGGCACGAATCACCTCCAGGCCGCGTGCCAACGACTGCACGAAAGCGTCGTGTCGTTCGGAATCCTCCTGCATCACCCCACTCCTTGACCACCGCGTACAGCGCGCACCGGACAAGCGTTGCAACGCCGCCATGGATCGGCCTCTCCCGCCGGCGGTCCGCCGGACGAAGAGCCCGCAAAGACAAATCCCCATGGCGCTTGACACCGCCAGGAGACCGCGCCCATAATTTGTTCGAGCTTCGCATAAGCGTTCGTTCTGCGAACACCTTAGCCCACAACTTGTGAATGGACATCGAGCGAACTCGTCGAGTATTGGGGGAGGATGAACATCGCCTGGGGAATACTGGCCGTTGGGGCAGGTGCCACCCCACCCACCGGAATGCCACACGCCGGCACC
>JAJZLQ010000039.1 GCA_021850605.1 Actinomycetes bacterium
TCACCTTGGCAGGGATACCACTGGCGCTGGCCTTGCCGGGCCAGCTGCTCGGCAAGCTGTGGGTCATGCTGCTCGGCGGGCTCCTGGCCGCCTGGATGAGGCGCTACCCGCTCTTTGCGACCCCGACGCGCAGCTTGTCGGCTGCGGGCACGGCTGCCTGATCCACCCTGCTGTCGCGTGGGCGCCTACCAATCGGCCGGATCCTCGGCCAGAACGCGCTTGGCGACGGCGAAGGCGGTGTTGGCCGCGGGCACGCCCGCATAGACCGCGGTGTGCATAAGTATCTCGGCGATCTCGTCCTCGCTCCAGCCGTTGCGGATCGCGCCACGGAGGTGGAGCTCCAGCTCGCCGTGATG
Organism: Actinomycetes bacterium; assembly: GCA_021850605.1. Taxonomy (GTDB): domain Bacteria; phylum Actinomycetota; class Acidimicrobiia; order Acidimicrobiales; family Acidimicrobiaceae; genus Acidithrix. The sequence continues at coordinate 357 of JAJZLQ010000039.1, forward strand.
CCCCAAGGCGGTGAGCGCGGCCAAGGTGATCGCCGACCGCGTCTTGCGGTCGAGTCCAGGGCGTGTCCAGATCTCTCCCCAGGCGTAGCTGGTGATCATGTCCAAGAAGCCGGAGTTGAAGGCGTTTGCCTGGGCGGATGAGCGGTTTACATGCGCATCGCCGAGTACGGCGCGGCGTACCGACTCGCCCCGCGATGCGGGTGGCCCCGCGAGGTGGTTGAGCACCGCTTCGGTGAACGGCGCAGGTTGCTCGATGTTGGCCAGGTGCGCGGCGCCCGGGAGAACCACCATTGCCGAACCGGGTATTAGCTGGTGGGTCTCGAGCATCTTGGCAGGCGGCGTGACCGGGTCCTGAGCGCCTGCGATGAGCAGCGTCGGAGCGGTGATGCTGGCAAGCTCCGAGCGCAGGTCCATCGCGGCGATGGCCTCGCAGCAGCCGGCATAGCCCTCGGTGGAAGCCGCCTCGAGCATGCCGAGCACCGTTTCGGTCAGGCCTGGATTCCCATCGAGGTAGCCCGGGGTGAACCAACGGCCGAGCAATGCCGGCCCCAGCGCCGGCACACCATGTGCCCGCACCGCAGCCGCCCGCTCCTGCCAAGCTGAGGCGGGCCCGAGCTCGGCGGCTGAGCACGCGACGACCAGGGACTCGACCCTCTCGGGGTGGTTCGCGGCTAGCCACATGGCCACCATTCCGCCAAGGGAGAGGCCGCACACCGAGAAGCTCTCCACGCCCATGGAGCCGAGCACTTCTAGCACGTCGCCGCCCAGCTCGGCGATGGAATACGGCCCCGGAGCGGGTGCGGCGGCTCCTCCATGCCCGCGGTGCTCGATGCGAACGACCCGGAAGCGAGCCGAGAGGGCCGGCACCTGGGGGTCCCACATCTGGGCGGTCGTTCCCAGAGAGTTGAGCAATACCAGTACCGGAGCCTCTGGGGGACCGTCGATTCGGTAGGCGTTGGACATTATCTCTCCTTTTGGTAGATCTGGCTCATGGTCATCGGCCGGCGCGCGTCGAGCCAGGTGGCCGTAGGTGCCCGGAGGGCGTTAGGCACTCTGCCGGGTAATCCTCTCCCGGTGCATCTATAGCATCTCAATCTTCGCCAGGGCCAGTGCCCCAAGCCACCGGCGTGTGACGCCGCCCGGGCCTGCCGTCGCAGGGGCCGTGTCTTGGCCCAGGACATGCGATAGTGCGAGGAGAGCCGCGCACCGGCGTCCTCCAGCTCGATCACGAGGGGCAACGTGGGCCGGCGCATGCCGGTGGGGGCGTGTCCAGGCCCATCGCAGGATGGCTCGTTGCGCATACCCTGCTCAGGGTTCCGGGGGGCTCTCATTGCTCAGACACCTTCCAGGACCACCGCGATTCCCTGGCCAACGCCGATGCACATGGTGGCCAGGCCGTAGCCGCCTCCGGCGCGGTGAAGCCGCCAGGCGAGTGTGGTGAGCAGCCGTGCGCCCGAAGCCCCAAGGGGGTGTCCGATGGCGACGGCTCCCCCAGCGGGATTCACCAGCTCGGGATTCAGTTTCGGCCAGGATTTGATGCAGGCGAGAGCCTGGGCGGCGAAGGCTTCGTTTAGCTCCACCGAGGCCAGATCCCCCCAACCGATTCCGGCCCGGGCCAGGGCCTTGTTGGCCGCCTCTACCGGTCCGATGCCGAAGAGGTGCGGATCAACACCGCTGGCCGCGCGGGAGACGATGCGCGCCAGCGGACGTACACCTTCGCGCGAGGCGGTGGCCTCATCCATGAGTAGGAGGGCCGCCGCCCCGTCATTGAGGGGAGAGGAGTTTCCGGCGGTGACCGTGCCGTCCAGGCGGAACGAGGGCCGCAGCTTGGCCAGCTTGTCCAGAGTGCTGTCGGGGCGGATGCTCTCATCGGCCTCGAGGGCTATGCCCTCCAGAGCGGTGAGCTCGTCCTTGTATTCGCCGGCCGCCCAGGCCGCGGCAGCACGCCGATGGCTTCTGATCGCGAATACGTCCTGCTCCTCGCGGGTGATGGAGAACTTGTCCGCCAGTATCTCGGCTCCTTCGCCGAGCGAGACCGTCCACTCCGAGGGCATCTTGGGATTTACCATGCGCCAGCCGATGGTCGTGGAGTACATCTCCGCGTTGCCTCTGGGAAAGGCTCCTTCCGGCTTAGGGAGGACCCAGGGTGCACGGGTCATCGACTCGACCCCGCCGGCCAGGATTACCTCGGCATCGCCGGTCTCGATTGCCCGGCTCCCCTCGATGGCGGCCTCCATGCCGGAGCCGCAAAGGCGATTCACGGTGGCACCGGGCACCGAGGTAGGGAGGCCGGCCAGTAGGCAGGCCATGCGTGCCAGGTTGCGGTTGTCCTCTCCGGCACCGTTGGCGTCGCCGAAATACACGTCCTCGATCCGCGCCGGGTCGAGGCCCGGATTTCGTTGCAGGACCGACGCGACCACGGATGCAGCCAGGTCGTCGGGGCGTATCCCCGCGAGGGCTCCGCCGTAGCGGCCGAAATGGGTGCGCGTGCCGTCAACGATAAAGCTGGCTGTCATTTTGTGCTCCCTTCAGCACGCATAGAGACGAGGTGGCGAAGTTCCGCGAGCTCGGCTTCGGTGGGCGCAGGAGTCCGCTTCAGCTCGGGTGCGACCGCCAGCGCCCAGCCGGTGGCTTCGCGCGCCGCATCGACGCTAACCCCGGGATGGAGGTCGGTCAAGGTCAGTTCGCAGCTATCAGGGTCGGGCCGCAGGATCCCCAGGTCGGTGACGACAATTCTCGGCCCGTTGCCTCTGAGGCCGAGCCGTTCGCGGCTCCCCGGCCCGTCTCCAAATCCGATGGAGGTGCGGAAATCGAGGGGGTCGACGAAGCTGCGCCGGTTCTGCTTGATCATGATCACCACCTCCTTGCACGATGCCGCGATTTCGGGGGCTCCGCCGGCGCCCGGCAGGCGCACGCCCGGGCGCTCATAAGGGCCGATCACGGTGGTGTTCAGGTTGGCGAAGCGGTCGATCTGCGCGGCGCCCAGGAAGCCGATGTCGATGCGTCCCGGTTGCACCCAGTAGTTGAAGATCTCCGGAACCGAGACCACCGCGTCGGCGGTTCGGGCCAGCTCGCCGTCGCCGATCGAGAGAGGCAAGGAGGCCGGCTTCGCCCCAATGCACCCCGATTCGTAAATTAGAACCAGGCCAGGCGCATGCGTCGCCCTTGCCAGGTTGGCTGCGGTAGAGGGAGCGCCTATCCCCACGAAGCAGACCTGTCCGTCGCGAAGCTCGCGTGCCGCGGCGATGCTCATCATCTCGCTCGTGGTGAACTTGGGGCTCGCGGTGCTCATGTGGTTCCGGCTCGCCGTCACGCCCCTACCCCCAGCACGTTGCTTTGCATCCAGGCGTTGAAGGTGTCCCGGCTGCGACTGATCCCTTCCCACTCGCTGTAGAAGGCGTTGTCGCGCTCGTAGTAGCCGGAGGCGTACGAGGGGCGCGCACCGCCCGGAACAGGCGCCACGGCGGTGATCGCCCAGCTCGGCAGCACCACTCCGCCCGGCCTCAACTCGATTCTCTCCACGATCTCCTCCACCGTGACGATCGACCGGGACGAAGCCAGCACGGCCTCCTTCTGCACGCCGGTGATTCCCCACATCTGCACGTTGCCGTGTACGTCCGCCTGCTGGGCGTGGATTATGGCCACGTCGGGGTTGATGGCCGGCACTGCCGCCAGCGTCTCGCCCGTGAAGGGGCACTGAACCGACTTGATGCTGGCCACACGTCCCTCCAACCCGGTTCCCGCGTAGGCGCGCAAGATGGCAAAGGGCAATCCTGAGGCGCCCGCCACGAAGCGGTTGGTCAACCCGGCGTGGCTGTGCTCCTCGATCTCAAGTGGCGTGGGCCAGCCGTTCTCGATCGCGTCGCGGAAGCGGTGCAGTGAGCCCACCCCGGGGTTTCCGCCCCAGGAGAAGACAAGCTTGTCGGCCACTCCCATGCCGATCAGCTGGTCGAAGACGAGGTCGGGGGTAAGGCGGACCAGTGTGAGGTGACGCCGCCCCTGGCGAATGACCTCATGGCCGGCGGCATGGGGTATGAGGTGGGAAAAGCCCTCCATCGCTACCGTATCGCCATCGGTTACCAGCTCCGCGACGGCGTCGCGGAGCGAGACTATTTCTGCCAAGTTTCCAGCCTTTCTATCTTGAGGGAGATGTGAGTCCCACGGGTCGCCGTATCCGGAGCGGCGTGAGTCGAAGGGCGGGCCGATGTGGTTGTCGGCCGGAGCGCTTCGGGCGTCCAAATTGACAACTTTGCGGTACTGCAGGGTGCGCTGTATCCGGAGCG
>JAJZLQ010000151.1 GCA_021850605.1 Actinomycetes bacterium
TACGGTAAGTTACATCGCCACCCAGGGCAACTCCTTCGGCAAGTCCTCGCGGATGCGGGCCCGTTGGACCAAGGGCCTCGAGGTGCCCATTCCCGACGCGCGCAAGGAGGAGGTGGAATACCTCTGGTTCCTGGGAGACTTCGCCTCGTTCGACGAGCGTCTGCAGGAGATCTCGCGCATGCTGGCCCGGGTGCTCACCTCCAACGGAATCAGCTTTGGGATTCTCTACGAGGACGAGCGCAACGCGGGCAACGACGTCCGCCGTGCCGGGGAGGAGGGGCTCTTCGAGATGCTGGTGGAGAAGAACATGGAGGCCTTCTCCAAGGCCCGCTTCCAGAAGATCTTCACCACCGACCCGCACAGCTTCAATACGCTGCGCAATGAGTATCCCGCCTATGGCCTGGACAAGCCGGTGATGCACTACTCGGAGCTGCTGGCCTCCCTCATCTCGGAGGGCCGTGTCTCGCTATCCGGCCTGGGCAAGAAGGTCACTTACCACGACCCTTGCTACCTGGGCCGCTACAACCGGGTCTTCGACGCTCCGCGTAGCGTGATCACCTCGGCAGGCTGCGACCTGGTGGAGATGCCGCGCAACCGCACCAACAGCTTCTGCTGTGGCGCCGGGGGTGGGCGGATCTGGATGGACGACTCGGTGCTGGAGGAGCGGCCCAGCCACAACAGGATCCGTGAGGCCGCCGAACTTGATGTCGGCTACTTCGTTGTGGCCTGCCCCAAGGACTACGCAATGTTCTCCGATGCCGTGAAGTCCACCGGCAACGAGGGGCGCATGAAGGTGGTGGACATCGTCGAGCTCTTTGCCGAGGCAAGCGGTGAGCTGGCTCTGGCGGGTTCGGCCCCGGAGGAGGCTCCCGAGTCATGATTGAGGTCGCGACCTGCAACGCCGACGGGTTCACGGGCAGCCCCCGGCAGTTGATCGAGCACTTCGATTCGGCCCATCCCGAGCTGGTGGAGATCATCTCCCAGGGCGGGCGCTGGTACTACCGGGTTAGCTGCCCCGCGTGCAGTGAGAGCCACCAGCGTGAGATCCGCCGCGGTGCTGGAGCGGACTTCGCGGAGGAGTACCGGGAGGAGATCCGCGCCGTCGGCCTGGACATCCTGCTCGGGCATTACCTGGGAGAGCACGTCCTGGGTGGGGAGGAGGGCCCCGCCTAGGCGGGGCCGCCACTGAGGGGCCGGGGGGAGCCGGCCAAGGAGGGTGAAGTTGGCGACACTGAACGGGTGCAACATCCCGGAGGAGCTCTACTACGTGGTGGAGAAGCACGTCTGGGCGCGCCCGGACGGGGAAGAGGTGGTGGTGGGTCTCACTGACGTGGCGCAGAACATGGCCAAGACCATCATCTCGGTCACGGCCAAGGGTGCCGGCAAGCCGATCAAGCGCGGCAAGAGTGTTGCCACGGTGGAGAGCGGCAAATGGGTGGGTCCGGTTCCATCCCCGGTCGAAGGTCAGGTGGTGGCGATCAATGCGGCCCTCGTGGCCAATCCGGGGTTGTTGAACAGCGACCCCTACGGCGAGGGCTGGATTGCACGCCTGGCCCCGGAGAACTGGGACGCCGACGCCGCCGAACTGGTCACCGGGAGCGATGGGGTGGCCCAATATCAGGCCTTCCTCGACTCCCAGGGGATCTCCTGCGCGGAGTGATCGACGATGGAGGTCTGGGCGGGGTGTGCATTTCCCGAGGACGTGGTCTACGACCTTGACAGCGACACATGGGTTCGCGAGCTCGGGGACGGCGTGGTGGAGGTGGGGATGACCGATGTCTCCCAGTCACGCTCCGGCCGGCTGGTCCAGATCGGATGGAAGGATTCCGGGCGCAGGGTGGTGCGGGGACGCCCCCTTTGCGTGATAGAGAGTGCCAAATGGGTGGGGCCGATGCGTTCCCCGCTCACCGGCGTGCTCGTGGCTGACAACCGTCCTGCCTTCGAGGCGGACATCGCGGTTGCCAATCGCGACCCTTACGGCCTGGGCTGGTTCGTCCGGATCGAGATGGAGTCGCCCGAGGAGTTGGCCGGGCTCGCGGAGGCGGGGGAGGCCTTCGAGCACTACCGGCGGATTATCGACGAGACCGGCCTGCGCTGCTTCCGCTGCGCGGACTGACAGGGCGGCTCGCAACAGGCTTTGCCGCAGTGTTTGCGGCAAAGGAGAAACAGGGGGGAAAGACAATGAGTGAGAATTCGGAGGATTTCTCAGGGGCCAAGAAAATGGCCATGATTTGCTGGAGCTCGGATCTGGACCGCGTTTGGCCGGTGCTGATACTGGCCACCACCGCGGCGGCTTCCGGGCTGGAGGTGGACGTTTTCTTCACCTTCTGGGGCCTGCGGGTATTGCAGCGCAACGAGGTGCGCACCACGGGAAGCAACTGGATGCAGAAGATGGAGTCGATGGTTGACCGTGGCGGCACCGACCACCTGAAGCTCGGCAAGATCAACTTTGCGGGAGCCGGGACCAAGATGATCAAGATGCTGGCCAAGGAGTACAAGGTGGCGAGCCCCAGCGAGCTGCTGGAGATGGCCATGGACCTGGGGGTTCGCCTGCACCCCTGTCAGATGACCATGGAGCTCTACGGTCTCTCCAAGGACGACTTCATCGACGGCCTGCAGACCCCGATAGGCGCGGCATCCTTTATCGACATGGCGGCCGAAGCCGACATATCGATGTTCATCTGAATTGGAACGTGCACCTGCCGCGGGGGTCGTGTGGCTCCTTGCCGAGGACGCCGCGGTGGTGCGCGCCGTCACGCGAGTGTGCGGAGAGGCGGGGGCCGGACTTTATCGGACCCCTCCACCGTCGAACACGCCCTGTGTCGCCCTCGCCGACGCCTCGGGCTCCGGCCCGGCCGATCTGGTTGCCTTGGTACGGGCAGCGCTGCCCCAGGCCTACCTGCTTGGCTTCATGGCGGCTCCCGATCCTGATGGGTGGCGGGCCGCCGAGCGCGCCGGCTTTGACGAGGTGGTGAGCCGCGGAGCCCTGGGGCCGTCGCTAAGGCGCGCGCTTGCCCGGCTGGCCGAGGGTGGCGGAGTAAGGTCCTACGCCATCTGCGATGCCCAGGATGTGGCGGGGCGGATCGGCTTCCTGCTGGAAACAGAAGTGCCGGGGCTGGGAAAGGTGTCGCTCTTTCGCGAGCAGGGGCGCCTGGTCTGTCTCGGAACCTGCCCCCATCATGGTGCCCCGTTGGGGCGTGGGGAGATCGAGGACGGCGTGGTCACCTGCCCTGCCCACGGCAGCCGTTTCGAGATCCTGACCGGTGAACGCGTAAGAGGGCCGAGCGACTTCGACGTCCCTTGCCACGGCGCCTACGAGCAGGGCGGGCGCATCTGGGTGCTCCCTCGTCCCTAAGCGCTCCTCAGGCGGGTAAGCGCAGCTGGTGCCAGCTCTGTCCGCCGTCCGAGGTGACGAGCATGCTTACCACCGGCTGTTCGGAGGTCGGGGTGGCGATCATCACCACCGCCTGGGATCCGTCGAGGGTGCCGAAACCCATCGGAGTCCCGGGGATCGGCATGGGCGCGGAAGCGTTTTTCCACGTGGAGCCGCCGTTGGTGGTGACCCGGCTCATCAGGGTCGTGCCGTCCCAGCCCAGCACCCACCAGGTGCCGCTTGCCGGCATGGACACAAGAGGGAGGATTGGGAGCCCGCCGAGCCCCGGAGGATGCGCAGCGACGGGGACGGTTACCGAGACGCTTGCCGTCTTTTTCCAGCTTGCACCGCCGTCGCCGGTGGTGTCGAAGGCGATCCGAGCCAGGCCTGACTTTGCGGCCACGGCTGCCAGGACCCCGTGAGTGGGATCTTCGAAGCTGGGAAGCGAATAGGCGCATCCAGCGGCCGACTGCGGGGAGAGGATCCCCGGGCAGTCCGAGGCGGGCTCCGGCAGCGGGGGCGACTCGGGTGTCCAGGTGGATCCGCCGTTCGTGGTGTGAAAGAATGCCGGCCCCGTGGCGAAGGGCTCGATGGGCGGGAGCCCGCCGGCGGCAAAGCCGTTTGCCGGCCCGTCGAAGGCGATCTGCAGGAAGTCGGGGCCCGAGGGCGGTTGCCCGGCTGGCGTGGGATTCGGGCCGCGGTAGACGGTGTGCCAGCTCGCGCCGGCGTCGGTGGTGACCGCCAGCGACTCGCTGGGCGCGGTCGGCTCCAAGTGCTCCGCAAAGGCGGTGTGCGGGCCCACCAGGTCGATCAGCTCGCCGGCCCCGGCCGCCTCGGAGTGTCTGCCGGCTGCAATCGCGGTCCAGCTCTTTCCCTGGTCCGATGTCCTGAAGATGGTCACCCCGGTGGTGCCGAGGTTCCAGGCCGAGACCCATCCCGTGGAGCTGTTGATGAACGAGGCGTGCTCGAAAACGGGGTACGTTCCGTTTTCTCCCCTTTGCGGCGGCGTCACATCGGTCCAGTGGGTTCCGTCGGTGGTGAGGAAGAGGCGCGAGGGCACCCTTCCCTCGTTGGGGTAGCCGCCGGGTATAACTGCAACCAGCAGCACCCCTGGACCCTGGAATACGAGACTTGGGACGCTACCGGGCACGAGGGCCTGGACCGGAGCGGCCGCGGAAGGCGAAGGTGCGGTCGGGGAGGTCGCCGGGGTTCCCGATCGTGGGCGCGGAGCCGAGGTGGTTGGTGCCCCTTGGGTCGTAGCCGGTGCGTAGGCAATCAACCAGGCCAGGAGCGCGACCACGCCCAGCAGGCTGACGACGGCCGCGGTGCGCGCGGCGAAGACCGCGCGCGTGGATCGAGGCACCTGAGTGCCGCCCGGAATCCCCGAGTCGCTCATGCGGCCCCTCCATTTCGCGAAGCGGAATACCTGGGCGCGCCTGTCTCGCCCCGTCGGGGCATGAGCGTGCCCACGCCTTGAGCGCCGAGTGGATCAGCCCGCAGCTTAGCACGTGGGAATATCAGGGACTTTGCGGGCCCGTGGGCCGTGGATCCCTTGTGGGATCCGGACTCCGCGAGAATGCCCACCGATGCCGGCGGTAGGAGCCGCCTTCGGCGGCTTTAGCTCTCGCCCAAGAGCCCCGTGCGCCTGGCTATCTCCTCGCGTAGAACGCCGCGCAACATGTCTATGGCTTCCACCAGGCGGGGGTAGCGAAGCGTGTAGAAGATGCTGTTCCCCTTGCGCTCGGTGTCCACCAGCCCCCGCGTGCGCAAAATTGCCAGGTGCTGGCTCACGTTTGCCTGCGGGAGCCCGAGAGCGGTGGAGATCTCACCTACGCTCATCGCGCCGTTGGAAAGCGCCCAGATGACCATCAGCCGCTTGGGGTCGTTGAGGGCCATGCACATGTTGGAGACCAGCTCCTCCATCTCCAGGCGCACCTGATCCGTGAGCTCATTCTGCACGGCTGACATTCCCACAGTCCCCCTTGCCCCCAAGATCGCGTCCCGGCGAAAAGCCCGGTGCCCCCGGACGAAACGCCAGTAATAATCACCTGCTTATCCGTGGCATTCTAATAGCCTTTGCATGCGTGGGGCGGGGCCAAGGCCGGTTGCCGCACTCCGCTCAAGCTTGCCTACCAGGAGGATCCCGTGTCCACTCTTGTCACCTTCCATGCCCACCCCGACGACGAGTGCATGGTCACCGGGGGCACCATCGCCCGTGCCGCCGCCGAGGGGAACCGCGTTGTACTGGTGGTGGCCACCGGTGGAGAGATGGGGGAGTATCCCGAGGGATTCGTCTCCGGTCCGGAGGAGCTGGCCGTCGTCCGGCGCGAGGAGCTGGCCCGCTCGGCGGAGATCCTCGGCATTGCCCGCGTGGTGCATCTGGCCTACCGCGATTCGGGAATGGCCGGTACCGAGGCAAACCAGGATCCGCGTTGCTTCTCCCGCGCGGAGTTGAGCGAGGCCGCGCGCCGGCTGGCCACAGTCCTGGAGGAGGAGAACGCCGACGCCATCACGGTCTACGACGCCAACGGTGGTTATGGCCATCCCGACCATATCATGGTCCACAGGGTGGGCCTGGCCGCGGCGAACATGGCGGGAGTCGGAGAGGTGTTCCAGGCGACCCTGAATCGTGACCACATGCTCGCCCTGATCGAGGCTGCCTCCAGGGAGCATCCTGAGATGGTCCCTGCGGAGATGCGGGCCGAATTCGAGGGCGGCCCCTTCGGTACCCCGGCATCGGAGATCGACACCACCGTTGACGTCGGTCCCTATTTGGGCAAGAAGCTGGACTCGCTACGCGCGCACGCCAGCCAGATCGGTAGCACCGGGTTTGCCCTGCGCCTGCCGGAGGAGGCCTTCGCGGCGGCATTTGCCACCGAGTGGTTCATCTCGGGGAGCGGAAGCGGCGCCCGGAGGAGCTGGATCTTCTGAGGTTCAGGCCAGAGGGCGGAGTCGCGCGCCGCCGCCGGGCGTCGTGAAGCGGTACTGGTGTGATCCGTTCAGGCTGAAGTCGTGGCTGACCCGGTTGCGCCCCGCGGCCTTGGCCTCATAGAGGGCGGAGTCCGCCAGTGCCATCAGCCGTTTTCCGGCATGTTCCGGATCGGCAAGTTCGGAGGGGTCGAGGTCGGCCGTGGTCGCGACGCCGATGGAGATTGTCGCCTTCAAGTGGCCGTCTTCCGCCAGGCCCGCGGTATGGCTCTCGATCCGCTTGCGCAGCTTCTCCGCCGCGGCCAGAGCCCTGGGGAGGGGGGTCTCGGGGAGAAAGACGACGAACTCCTCGCCACCGTAGCGGCCGATAAGATCCGCGGTGCGCAGGCTGTTGCGCAGGCGCCGTCCCACCGCGCGCAGGACCAGGTCGCCGTTGAGGTGGCCATAGGAGTCGTTGATTTCCTTGAAGTGGTCGAGATCGACGAAGAGCAGCGAAGCGGGCGCCTCTCGCTTCATGCACTCGCCCAGGCTGCGGAGCATGCTCGACATGAAGGTGGCCCGGTTGGGCAGGCGGGTCAGGCCGTCGGTGTGGGCCAGGCTCTCGAGCCGCCTGAAGCGCGTCACCTGCGAGACCGCGGTGGCGCATTGGTCGGCGAAGTACTCCAACGCCTCAACGTGGTAGGGCTCGGGAAAGAGGCCGTTGGCCGGCTCGTCGATGGAGATCAGCCCGATAAGGGCGCTTTCCTCGTCGTAGAGGGGGATGGTCAGGGAGTCGAGCGGGTGCCACATTCCCGGCTTCCAGTCCGAGTGGGCCTCGGGCACGCTGAGGGCCGCCAACAGTTGATCGGGGATGGGGAAGCGGGTGTGATCGAGCAGGTAGGAGCGGCTGATGCGTGCCTCGGGGCGCATCATGGGTGCGAAGTCCTCGAGGTCCAGTTCGTTGTCGAGCAGGTGGCGCACCTGCTCGGAGGAGATTCCGTAGGTGGCGCGCACCCTCAGCCGGCTTGAGCCGGGCTCGAGCAGCATGATGGCCACTCGCGAGAAGCCACCCGCCTCGGCCATGGTGCGCACCATCTCCGAGAGCATGGCATCCAGCTGGATCTCGCGCTGCAGGGTGGTGCTGGCCTCGAAGAGCCGAGCCACCTGCTGGCGCTGTGCCTCCAGTATGCGCACCCTGGCCGCCGCCTCGCTGTTGGCCCGCACCAGCTTGAGCGCGATCGAGCTCAGGCTGGCGAAGCTCTCCAGAACCAAGGCGGAATCGGGATCGGGAAGCTTGCCCTCGAGTGGGTCGTCCGGGTTGAGCAGCCCGATCAGGGTGCCGCCATCGCCGAGCAGTGGTGCGAAGAGTAGGGAGGCCGGGTGCCACTCTCCTGCACCTCCGGCGCTGGCCGGGGTGGAGATAAAGTGAGGAGCCACCTCGGGGTCGGAGAGCAGCGGGCTGCGCCCGTCCAAGTAGACGACCCCGCCGATTCGCTCGCAGCCCGATTCGACACGCTGATACGCGGCAAGGGGGATCTTGTACCCGGCCGGCAGTTCCACCGGGGCCGCGCCGGGAAGGCTGGCGCCGGCGCGAGCGCGGAAGTTTGCGTCGGGCTCGAGGATGTAGATTATGCACCTTCCGAAGCCCAGGTGCTCACAGACGCTGGTGGAGATCAGGTCGAGAAGCTCGCCCTCGTCGTGGCTGTCGGAGATGGAGCGCGCCACGCCGAGCACTCCGCGCAGGCGTTCCAGGGCCTGTTCGGCGCTCCTTTCCACCTGACCCGCCTCCTTCTCCACCTTCGCCGGCTCCAACCCTCGTGGACAGGCGATATATCGCCCCGAGCCGGTCTTGACATAGTTGTCGGCTGCGCGAGGCATGGACTTGAAGTTCCGGCAGTAGTGACAAAGCCGGACCCGGCCGACGGTTCAGGCGGAGGGGATCTTGGCGCTCCTGCCCAAGCGACGCGCCGGCTTGCGTCCCCGGGGAAAGAGCTCGGCAGGTGCGTTTTCCACGAGGTAACGCGCGGTGTTGATCAGGCCGACGTGGGTGAGAGCCTGAGGGAAGTTGCCGAGCATTCGGTGGGTCTCGGGATCGTACTCCTCGGAGAAGAGCCCGAGCTCGTTACCGAGGGAGAGCAGCCCGTCGAAGCGGCTCTTGGCCTCCTGGAAGCGGCCCTGGAAAACGAGGTTGTCCACCAGCCAGAAGCTGCAGGCCAGGAAGACGCCTTCCTGGCCGGGCAGGCCGTCGGCGTCTGCGTCGGTGGTCTCGTAGCGCTTCACCAGACCGCCGGAGGAGAGGCGCTGGTCTATGGCCTCGACCGTGGCCACCATGCGCGGGTCCTTCGCGTCGATGAAGCCGACCAGCGACAGGCGCAGGAGCGAGGCGTCCAGGCGGTCCGAGTCGTAGTCCTGCACGAAGGTGCCCACCCCTTGGTGGAATCCCTTGGCCAGCACCGATTCCCGGATCTCCTCGCGTACCTTGGTCCAGCGCTCGAGCGGCCCGGGCGCGCCATAGTTCTGGATCAGCTTGACCGCCCGATCGAAGACCACCCAGGCCATGACCTTGGAGTAGGTGAAGTGGCGCCTCGGGCCACGAACCTCCCATATGCCTTCGTCCGGCTCGTTCCAGCGGCCCTCGACGTACTCGATCACCGCGGTGAGAAGGGGCCAGAACTCCTCCAGGGGCTCGACCCCGGAGGTCTGGAAGCGGTAGAAGGCGTCCATCAGCTCGCCGTAGACGTCGAGCTGGAACTGCTCGGAGGCGGCGTTGCCCACTCGCACGGGGGCGGAGCCGAGGTATCCGGGCAGCCAATTGAGGGTGTACTCGGGGATCAGGCGCTCACCCCCGATGCCGTACATGATCTGCAGCTGGGTGGGGTCGCCGGAGGCGGCGCGCAGCAGCCACTTGACCCAAGCGGACGCCTCGCGCTCGAAGCCGTCCACCAGCAGCGCGTTCAGGGTGAAGGCCGCGTCGCGCAACCAGCAGTAGCGGTAGTCCCAGTTGCGGACCCCGCCTATCTCCTCGGGTAGAGAGGTGGTGGGGGCGGCGACGATCCCGCCGGTGGGGCCGTAGGTGAGGGCCTTCAGGGTGATGATGGAACGCTCCACCACCTCCTGATACTCGGCGCAATTCTCGGTGCAGTGGCGCATGTAGCCGTGCCAGAACGAGAGGCAGGCCTCAAGAGCCTCCGATGGGTCGTGCAGGTGGGGAAGCGGGCCGGTGGAGTCGTAGTAGACCATGCTCACCGAATGGCGCTCACCCTCACCGACGGTGAAGCTCGCACGGGTGCTGAAATCCTTGCCGGACAGCTTCATGGTCGAGCCGACGAGGAGGGAATTTGGTCCGAGCACCATGATGAGCTGGTCGCCGTTGCGGCGTACCCAGGGCACGCTCTTGCCATAGTCGAAGCGCACCTTCATCACCATCTCCATCTCCACCTGGCCCTTGACGCCTTCCACGATGCGGTGGACGGTGGGGTGGGAGTTGCGGGGGGGCATGAAGTCGATCAAGCGCACCACGCCGGTGGCGGTTTCGAAGTAAGTGGTCAGCACCAGGCTGCGTTCCAGGTACCGGTGGTGAGAGTCGAGTACCTCGCCGGCCGGGTGGATCTGCCAGTGGCCGTGGTCATTGTGGCCCACCAGGGCGGCGAAACAGGCGCCGGAGTCGAAACGGGGGAGGCAGAGCCAGTCAATGGAGCCTTCGCGGTTCACCAGCGCCGCGGTGTGTAGGTCGCCGATGATTCCATAGCTCTCGATTGGCCGGTTGCTCACCTACTCGACCTTAGCCATCCCCGACGCGTTTGAGCGGGCGGACCAGCTCACGCAGGTCCTAAAGCAACCATCCGGGCAGGGAGCGGCCGGCTTGGGAGAGTTCCCGGTCGAGCCGGGCGGCCCCGGGCATGATCTCCTCGAGGCGTTTCCAGAAACCCGGCGCGTGGTTCATCTCCGCCAGGTGTGCCAGCTCGTGTGCAAGGACGTAGTCGGCCAGTTGCGGCTCCAGAAAGGCGGTGCGCACGTTGACGCTGATCACGCCCTTGGCCGAGCAGCTTCCCCATCGGGTGCGTTGGGAACGAAGGGCCACCTTGGACGGGGTAAGGCGGTGCGGCTCGCCCATGGCCCGCAGACGGCTCTCGGCCCAAGGCCGGAGATGTCCTGCCAGCCAGGTGAGCAGGGCCCGCTTGGCGGCCTCGGAGCCGGTGCCCTCGCTGCGCACCAGGAGCAGCCCCTCGCCTTCGATCCTGACCACCGGACCGCGCGCGCCCGAGCCGGGCTGCAGATGGAAGCTCTCGCCGGTGGCGGGGAGATGGAGGGTGCGGGGCAGACCGGTCTGACCTGCACCGGGGTAGCGCTCGGCCATACGCTGCCGGGCGGAGCGGATCCAATCCTCCCTCTCGGAGACCATGCGCGCGGCGAGAGCCGGGTCGAACCCCGAGGGGACAACGACGCTGACGCGCCCGTGCGCGTCGACGGTTATTCGTGCGCGGCGCGCCCGCGCCGAGACCCTTAGAACGTATCCGCCCGGCTCGGTGGGTATGGCGGGACTCACGCCAAGGAGGCTAGCCGCCGGTGCGCCTGGGAAGGGGATCTGGTTTCCGGCAAATAACTGAGTGTATGCTTAGTTTCCGTTCGCGTCCGTGAGGGGACCCATACTCAAGGGGTGATGATGGCTGGTAAGCGGCAAGGCCCGGAGGAGCTGTTCGACATCGATTCGCTGCTCTCCGACGAGGAGCGCGAGATGCGCGCCGTGGTGCGAAAGTGGGTCGACAAGCGGGTGAAGCCCGAGGTGGCGGAGTGGTTCGAGAGGGGCGAGATACCGGCCCGTGAGCTCGGGCTGGAGCTGGGAGAGCTCGGAGTGCTCGGAATGCACCTCGACGGCTACGGTTGCGCGGGTACCAGTGCGGTCGCCTACGGCCTGGCCTGCACCGAACTCGAGGCCGGCGACTCCGGCATCCGCTCCCTGGTCAGCGTGCAAGGCTCCCTGGCCATGAAGGCGATCCACGCCTTCGGCTCCGAGGAGCAGAAGAACCAGTGGCTACCGCGGATGGCCTCGGGTGAGGTAATCGGTTGCTTCGGCCTCACCGAGCCCGACTTCGGCTCCAACCCGGGAGGAATGCGCACCTCGGCCAAGCGTGACGGTTCGGACTGGATCCTGAACGGCACCAAGATGTGGATCACCAACGGCAACGTCGCCGGGGTAGCGGTGGTCTGGGCTCAGACCGACGAGGGCATCAAGGGGTTCATCGTCCCCGCCGGGACCCCGGGCTTCAGCGCCAACCTTATCCATCGCAAGCTCTCTTTGCGCGCCTCGGTCACTTCCGAGCTGGTGCTGGACAACGTGCGCCTGCCGGCGGATGCGGCGCTTCCGGGCGTCTCCAGCCTGCGTGGCCCGCTTACCTGTCTCTCCGAGGCCCGCTTCGGAATCATCTTCGGCGCGATGGGAGCGGCGCGGGACTGCCTCGAGTCCGCCATCGACTACGGGGTGGAGCGAGTCCAGTTCGACCGGCCCATCGCCGGCTACCAGTTGACCCAGAAGAAATACGCCGAGATGGCCCTCGAGTTCGGCAAGGGGATGCTACTCGCCCTTCACCTTGGCCGGCTGAAGGACCAGGGGACGCTCCGGCCCGAGCAGGTGAGCACGGGCAAGATGAACAACACCCGTCAGGCTCTTGAGATCGCGCGCGAGTGCCGCTCGATAATGGGCGCCAACGGAGTGACGCTCGAGTATCCGGTTATCAGACACATGAACAACCTGGAGAGTGTCTACACCTACGAGGGCACCTACGAGATGCACACCCTGGTGGTGGGAGAGGCCCTCACCGGCCTGGGCGCCTTCAGGTAGTCCGCCAAGCGGCTCTTCGGAGGCGTTGGAAAGGTTTGTAGCAGTGCCAGAAGCGACGCCATCTCGGCGAGACGGCTCCATGGCGCCGGTAGCCAGGATCCGCCCCGGCATCGAGGGGATACTGGAGGCATCGGTGGCCGAGTTCTTCGAGAAGGGCTACGGGGGCACCACCGTGCGCATGATCGCAGCCCGTGCCGGCGTGACCGTGGCGGCGCTGTACCACCACTTCGCCTCCAAGCATGAAGTGCTGCTCACGGTGATGCGCCAGGTGATGGGGGACCTGCTCGAGGGCTCGGCGGAGGCTCTCGCTGGAGCCGACGGGGATGCCAAAGCGCGCTTTTCGGCCTTCGTGGCCAACCACGTCTCCTACCACGTCAGCCATCTGCGCTTCGGATTCGTGGCCAACTCCGAGCTGCGCTCCCTGGAGGGGGAGAGCCGCGTGGAGATCGTGGCCCTGCGCGACGAGTACGAGCAGCGGCTCGTGAGCGTCGTTGCCGAGGGCGGCGCGTCCGGGGAGTTCCAGGTGAGGGACCCCAAACTCGCCGCGCGCGCGGTCATCGCCATGTGCACGGCGGTCTCGGGCTGGTTCGACCCCCGCGGACCCATGACAGCCGAGCAGGTCAAAGCCGAGGTTGGGCTACTCGCTCTCAACCTGGTGGGCGCCGGGGCTTAGCGCAGGCCGCTTACCAGCGGTAAAAGCCCTCGCCGCTCTTTTTCCCCAGCTTGCCTTGGGCGACCATCTCGCGCAGAAGGGTGGGAGGGGTGAAGCGCTCGCCGTAGGTCTGGGAGAGGTGCTCGGCGATGGCCAGGCGCACGTCCAGGCCGACCAGGTCCCCCAGGCGGAGCGGGCCCATCGGGTAGCCGTATCCGAGCGTCATCGCCTTGTCGATGTCTTCGGGGGATGCGATCCCTTCTTCGACCATGCGTATGGCCTCGAGGCCCAGCAGTACGCCCAGGCGGGAGCTGGCGAAGCCCGGGGCGTCCCTGACCACGATCGGCTCCTTGCCGATCCCGCGCGCCACCTCCACGGCCGCCTCCACCGCGTCGGCACCGCTGCCTTCTCCCACCACCACTTCGACCAGCTTCATCGACCAGACCGGGTTGAAGAAGTGCATTCCTACGAAGCCCGCCGGGGACGAGAGACCTTCGGCGAGCGCGGTGATGGATATGGCCGAGGTATTGGAGGCGAGGTGGCGAGGTGAGCGTGCCTCCGCCTCTGCGAGCACGGCTCGCTTCAGCTCGAGCTTCTCGGGCACCGACTCGATGATCCAGTCCAGGCCCTCGGGCAACTCCGCCGCGGACGAGTGGAAAAAGAGGCGGGATATGGCGGCGTCCGCTTCGGCCTGAGTGAGCTTTCCGCGGCTCACTCCCGAGGAGACGACCTCGCCCAGGCGGTCACGGGCCTTGTCGCGCTGGGTGTCGTCGGGCTCGACGACCAGCGCGTCCCAGCCCGAGGTGGCCACCGCGTGCGCGATGCCCACGCCCATGGTTCCGGCTCCGATGATCCCGATACGCAACTGGTGCCTCCTTGTCGGCTCTTCCCCGCCGAGATGTTAGCAACCAGGGGCACCGGAGTCCCAGCCGGGGCGTGACCGGCCGCCGAGCGGGGGCCAGCAATTGCGGCCGGCCTGGCGCGGGTTGCTTTCCGTGGTGGCGTGGACGAGGAGATTTTGATGCGACCGGGAAGCTCGCCCCCCGGTGATGCCCACCGGCTCCCCCGGAGGGCGTGGACGCCCCGGGGGCCGCTGCCGGCCCGGGTAAACGGCTTTGCCCTTGCGGTGGTTATGGCCCCTGGGCGCGCGTGCTTTGGGGGGAATGCCGCCAACCGCTGCCGGGGGCGATGGTGGATCCGGGCCGGAATCGCCAACGGCGGGTCCACCGGCTGCCGACGGCCGGTCACCTGGCGTGCATGATCGCGGGGGCCACTTCTGTTTTGACAAGAGTCGAGGCGCCGGGGCAGGTAGAATTTCTGCCCGGGCGGGGCCTCGGGCTCCGTCGTCGCGTTGGCACCGGGCTCTTTCGGCTCGGGGCGCCATTCCGTCCTCGGAATCCCGGACGAGCCGCGGACCATCGGGGGCCAGGCGGAGGCGCCCACGCGAGCACTATGCAAGACGAGGCGGACCGTGCGCGCCCGCAGGGGCCGTCGGAGTGCAACGGGGAAGAGTCTTGGGTACTGCAGGCAGGCGAGTAAGGGCTGCGGCTAACGCGGCTGCGGAGGGGGCCAGCGCGCGATGAGCCGGCACAGCAATCGCCACCCACAAGGGTTCAAGGCCCGATTCCACTCCTATCCCACCACCACCCGCCACCTGATTCTGGCGGTGATGGTCGGAGTGGTTGCCGGCCTGGGTGCCATCGTCTTCTATGAGGCCCTGCTCATCGCCACCCACATCTTCATGCACGTCCTGGCGGGATATGAGGTGCCCACCCCGGCCGGGGAGGGCAACTCGGCAGGCTCGGCGCACTACGTGCGCGCCTGGGCCATACCTCTGGTGGTCGCCCTGGGCGGGATCATCTCCGGCCTCGTCGTCTTCACCTGGGCGCCTGAGGCCGAGGGGCACGGCACCGACGCGGCCATCAGTGCCATCCACCACAATCCCCGCGGGATCCGCCTGCGCACGGTGATCGTGAAGATCTTCGCATCGGCGGTGACCATCGGCTCCGGAGGCTCGGGTGGGCGAGAGGGCCCGACCGCCCAGATCTCGGCGGGCTTCGGCTCGCTGCTTTCCCGCATGCTCGACCTCTCCGAGGAGGACGCCCGCGTGGCGGTCTCGATCGGGGTCGGCTCGGGAATCGGAGCGATCTTCTCCTCGCCGCTCGGCGGGGCCATCCTGGCGTCGGAGATCATCTACCGCGAGGACTTCGAGCCCGAGGCGCTGCTGCCCGGCTTCGTGGCCTCGGTGATCGCCTTCCTCATCTTCGGATCTGCGCTCGGGTTCCAGCCGATCTTCTCCATCCCCTCGATCCGGAACTTCGACTCTCCGATGCAGCTTGTCTATTTCGCGCTCCTGGGGCTGATCGCCGGGTTGGTGGGGGTCGTGTACTCCAAGAGCTTCTATGGGATGATCGCGCTGAACCGGCGGATGCCGTTCACACGCAAGCTGCGCCCGGCGCTGGGCGGGCTGCTGGTGGGCTTGATGGCCCTGGCCGCTCCCGAGGTGCTCGGGACCGGCTACGGCTGGGTGCAGAAGGCTCTCTCCGCCCCGACCTTGGACAGCATCCCTCTCGCGGTGGTGCTTCTTCTGCCCTTCCTGCGCATCCTGGCCACCTCCTTTTCCATCGGCTCGGGTGGCTCCGGAGGTGTGTTCGGCCCGGGCATGGTGATAGGAGCCTTCACCGGCGCGGCTGCCTGGCGCCTGGGCGAACTCTTCCTTCCCTCGATGCCGCACTCCCCCGCCAGTTTCGTGGTGGTGGGCATGATGGCCTGCTTCGGTGCCATCTCGAGAGCCCCGATCGCGGTGATGGTGATGGTGGTGGAGATGACCGGGAACCTGGATGCACTCACCCCGGCCATCCTGGCCGTGGCACTCGCCACCTACGTGGTGCGCGCCTTCGACGCCAGCATCTACCAGGCCCAGTTGCACAACCGGGCTGAATTTCGCGCCCTGCGCAAGCGGAAGGGCCTGGCTTACTGAGCCCGGGCTAGTCGTCCAGGCTGTTCAGGTAGGCCCGCACCATCAGGGCTACGGCGGCGCCTTCGCCGACCGCGGAGGCGATCTGCTTTGTGCTTCCCTCGCGGACGTCGCCGGCTGCAAAGACTCCCGCCAGGCTGGTCTCCAGCGTCTGGCGCGTGGCGATGAATCCGGCCCCGCCCAGGTCGAGGGTTCCCTCGACGAACCCGCTGTTGGGCGTCAGCCCGATAAAGATGAAGGCGCCGTCAGCCTCGATGCGTTCGATACCGTTGGGAGTCTCCACCTCCACCGCATCGAGCCGGCCGTCGGCACCGGCGAGGAACTCCCTGACCTTGGTGGAGGTGCGCACGTCGAAGCGAGGGTCGTTGGCGACCTTCTCCTGCAGGACGGTGGAGGCGGTCAGTTTCGGCAGGTCCTGTAGTACGGTGATCTTCTCGGCGAACTGAGAGAGGAAGAGCCCTTCCTCGAGGCCCGAGTTCCCACCGCCTATGACCACCAGGTCCTTGGCTCCGCGGTAGAAGGGGCCGTCACAGGTGGCGCAGAAGTGGATTCCCGCCCCGATCAGGTCCTCCTCGCCGGGGACGTCCAGGCGCCGGTAGGTCGATCCGGTGGCCACAACCACGGCCTTGGCCCGGTAGGTCTCCCCCTGATCGGTGTCCACTGCGAGCAGGCCGTCGTCCTCGCGGCTGATGCGGCGAACCTGCACTCCGGAGAGCATCTCCACGCCGTAGCGGCGGGCATGCTCCACGTAGCGCGAGGCGAGTTCGCCGCCCGTTATCCCCTCCGGGAAGCCCGGATAGTTTTCCACCCTCTCGGTTGCGCCCGCCTGTCCGCCCAAGGCCCCCTTGTCGAGCACCAAGGTGTCGATGCCTTCCCGCGCGGCGTATATGGCGCTGGTCAGACCGGCAGGCCCGGCGCCGACCACGATCAGGTCCCATAGCGACTTCGAGGCGGTGATCTCGAGCTTGAGTGTCGCGGCGATCTCGGAATTGTCGGGCTCGATGAGGATGGAGCCGTCGGGGAACTCGATCACCGGGATGATCAGCTTCCCGCCGTTGCGTTCCATCACCTCATGGTGCGCCGCTTGGTCCTGCTCTACGTCGATGTAGCGATAGGGGACCCTCTGGTCCGCGAGAAACTGCTTTGCCCTTTTGCAATCCGGGCACCAGTTCGCTCCCAAAATCCTGACGACATCTGCCATCTGTGACCTCCAAAACCCTCTGTGTCAAGAACCATTCGGAAGGCGATTCATTCCGCGGCGCTTCCAAGGGAGGATCCGCGCGTTCGTAGGTGGCGTGGCGCCGAGGTGGCGCAATCACCTCTGCCGGGTCGCGCCTGCGGCCCTCTCGGGATCCTTCATTATGAGAGTTACGCCCTCGATCAATGCCGGGTGGCGATGAACTCGAGCGGGCGCGTGGATCCCGGGCACACCCCCCTCGGCCAGGTACCGATCGCGCCGGCAGTCCAAGCCGGAGGTGCAATCTGTAGCGGGGGCGATTCATCATGGTTGGATGCCCGGTCGATCCTGTGCGTCGTCCTTTTGGTCCGGCGGCCACCTGTGCACGGGTGTCTTCGGCCGACCGCAAGCCGAATCCCGGCCGCCAGGTGGCGGGCGCCGCAGTGGCCGCGCTGCTTCCGTCCCCGCCGGGACCCTGATCCTCTGACTGACGGTAGTCGCGCACGCTGAAAGACTGTCCGGCCAAGGGCGACCTTGTTACTGTTGGCGGCGGGCCGGCAGCCGGGGAATCACGTCCTGGGCGGCGGGCCTCAGACGGCGCTGACCACCACCACTGAGGCCAGCGTCAACGCCGCTCCGGCCAGCTGCACCCGGTTCAGACGTTCCTTGTTGATGACCGCGGCGAGCACGGCGGTGGTCAGCGGATAGGTCGAGCCGAGTGCCCCGACGATGGCCAGGTTGCCCAGGCGGGACGAGAGTGCGAACAGGCCGTTGGCGCTGACGTCCATGATCCCCACCGCAGCCAGCCTGGCCCCGTCCCTCGCCCCCGGGGTCAAACGGTCACGGCGGAGGAGTGCGATCGCGCCCATGAGCAAGACGCTGGTCAGGCGCTGCACGAAGAGGGTGGAGAGCACCCCGGCCGGAGCGGACTCGGCGAGCGCCACGTAGGCGGCGCCGAAGCCGACCGCGGCAAGCGTGGATAGGCCGATGACCCTGAGGTTGGCCCGGCTGAAGCGTTCGTGGTGGCCGGAGGAGACGACGGCGACACCGAGGATGCAGCCCAGTAGTCCGATGAGCTGCAGGGGAGAGGGCCTCGCACCTAGGGCTATTCCCACCACCACCGGCACCACGCCGCCGGTTGCCGAGACCGGGCCGACAATGCCCATCGGTCCGATGGAGAGCGCGCGGTAATAGAGGCTGAGCGCGAGTGGTCCGACGACTCCGGCCATCACCGCCCAGATCAGGCGGCCCTGGAAGTGCAGGCTGAAGGTGGCCAGCCCCGCGATGGCAACCGCGATCAGTGCGGCGCTTTGGGAGAAGAGGACGGTCAGGTAGGGGACATAGCGCTTGGCGAGCATTCCACCACCGAAGTCGGCACTGCCCCATACGACAGCGGACAGTACCGCCAGCAGCTCTCCCATCCCAGCCTTCCGCGGCGAAACCTGCCGGGCACCTCCACAGCCGTTGCGGCCGGTGCCCCAGGGCCGGATGCCCGGCCCTCGAACAACCGTAGCCGCCCAGGGAGGCGGGCAGGTTCGACTGCGCTAGGAGGTCGTCGCGCCGATCCCGGTCACTTCGGTGATCCAGGCTCCCAGGCGGATGGCCGCTGCTTGGGAGATGGCGTGGCCGCCCGGGTCCCGGACAGCGGTCACCTCGGCGCCGGAGGCGGTGACGAGGTACTCCCAGGTGCGTGACATCAACTGTGGGGGCATGACCGCGTCACGCTCCCCTTGGGCGACCATCACCTTGGTTCCGGCCAGCCGGCCCGGCGTCACCGGGACGCCGGCGTCGAAGGGCACGGTCCCGTAGAGGATGGCCGCACCCGCGTAACGGGAGGGATCGTCGAGGATCAGGCCACCCGCGAAGGCGGCTCCACCCGAGAAGCCCACCAGCACGACCGGGCGGTCGGCGGCTATGCCGGAGAGCCAGGCGGAGAACCAGTCCATGGTCTGGCGGAGGGATTCCGGGCGGGGGCGGCCGATCCCGTGGTTGGCGAACCAGGCGTACCCACCGCCCTCGGCGATGGGAGCGCGCAACGCCGCGTAAGACACTTGGCTGGGAAGGACCGAGGCCAAGGGCAGGATCCCCGTCTCGTCGGAGCCCCTCCCATGGAGCAGCACCACGAGTGGCGCGCTGGGATCTGCGGAGCCTGCAAAGGCCGCTACCGGTGCGGATGCGAGCGGGCTCAACGGGTGGCCTCGTTGACGATGTGACCGGCCGTTGCAACGCCCGCCCAGCGCTGCAGCTCGGCCTGGAGGTCGAGGCGATCGATGGGGGCGGCGTTGGCGTACTCGCCCCAGGCTTCCCGGGGCAGCATCCACATCAGTTCGAATTCGTTTCCGTCGGGGTCGGCCCCGTAGATGCTCTTGGTGGCTCCGTGGCTCGACTCACCGGTGTAGGCGCCGGCGCCGATCACCGCAGCCCGCGCCTCCACCAGCTCCTCGATGGTATCCAGCTGCCAGGCAAGGTGATAGAGACCGATGGCGCCCCGGCGCTTGGGGCCCCCGGCCGTGCCGACCCCGAAGAGTCCGAGGTCGTGATGGTTGCCTGACTTGGGCAGGCGAAGGAATGCGGCGTTGGCCCGGGGCTCGGTGGCGATGACCTCCATTCCGAAGACCTCGGTGTAGAAGGCGACCGAGCGGGCGAGGTCCGAGACGAAGAGGACCGCGTGGTTGAGGCGAGTGGGCGAGAAGGCCATCTTCAAAGCTCCTTTCGGTGTGCGGCGGGTGCTGGGCCCGCCCGCACCGGCGTTAGCCGCACCGGCGCAGTATCAAGAACATGGTTGATGTTTCATCTATTCCTCGCTCGGCTAATTGCCGGCCGTACCCTCGGCCGCCTTGAGCTTGTCCAGCATCTGATTCAGCGCCCCGTCCTGGGCCTGGAGATGGCGCTGGAGTTCGAGGCACTCGTGAAGGATCGCCTCCGCGTCGTTGTAGGTCTGCTCCGAGCGGCGGTCCGCAGTCTCGCTCTGGATATTCTGCCCCACCATGATGATGGAGAGCAGCACCAGCTGAAGGAAGGTCTGCGCAACCCAGGAGACGATTGCCTGGATGCCGGAGTGGATTGCCCCGGGCAGGCTGAGCAGATCCCAGGCGGCGAAGATGTAGGCGCACCACATGGAGCCGACCAGCTTGGTGATCAGTAGAGCCAGCCTGCCGTTGAAGCCGACCGCGGCATCGGTGGTCTTGGGCGGCGCCTGCTTGCGGCGCTCGGCGATGTGTGGATGAAGGACGTGTTCGAATTCCATTGGCGCATGATACATCCGCCCGGGCGGTCCTTCCGGACCCGACAAGGGAAAGTTCTGCTGGTCAGCGCAGGGTGGGGAGCATAAGCAACGCGAAGGCCATCACCAGGAGCGAGCCCCCCAGGACCACGGCGCGGTGGAAGCCGCGCATGCGTAGGCGCTCGGGCAGGGCGCGGGCCTCGATGGCCAGCAGTAGGCCCAGCACGATGGGCAGAAGCAGCGCGTTCATCACCTCGACGTCCACCACCGTCTCCACCAGGCCGACCCCTGAGAGCACCACCACCGCACCAAGGATGTGGGCAAGCCAGTAGACGGCGTAGAACTTGTAGGTGCTCCGGTCCGGGCGCTCGTTCAACGAGTGGCTCCAGCCGAAGACCTCCGAGAGCCCCCAGGCCGCTGCAAGTGAGGCGACCAGCGCGGCCACCAGCGCCGCACCCAGCATGGCCAGTCCGAGCAGGGCCTTGGCCGCCACCGTTCCCACGAAAGGCTGGAGCGCGGCCGACATGGCGCCCACCGTCCCCAGCTCCCCGGCCGATCCGTGCCTGGCCACCGTGGCCGCGAAGAGCACCACGGTGGCGATGGAGACAACCTGGGTCAGAACCGCGCCGATGGCGGTGTCGCGCCTCTCCCTTCCCAGATCCTCCTCCCTGAGCCCCCGGTCCACCACCGCGCCCTGCTGGTAGAAGATCATCCAGGGCATGATCACCGCCCCGATGTTGGCGGTAAGCAGCATCAGGTAGGAGTGGTTGGCTACCGGCGCCGAGGCCAGGCCCCGGGCGAGGGACGCCAGGCTGGGGTGGGCCATGATCATGGCTGGAATGAAGGCCAGTTCCGCCAGGCCGAGAGCTATCCCGGTCCTCTCGGCGCGCTTGTAGCTTCCGGTCATGGCTATCCCCACCAGGAAGGCGGTGGCTATGGGCACTGTCACCCAGCGGGAGACGCCGAATATCTCGCCCACCCCGGCAACCGCGGCGAACTCCGAGAGCAGAGCCCCGGTCGCCGAGAGAAAGAGAGTCAGCGAGGAAAGGAGCGCCAGGCCCTGTCCGAAATGGCGGCGAATAAGCGCTCCGTGTCCCTCGCCGGTGGCCACTGCCAGGCGCACCGTGATCTCCTGCACCGCGTAGAGCACCGGGATCAGCAGAATCTGGGGGAGAACCATGGCGTATCCCCAGGTCGCGCCGGACTTGGCCGCTGTGATGAGGCTGCCCGCGTCGGTGTCGGCCAGCATGACCACCAGTCCGGGGCCGAAGGCGGCGAGGAAGCCGAGTGTGCGGACGCGCGGCGAGATGCCCCGGCCGCCATTGCGGGCCGGGGGTGCCGCTCCCCCCGCCCGTGCGGTCGGCGTCCCGCTCATCGCCAGGAAGGGTAGCACCGGGTTAGCTGTGCGCCCAAGAGCGGAACTACGCACGGCGGGTTTTAGGCGATAGGGACCTAAGTCACAAACCCGTTTTGCCTATGGCGGTAAGAAAGTACGGACATTATCTTTGGTCTTACAGCCGCCGGAGCGTTCGGCTCGCGATGGGCGAAGGTGCAGGAGCGAGCACGCGGAGCGTGCCCCATTCGGTTTCCCCGGCCCGGTGATTCACCCCACGCACGCTGCGACGCCGAGGCCGGGAGATCCCGCTTTGGACCGGCGGGGGGAGGGGAGGACCCGTGGCTAGGACAGTCATTCTCGGCGCAGGCATTTCGGGCCACACCGCCGCGCTCTATCTGCGCCGGATGCTTGGCTCGGAGCACGAGGTGGTGGTGGTCTCGCCCAACTCGAACTGGAACTGGATTCCCTCGAACATCTGGGTGGGAGTGGGGAGGATGACGCGCAAGCAGGTCACCTTCCCTCTGCGGCCGGTCTACAAGCGCAAGGGGATCGAGTTTCGCCAGGCGCTTGCCGTCGGGATCCATCCCGAGGGCGACGCCAATACGACACGGGGATTTGTGGACCTGGTCTACACCGACCCGGCCCGCACCGGGGAGAAGGAGACCGTCGAGTACGACTTCCTGGTAAACGCCACCGGGCCAAAGCTCAACTTCGGCGCCACGCCGGGGCTCGGGCCGGAGGGGAACTCCGTCTCCGTCTGCACCGCGCCGCACGCCGAGGAGGCCGCCAAGGCGCTGGAGCGGGTAATCGAGGCGCTGCAGCGCGGCGAGCGCCGGACGCTGGTGATCGGGATGGGACACGGCACCTGCACCTGTGAGGGCGCCGCCTTCGAGTACACCTTCAATGTCGAGCATGAGCTGCGTTCCCGCGGGGTGCGCGACCTCGCCGAGGTGGTCTACCTCTCCAACGAGAGCGAACTCGGCGACTTCGGAGTGGGCGGAATGCACTTCGCCCAGCAGGGATTCGTTACCAACTCCAAGATGTGGACCGAGTCGCTGTTCCGCGAGCGCGGTGTGAAGGCGGTGCTGCAGGCGCACGTCGAGAAGGTGGAGCCCGGCGAGGTCCACTACGAGCAGCTGGACGGGACCAAGTCCAGCCTCAAGTTCGACTTCGCCATGCTGCTTCCCCCCTTCCGCGGAGTGGACATGCAGGCCTGGGATCGTGAGGGGAACGAGATCACCTCCCAGCTCTTCGCGCCCAACGGGTTCATGCGGGTCGATGCCGACTACACCCCCAAGCCATACGAGGAGTGGACGGCCGCCGACTGGCCCAAGAACTACCAGTGCCCCTCCTACGACAACATCTACGCGGTCGGCATCGCCTTCGCACCGCCTCATCCCATCTCCAGGCCCCGCACCAGCCCCAACGGAACGGTGATCACCCCCTCACCCCCGCGGACGGGGATGCCTTCCGGGATGATCGGCCGGACTGCGGCCGAGGCGATCGCCGACCGCATCAAGAACGGGAAGGCGCTGCACCAGCACACCGCTTCGATGGCCACCATGGGAGCCGCCTGCATCGCTTCAGCCGGGGCGGGGCTGCGCAATGGGACGGCGGCGGCCATGACCATGTACCCGATCGTCCCGGACTACAAGCGCTACCCGGGTGAAGGAAGGGACCTGAAGGAGACCACCGGCGAGATCGGCCTCAGCGGGCACTGGACCAAGCTCCTGCTCCACTACCTCTTCATCTACAAGGCCAAGGCGTTCCCGCTTTGGCACCTGATACCGGAATAGGACCGGGCCAAGGATTTCGACCCGAGGAGGGGACCCATGGATCAAGGGAATGCGGATATCGCCGTGGCGCCTCTGCCCACCGCGGGGACGCTCCGGTCCCGCAGGAGCCTGCCCAGGCAGGCGCTGCGCTTCATCGCCTTCAGCCTGCGCATGCTGAAAATGGTGCGCATGGGGCATCACTGACGCACGGACGTCCAAGAGCGTTCTGGTGGCTGGTCGCCCGGCCCGGGGATGGCAATGTGCCCGCCCGGCGAGCACGCTGTGCCGCTCACGAGGCGTGCGGAAACGGCGCTCGGCCCCTCCTCGGGTTCCGCCGTGGGAAAAAATAGTCCTGGCCCAACCAGCCCTTGCAGATCAAACGCTGAATGTAATGTTGCCCCGGCGTCGCAAAATTCCATTTGCCAAGGGGTGCATCCATGGCCGGGAACCGATTCCGCGTGGGCAACCGCACGCAGCAGGATGCGGGGGAGAGTAAAGAGGCCGGCTCTCCTGTCGAACCCGGCCGGGCGGATACGAAGGCACTCGCAGTGCTCTGCATGACCTTCTTCCTGGTGGCCCTCGACAACACCATCATCAATGTGGCGCTGCCAACCCTTGAGCGGAGCCTGGGATCTTCGACAACTGCACTGCAGTGGATCACGGACGTCTATACAACCGCATTCGCCGGGTTGATCATCGTGGGCGGGCACCTCGCCGATCGCCTGGGTCGTCGGGAGGTGCTGCAAAGCGGGCTGGTCGCCTTCGTTCTCGGCTCGCTGGTCGCGCTGGGGGCCCACTCGAGCAACGTGGTCATCACCGGGCGGCTGGTGATGGGGATCGGGGCTGCGCTGGCAGTGCCCGCCTCGCTCTCGATGCCCATCGACGTCTTTCCCGCCCCGCGCCAAAGGCATACCGCAATCGCCGGCTGGACGGCGAGCGCGGGGCTCGGCGTAGCTCTTGGCCCCCTGGTGGGAGGGGCTCTGCTCACCCGGTTCCGGTGAGGATCGATTTTCCTGGCCAACATCGCAGTGGCCGGCCTCGCACTGCTTGCCTCCGGGCTCCTTTTCCCCAAGAGCCCGAGCCATCGCATGCACTCTCTCGATTTGTTGGGTTCGATTCTCTCGGTCGTGGCGCTGTCCTGCTTGGTTGCCGGCATAATCCAGGCGCCCACCTGGGGCTGGGCCGACGTGCGCACGCTCGCTCTCTTCCTGGTTGGGGCGCTCGCCGGTCTCCTCTTCGTGCGGCGAGCGATGACGGCGGAGTCGGGCATCGTCCATTTCTCCGTGTTCAAGAGCCGTCACTTCTCCCTGTCCTCGCTGGCGATGGGTGCCATCTACCTGGGGATATTCGGCTTTCTCTTCCTGATGACCCAATTCCTGCAGTTGTACCTCGGTTACTCACCCCTGCGAGCGGGCGTCAGCTTCCTGCCGGCTGCGGTGGCGGTGGTGATTGGTACCGGCATCGCACGGGCCCTTGCGCCCCGGGTGGCACTCGCCGCCGGTCTGGTCCTTTTGGTCGGGGCGATCGGGCAGGAGCTTTTCTTTACTGCGGCCACGAAGTACCCGGGCGTCGTGGGGATTCTGGTGACCGGGGGCCTAAGCATGGGCATGGTATTGACAGTCGGCACCGACGAGGTGATGGGAAGTCTCGCGCCCCGGGAGACGGGAATCGGCGCCGCCATCAATGTGGCGGCGATGGAGATCGGCGGGGCACTGGGAGTGGCGCTGTTTGGAAGCGTCTTCAACTCGGAGTACGCAAGGCAGCTGAAACCCGCCACGGCGGTCCTTCCCGCGGCGGTCCGGGACTTGGCCCAGGGCTCCGTCACGGCCGGACTTGCCATTGCGCAACGCCTGGCCGGCGCACTCGGAGCGTTGTTGGTGGTGTGCGTAAGATCCGGTTTCATGCACGGATTCGCCCTGGCGGGATGGATAGGCGTTGCCGCCGCGGCGGCCGCGGCCCTCTGCGTGGCGGCCTTCATGCCGAACCGGAGCGTGGCCATGGTCGGTGAAGCGGAGTAGGCGAAAGGGCACGCCTCAGGTCCCCCGGCGCGGATCCCCGGGCCGTGCAAGCGGGGCGATTGGCCGGATGGGTGCGCGGTCCACTCGGAAGATGGAGAGGATCCGAACCCGGCGCCTGTGGTTTCCGCGCCCGCGAATCACCTACCGGGTCAAAATTCCCGGCGACAAGGAGCCCTCCCGGGTTTGCGGCATGGCAACCGAGGGGAGGGGACCGCTGGGGCCCGTGGAGCCAGTGGATCTAGTGTGGCACCGCACCGTACCGCACCGCACCGAATCGGGCGTCGGAGCCGAGTCCGCGCGGCCTGGACCTCGGGCGGGAAGGACGCGGGAGGTGGTTGCTGTGCGCACATGGCTAAATGACACCCGCTGTACGCGCCTCGGCTCCCCCGGTAGGCGGTTGGGCCCGGGCATACTCCCGGCCCGCGGCCCCGAGATGGTACGCATCGGGCGGAACCGAAGTGGGGTGATGAAAGGCGGGGAGCCGAGCCACCCGACGGCCTCGGCTCCCCGCGTGGAACGGCCCCTCGCACGGCCGTTCGCCTGATTGGTGCGAAGCCTTAGGCTTCCACCACCGACTCCGCCCGGGCATCGGCGCGGATGTTCTCCTTGGGGCGGAAGATCGCCATGTAGGCGAGCCCGGCCACCGCAAAGATGGCTACCGAAACCGGCACCAGCCAACGGTCGAGAAAGCTGGGTCCGTTGGGAGGCGTCTTGACGGAGAGGACGACGATGGCCGAGACGCCGTAGGCGAGCGCCGCCAGGTTGACCACCCATCCCCAGTTACCGAGACGAAAAGCGCCCGAGGGCTTCCAGCCGCGCGCCCGGGCAATGATCGAGGCCAGGACCACGCTCTGGAAGCCGACGTAGATGCCGACCGCGGCGAAGGTGATGATTCGCGCCACAGTCGCCGAGGGCAGGAAGACGATTACCGCCGGCACCAGCGAGGTCACCATCACCGCGCCCGGAGGCATGTGGAAGCGGGGATGCACGCTGGAGAGGCGGTGCCCGCCCACGAGCACCCCGTCACGGCCGTAGGAGTAGACCAAGCGTGTGGCAGCCGCCTGTAGCGAAGTCGTGCAGGAGACGAATGCGAAGACGATCACGGCCAGGGCAATCTTTGCCCCGAAGCCGCCTAGTGCCGCGGTGAGCACCGTTCCGACCGGGTTGGCGTCCTTTCCGGAGATCACCGCGCCGATGTTGGGGATGGCCACCAGGAAACCGAGGGTGATCACGGTCGAGGCGATGGCCCCGATACCGAGCACGCGGCGCATGGCCTTGGGGATGGTGCGGGAGGGGTTCTTGACCTCCTCGGCGATGTCACCACAGGCCTCGAAGCCGTAGAAGATCCACACGCTGAAGAGGGCCGCCGCCAGGAACGGGCCGACGATGGAGTGGCCG
>JAJZLQ010000115.1 GCA_021850605.1 Actinomycetes bacterium
CGTCATCAGGCCGGAGTTCCCATGCAGGCTGCTCGCGGGGTTGAAGGTCTGCAATGTGTTACCGTGGGCTCCGCCCTGGAAGATGATGATCAGGGAGAAGATTGTCAGGACGGACATTTCGAAGGCCAACCCGATGAGGCCTGTGCGCAACGAAGGCTTGATGCCGAGTATCCCAAGTGTGGTGGATACTGCGATCAGAGCCAGCGAGAAGAATACCCAGACGCCACTGCCCAGGCTTGGAAAGAGGCCGGCAACGAAGTTCCCGAAGAAGTCGAGCTGGAACGGGAAGAGAAGGAGATAGGCGCCAAAGAGCAGCACTCCCGTGACGAAGCCGGTCTTGGCACCAAAAGTCTGGGTCAAGTATGTGTAAAAGGATCCAGCGCTTGGCAGGCGTTTTGCGTACTCGCCTATTACCACTGCAATACACAGGCAGATCACCAGCCCGATCAGGAAGGCAAGTGGTGTCGCGGCGCCCGCGAAAGTCGTGACGAAGGCAATGCCCGCCACCGCCCCAACGGCGGGCCCGATTAAGGCAGCCGATTGTGCTGTGACGGCAGGCAAGCCGATTGCGTGTCTCTCAAGGTCTGTTTGTGATGCGTTCGCTTTGATCCGCGCATCGGTTGCCTCAGCCATCGGTCCCCCCGCTTGTGCTACAGCTATGCGAGTGCCAACACATGGCACTCGCGATATGATACCGATCGAGCGTTCGGTCGTCAACTGATCACAACAGTTTCCTTTAGATTCGGCAACATCGCTGGACTGCCGTTTAGGGTTACCATCGCTATAGGCTGGCGGGCTGCTGGTGGACGTCGGACGGTTTAGTGGCGGTCTCGGCGCTCATCCGAGGGCAAGCGGCACGGCGAATCTGAATTGAGGCGGAGTGAGGGCAGGCGGAACAATGCGTGGCGATTCGACCGCCGAACGCATCAAGTCTGTCGCCGTCCAACTCTTCGCCCAAAAGGGGTTTGAGGCAACGGCCATTCGCGAAATCGCCGATGCGGCGCAGGTCTCGACGTCGAGCCTCTATCACTACATCGATACCAAAGAGGAGCTGCTCACAGAAATAATGACAGCCGCGATGCTCAAGCTGATCAAGTGCAGCCTTGCGGTGGTGGATCCCACTGACTCCCCTCCTGGGCGACTCGTGGCGCTGGTGCGGTGTCACGTGGGGATGCAGATTATCGACCGCCTGGCGGCATTGGTGACGGACAACGAGATTCGCGCGTTACATGGTGACGATCGCGCAAAGGTTCTCAAGCTCAGAGACGAGTATGAGGAGCGGTGGACATCGACCCTCACCGAGGGCAAGGAGGACGGCGTCTTCGATGTGGCGGTTCCCAAGGTTGCACGGCTGGCTCTGCTTGAAATGTGCAACGGGGTTGCGCGCTGGTACAAGGATGACGGACCGATGGCGGTCGCCGAGATATGCGACCACTTCGCGACCCTGGCGCTTTCAATGGTGAACGCCCAACGGGACGGCAGGCCGTTGCGCATTGCCGACGTTACTCGCGAGCCTTCAGTGGCGCTTTATGAGCGGCTCGTCCACATCGCAAAGGGCGGCGTGATCGAGTGAGGGCTATCCCCGCCCTGCCGTTGCCCCGGCACAGATAGAGGGCCTGAAATGGGGCAACGGCTCCAGATCGCCGTGTGGTAGTTCCATCGCATCCGGAAAAATCGCGCTATTGCACATCAGGTGACCTGATATCTGATTAGCTTGGATTCGCTTCCCTGTGGCGGTCATCCGCCGGAAGGGAGTTCTACCTCGCTTACGGCATTAGGAGAAGGGGCAGCCTGCGATGGAAATGCAGCGAGTTGGCCAGGTTAGCTGGAGTGGATATGTGAGGCCGTCGTTTTTCTTTGGTGAAGTCGGCATCACGCTTCAGCACTGGTGCGAGCGGGCCGAGGACGGGGACGAGTGCGGAGTCAGGGTCGAGATGCAGCGACTGGAGCAGAGTGCGTCGCCAGGAGCCGAAACTGAGTTCGCAGCCAAGGTTCTGCACCTCGCAGGGCCGATTTGGCGGGGTGACATATTCACTTTGAGCACCGGAGTGGCCGGCAACTTCGACCGAGCACACTTCCATCCGCAATTCGTCGGGGTTGAACCGTGCGATCGCCATTGGGACTCTCAGCTGACCGAGGCTCCGTTCGCCTGGCTCAGAGGCCAGCTCGACCAAATGGGCAGGATTTTCGAACAGGCCGGATTAGCTGACATGGCGGCCGGGCCCGATGTTGCACGCATCCGCGCCTGGGCCCCGCATATCGTGTCCGGCGCCCGGCAGATGATGGACGACGTCGAACAGGTGTTCCCACATTTCACTTTGCCGGGAAGCTGAAATATCTTGACCAAGCCGCTGACACGTGGCCAATCTGGCGTCAGTGGCTGGTACCCAACTGCTGTTCGTTGCGAACGCGCTCCATGTGTGCCGTCATGGCGGCCCGGGCCTCCTCAACGTCGCCACGCTCAATGGCACTCGCAATGCGCGCGTGACCATAGGCGGAGCGGAGGCGGTCCTCACGCTCCAATTCGACGTCACTCCACGTGCTTGGCGAATGTACATGAACTTCGCGAATGATCTGGCGGAGGGCTGAGTTTCCGGATATGGTCGCGAGAAAGTCGTGGAAGTCGCGGTCCGCTTCCAGGAAGGCGCGGGTGTCCAATGCCGGGTTCTCGGCGATAGCTACGATTGTGCTTGCTTTGGAGGAGAGTGCCTCACGCTCTGCTACCGTTGCCCGTTCGGCCGCCACCCGGGCCGCATAGTCCTCAAGAACCGCACGTACCTCGAAAAGGTCGTCCGTTACCTTGGCGAAGCGATCTGATCCCTGCAGGGCACCCATGACCAGCGGTGAGAGGACGTTCCAGTTGGACTCACGCTCGATGGTCGTCCCCCGACCGTGGTGGACCTTAACCACTCCCGTGTTGGCCAGTAGCGAGAGCGCCTCGCGGATGGCCCAGCGGCCAACCTGAAATTGCAAGGCCAGGTCCTTCTCGGGAGGCAGGAATGTTCCCTCGGGCGCGTTTGATGCGACCAGCTCGCGTAACAGCGCGGCAGCTACGTCTTCGCCGATCCGGCTCTTCGGTTCAAGAGGGGTAGGGCGTCGACTTTGGAGTGTCGACGCTTTGTTGCTGCGCTCGGGCCATTCAGCGTTTTCAGTCTGCATCTCTCGAGAACCCGTTTCGCTCCCCGTGCACTCGCGTTGCCCCTGCGCGAATATCCGATTGTTTCCTGCTGGTTAATTCTATGTGGCCCGCCAGGCGGCCATGTCAGCAACTCATCAAGTCACTTGACAAGTCGTCCCACCGATGGTACGTTGAGGCTGCGCAAGCTGCGCATTGCATATTCGTACTTATCTCGGGGGGTATCGATGTCGCAAGAAGCGGCCCTCGGCAAGGTCCATGAGCCTGGGGTTCTCAAGCCCAATGCCATGGGTCTGCCGAGTGCCTTCGCGATGTCCGTGGCATTTGTGTCGCCGACTATTGGAATTGTCTTTATCAGTGCTTTGCTCGCATCTGTGGCGGGCGCTTCGTCGCCTTTGGCGTTCGTCCTCGGTACTGTCGCGATGGCGTGTACCGCCTATGCGCTAGCCTCCTTCGCGGGTCGCATTCCTTCGGCAGGTCTGCTTTACAGCGCACCTGCGCAAGCCTTCGGCCCTTCCACGGGAATGGTCGTCGGCGTGTTGTTGATGGTCGCGTACCTGCTTGTCAGTCCCCTGAACACCGATCTGTTCGGCGGGTTTATCAGCCCTATCATTCAGCACTGGACGGGTTTGAACATCCCCTGGTGGGTGCTGCTCATCTTCGTAAACCTGCTTGCGGCGGTGCTCGCCTACTTCTCGGTGCACCGGTCCATGCAGTTTGACCTCGCGCTGCTTACCGGCGAAGTCCTAATCGTTGGCACTATCTTAATCGTCTCCATCGTGCATGGTGGCGCTTCCGGGCAGCTTCCCAAGGCGTTCACCCCGTCGCTTTCACCGACCGGCTTTGGCGGGGTTGCACAGGCCTTTATCTTCACGGTGTTCGCCTTCTTCGGCTGGGAATCGTCATCTACTGTCGCCGAGGAAGTTCATCTTCCCCGCAAGGTGATCCCCTTAACGTTGGTCGGATCCGTGGTTCTCACCGGGTTATTCATGACCTTCGGCGTTTATGCGGTGACGGTCGGATATGGCGGGCATCATATATCGGCGCTGGCCGGCGCCTCTAACCCGGTGGTGACCCTGGCCTCGCGTCTGATTAGTCCATGGTTCGACAACCTGGTCGACTTGGCAGCTATCTCGGCCTTAACAGGAGTTATTATTGCCATTCACAACGCTAATTTCCGGCTCCTGTACGCTTTGGGCCGCGACCGGGCCTTGCCGTCGGCGTTGTCCAAGACTCACCACAAGTACCAGACGCCGCATGTGGCTATCGTTGCCTTTACCATCTTTGGAGTTGTTAGCGGGCTGTTCTTCGGTGTGCTTTGGGGTCCGGTCAACGCTTTCGGGTACCTGGGCTACTTCACCGGGCTTTTTATTGCAATCGTGTACTTCATGGCGGATTTTGCGATAATCCCATTTATGTGGCGCAAGCATCGGAACGAGTTCAACTGGTTCAAGCACGGCTTCATACCCTTGCTTGGTGGCGTAGTCATGGTTGTGGCGCTCTACAAGAGTATTTTCCCCTTGCCAACGGGTGTTGAGAAGGCTATGCCGGCGATCATGGTAGTGATCACTGTCCTTGCGATCATTCTCGCCCTAGTCCTGCGTGCCACGAATCCGCGGCTTATCGAGAACATCGGCCAGACGGTCTTTGTGGATGCTGCATTGGCCCGACCGGAGGCCGCCCTAGCCGAGGTGGAGGGCAAGGACCCCGTCACCGCAACAGATCTGGAAGTCGGAACCGATTGATTCTTCTGGCCCAGCACCTACGGTGATTTTTGTCGATCTATTCTGGGGCCACTCCCAAGCTGGGGTTATGGGGTGGCCCCCGCATTGCAGTCTGAGTTAGAGGACGTTTCGAATGTCTAAATTGCAGGGCCGTGTTGGCCTCTTGACGGGAGTAGCTACCGGTATTGGGCGAATGGGGGCACAAGTGTTTGCTCGAGAAGGGGCGCAGCTGGTCCTCCTAGATATCAATGCCGAGGAGGGTGAAAAGACACGCGAGCTAGCTAGTTCTCAAGGTGCCGACGTTGTTTTCGTGCACGGCGATGTCTCCAAGTCCGCTGACGTCAAGCGTGCCGTTCGAGCCGCGGTTGATACCTTTGGAAAGCTTGATTTGGTGTGGAGTAACGCGGGGATTGGCGTCTTCAAAACGGTACCGGACACTGAGGACGAAGAGCTAGATCGCATAATTGAGGTGAATCTAAAGGGCGGATTCCTGGTGTGCAAGCATGCCATACCGGAGATCGCCAAGGCCGGAGGCGGCACAATAGTCCTCACCGGATCCATCAACTCGTTTCACGCGGCACCGCAATGGGCGGCTTACTGCGCGACCAAGGGTGGAGTGCTGATGCTGGCCAAGGCGATGGCCATTGACCACGCCGCGCAGAACATACGTGTCAACTGTGTTTGTCCGGGCTCTGTCGATACGAAGCTCCAGGAGGATTGGCTTCGATTTCGGGAGAGCGGAATGACGTACGAAGAGGCCGTGCGCGCCGACCAGGCCTCCCATCTTCTGGATCGCTACGCGACCCCGGAGGAGGTCTCCAAGGCCGCGCTCTTCCTTTCCTGCGACGACTCGAGCTTTACGACAGGCTCGGCTCTCATGGTGGACGGTGGCCTCAGCTCCTGAGCTTGGCTCGGACGCGGGGCAATGACAGGCTTGACGGGGTTATTTAGAGTGGCGAAGATTTCACGCATAGAGGTTCTGGCCGTAGGTCCGGATGTTCCCAGGACCACGTGGGCCAGCATGGAGCCGCAGATCATGTCGCTCAACTTGGTTCGGGTAACCGACGCTGACGGAGCGGAGGGCATCGGGGCCTCGGAGAACTATTCGGGCAACGGTTTCGACCTCTCGTCGTTCGAGGGTATGCGCACGGTCGCCCCGCTTCTTCTCGGCAAGGAGGCGCTGGACAGGGAGGCGCGGTGGCGCGAAATGCAAAACCTCGTCCAGCCGCTGCCTCCCGGGACGATTGGTCCTATCGACGTTGCTCTCTGGGACTTGGCCGGGAAGCGAGCGGGGCTCCCCCTTTATCGGCTTCTAGGGGGGTACCGTGACAGCATCCCCTCCTATGCGTCTACTCCACAGCTCGATGACGACGGTGCTTACCTAAAGCACGTGGAGGACTTGATGTCCCTTGGGTACCGGGCCATCAAATTCCACGCCTGGAACGTGCCCGAGCGCGACCTCTCCATGCTGCGGGCGGTGCACCGGGAGTTTGGCTCCGCAGGCCTCGAGTTGATGCATGATGCCGAGAACCGGTACGGCCGGCATGACGGTGTCAGGGTGGCCAGGGAGCTTGAGTCGATGGGGTTCCGGTGGTTCGAGGCCCCGTATATCGATTACGACATTCAGGGGTACGTTGAGCTGCGGCGCCGGGTGGCGATTCCAATCGTGCCACACGGCCTGTGGCTCTGGAACCTCTATCAGTTCCGGAGCGCGCTTGAACTCGGGGCTTGGGACGCGCTTCGGTTCGATGTCACCGAGATGGGCGGAATCACCCAAGCGCGCAAGGTGATGGCTCTTGCCGAGGCCTTCGGTCTGACCTGCGAGCCACAAAGCTGGGGATACAGCATGATTCAGTTTCCCAATCTGCACATGGGCCTGGCTTTTTCGAGCGCGTCGTTCTTTGAGTCCCCTGTGCCATATGAGCCATACGAATTCGGGGTGGCGAACCCGATTCGGCCGGACGCCCTTGGCAGAGTCTGGGCGCCTGAGGGATCAGGTCTGGGCATGGAGGTCGACTGGGATCAGATTCGCAGCGCAACGATAGCAAGCGCCGCCTTCGATGCCTGAGATTTCGCACCGGACTGATTTCTCGGTGAAGTGGCTGCGGTGAGATTCGCCCTGATGATGGGGATGCCCGAACCTGCACTTGCCGGGCTTGCCACCGGTGCGGGGATCGACCTGGTGATTCTTGATGCTGAGCACGGTTTTCCCACCGGATTCGACGCACGGGCGTTTGTGAACGCCACCCACGCCGAGGGGGGCAGGTGCGTCTTTCGGATCGCACAGAGCCAGCTCGCTGAGGTCGGACCGGTTCTCGATCGCGGCATGGACGGGTTAGTGATTTCCGGAATCACGGGCTTGGATCAGATGGGTCGAGTCGGCGAGGCAGTATGGTATCCGCCGCGCGGCCGACGCAGCGTTAATCCGTTCGTGGGGGCCGCTCCAGTGCCCGGGGACGAGGCGGGACTGCGCGCAGTTGCCGACGGGCTGGAGCTTTGGGCGATGGGCGAGACCGAGGGCCTGCTCGCGTTGGCCAGGTCCGGGGAGCGGGCAGCAGAGGCCATGAGTGGCTGGACCGGGATTCTGGTCGGGCCATATGATCTCGCCGCGTCACTTGGCCTGAGGGCCGACCCCAGCGATCCTGTCCTGGTGCGAGCCGTAGCTGACATTGTTTCTTTTGCCCGGTCGAATCGGGTTCTGACCGGCATCTTTTGCCGGGACGTGTCGGCGATGCAGGCCTGGTGGGATGCCGGCATTCGTGCCGACCTGGTTGTGGTCGGCTACGACCGCGACATTTGGTTTGCCCAAGTCAAGGCGCGAGTGCAGCGTGGCGGCGAGGTGGCCAAGGCCGGTGAAGTCGACATCCAACTCAAAGGGGGAAGTGCCTGAAGGGCGCTTTGGGACCGGAGGTTCTCATGATGAAGTCGTCAGTCTTCTATCGCGATCTGAATCGGGTATACGAGTCTTTCGCAGGTGGCGAGGGCTGCTACCTGATCGATCGTGAAGGTCGCCGCTACCTGGACGCGTGCGGCGGTGTTGCGGTGAATGTCATTGGCCATGGCGTGGAGAGGATTGCCGAGGCTCTGAGCAAGGGGATCGGTGCTGCCAGCTACGTCTATGGCGCGGCCTTCTCCTCAACCTATCAGGAGGAACTTGCCCGCAAGCTGGTGAGCGTATCTCCACTTGGCGATGCCAAGGTTTTCTTTTCCTCCGGCGGCTCGGAGGCCAACGAAGGGGCCATCAAGATGGCCCGCCAATATCACGTCGAGCGAGGCGAAATTGGTCGATGGAAGGTGATATCACGATGGCTGGGATATCACGGGAATACCATGGCCACACTTTCGGTGTCCGGGCGCCCATCGTGGCGCACCATCTACGACCCTTATCTGATGCGCTCGCCGAAGATAGATCCGCCCTACTGCCTGCGGTGTCCGTTGGGAATGGTGTATCCGCGGTGCGGGCTGGCCTGCGCGGACGAACTCGAGCGGACCATCCTGATGGAGGGGCCCGAGACCGTTTCGGCCTTTATCGCCGAGCCGATTCTTGGCACCAGCGTTAGCGCCGTCGTGCCGGTGCCGGGATACTACGAGCGAATCCGGGAGATCTGCGATCGGTACGGCGTTCTGTTCATAGCAGATGAGGTTCTCTGTGGTTATGGGCGAACAGGCAAGGTCTTTGCCATCGAACACTGGGATGTCCAGCCCGATATCATCACCATCGGTAAGGGCCTGGGCTCGGGATACGCCCCCCTGGCGGCGACGATGGCCAGCGAAAAGGTCGTGGAAGCGTTCGAGCAAGGAAGCGGGCGCTTCGTACACGGGTTTACCTTCAGTGGGCTGCCGGCCTCGTGCCTGGTAGGGAACGAGGTGTTCGACATAATCTCCGACCAGGGACTGTTCGAGCGCGTCGAGCCCATGGGCGAATACCTCGCCTCGGTGCTGCGACATATGGCGGAGAGCCACAAGATTGTGGGCGACGTTCGCGGCCTCGGCTTGCTAGCGGGCATAGAGTTCGTGGCCGACCAGGAGTCGCTTGAGCCGTTCCCCGAGCAGATGGGGTTGACCGAGCGTGTAGTGCGCGTCGCGGAAGAAAAGGGCCTGTTGCTCAGGCAAGGTACTTCTGGCTCCAATTTCAACCAGGGCGGCGACCACGTGCAGATCAGTCCGCCGTATGTGATCAGCGAGGCCGAGATCGACGAGATGGTGGACCTTCTCGACCAAACGCTCACGGACGTGGAAGAGGAACTCCTCTGACCGGGGCGCCCGCGCGCCGTCTGAGAGGAGTCCGACTGACAATTTGTTAGGGGTTCCCGTGTCGATGCAGGAGAGACTGGGAGTCGTTGCCGACGACCTGACCGGAGCCGGCGATATCGCCTCGGCCGTGGCCGGAACCGGAGCCCGCGTTGAGGTGCTGGTCGGCGTGCCGTCTGCGCCGATTCCAGATGTCGATGTGGTGGTGGTCGCGTTGAAGATTCGCTCAGTGCCGATTGAGGAGGCGGTGGCCCAGGCCTTGGCCAGCGCCAAGGCATTGCGCGGCGCCGGATACGAGCAGGGGTATTTCAAGTATTCCTCCACCTTTGACTCGGGGCTGCGCGGCAATATCGGGCCGGTTGCGGATGCCTTGGCGGACCTTTACGGACAGCAAGTGGTGGTGGTCACGCCCGCCTTCCCGCGTTTGGGGAGGGCGGTGGTCGGTGGCCGCTTGGTGGTGGATGGTCGGGAGCTAGTGGAGGCGAACCTAGGCGAGCATCCCCTGACACCGCGAAAGCGGTCGTCGATCGTCGACGCCCTGGCTAATCAGACGCGTAGCGGGGTCGGCATTGTCGAGCTTTCGGTAGTGCGAGAAGGGCCCGCCGCGGTGGTTGCCTCATTGCTCGAGTTGGCAGGGAACCAGATCAAGTTCGCGGTGGTGGATGGTGAGACCGAAGGGGACCTTTCCACCTTGGCCAAGGCCGTCTCTGGCGAAAAGCTGCTTACTGGTGCCACTGGTTTGGCGCAGGCCATTGGTGGTCTGCGCTTCGGAGGTTCTTCGGCGCAGGAGGGCTTCCGGCCGCCTGGCTCAGGGCCCCCCGTAATCATGTGCGGCAGTTGTTCGAGCGCCACCGTTCGCCAGGTTCGCGAGTACATACAACGCGCACCGTCATATCGGGTAAGGGTCCAGGATCTGGACGAGCGCGGCGTTGCCAAAGCGGCCAAGTGGGTGGCCAGTGGCAACTTCTCTGGGGCGCCGCTAATCTATTCAACCCCCACCGAGGGTGACGGCGACCTCGCTCCCGCCTTCACCGAGCAGTTCGAGGTATTCTTCGGGACTTTGGCTAGGCAACTTCGCTCCCAAGGGCGGCAGCGGTTTGTGGTGGCAGGCGGTGAGACCTCCGGAGCCGTCGTGGAGGCGCTCGGCTGCCGGGAGTTTGCGGTTGGACCGGAGATAAGCCCAGGGGTGCCATGGCTGGTGGACGAGAGGGGAGCCCTCCTGGCCCTGAAGTCCGGCAATTTTGGCGACGACGATTTCTTCCTGCGCGCGGCCGACCCTGGTCACCCACGGTGAGGTGGTTTCCCCAGCCGTCGAAGTCGGCTTAACTGTCTGACGGCAATGGAGAAGTGGTGCGCCCGTGGAGCAGAAGGGTCAGCATTGCCGTCTGCTCAAGCTGCTCTATCGAATCGACCGCATCATCCAGAGTTGCCCGGGCCGCCAGCGAACCGTGGTTGGCGAGCAGCATGGTGCGGCTGAAGGCTGCTACGCGTTCGACCTCGTGGATCAGCTCGGACGTACCAGGCATGGCAAATCCGGCCAAGGCGACGTTGCCAAGCCGCAGCCTCTGATATGCCGTCATCGGCGCAAAGATCGAATGCGGGTCCTCTACGGGAAGGCACGATGCGGCCGCGGCGCCGAGCGAATGCAGGTGGACCACGGCCATGGAGGTCGGGTCTGATCGGTACATGGCCAGGTGTATCCCCGTCTCTTTGGATGGTGGAGGACCACTCAGGTGCTCTCCGCTCAGCGAGACAACCGCGAGGGAATCGGCGTCAAGGCGACCCAGGCTTGAGCCTGTAGGTGTAACGATGACGCTGTCGTCAACCCGGACCGAAAGGTTGCCCGAATTCCCGGGCGCGTACCCTCGCTGGTGCAGTGACAGTGCCGCCTCGACGATACCTGCCGCGTCGTCCGTGATCGCCTTCATCGCCAGAGCGCACTTTGAGCGGGCCGTGCAAGCGACAGGCGGCTATACCTATCGCAGCTCATTCGGGCAGACCAAGCTCCAGCCGCTTCTTGTCGATGCCCTGGAAGAAGCGGGCCTGGTTCACCACCGCCCGGTCATGGGTTCCCTCGGCGACCAGTTCAAGGTCGTCGTGGGCTGTCATCGCGAAGGAGACGCGCCTCCCCTCCTTTCCCGTCACCACGGCCTTCAGGTGTATACGCCCGCCCACCGGTGTGGCGGCGATGTGCCTGATATTCATAGCCGTACCGAGGGAGATCTCGCCGTCTTCAATGGCAGGGCCGAGCGCGTCGATGCTGACGAGTTCCAGATACTGGACCAGGGTCGGGGTAGCCATCACCGTGGCACCGCGGTTCCCCAGTGCTTCGGCCGTCATCTCCTGGGTGACCACGATGTCCCGTTCGGCGCTGTGCCCCAAGTCGAGTTTCTCGCTGAGCATTTCCATCCTTTCGGTACCGGGCTCAATGTCTATCCGACAAAGCTAGCCGATCCCGCGGGTAAGAGTTGACAACTCATCAAGTCACTTGACATCTTGCTCAAGGCCGATTAAATTGAGGTGCGCGCGGCAGGCGGGCCACAGTCGCGCTCGGGGAGCAGGGGCGAGGCAGGCGGTTGAGGCTCGAATCGAGAGAAGAATGCGGACGGGCCTTGCAAAATATGCGCCCCATGGTGGGCGGCGGATCCCCCGTTGCCGTCATACCGCAGTTGCTGGAGCCGCTAGCCGCCGCGGCTGTTTCAGTGTCGGTAGTTACCGGCTCCAGCGCATGCTCTGTTCAGCGCCGGAGCGGACCCTTCAGGCAGGGGAGAGCGAGATGAGCGGTACCGGCCGTTCGCGAGGCAAGGTTGCGATCGTTGGGTCGGGCAATATTGGCACCGACCTTTTGGTCAAGGTTATCAGGACGTCAGACGAGCTTGAAGTGGTCGCGATGGTGGGCATCGATCCGGAGAGTGATGGGCTCGCTTTTGCCAAGCGCTTGGGTGTGTCGACCACCCACCGAGGCGTGGCCGGCTTAATGGAGATGGACTGCTTCGCCGATGTCGACATCGTCATGGACGCCACGTCTGCACGCGCCCATTTGAGTAATTATCAGATGCTCGAAGGCACCGGCAAGCGGGTGATCGACCTTACGCCCGCGGCGATCGGGCCGTACGTGGTACCCGTCGTCAATCTGGAGGGGAAGCTCGACGCACCGAACTTGAACATGGTCACCTGCGGGGGCCAGGCGACGGTTCCCATCGTGGCGGCGGTCTCGTCGGTGACACCAGTTATATACGCCGAGATCGTCGCATCGATCGCCTCGAAGTCCGCGGGTCCGGGGACCCGGGCAAATATCGACGAGTTCACCGAGACCACCTCTCATGCTCTGGAGGTGGTGGGCGGGGCCGCCATGGGCAAGGCGATCATTGTTCTAAACCCCGCCGAGCCTCCGTTGCTCATGCGCGACACGGTCTACTGCCTGGTTGAAGACGCAGACGAAGCGGCAATCGAAGAAGCGGTGGCGGTGATGGTCGAACGTGTCCAAGATTACGTGGCGGGATATCGGCTAAAGCAACGCGTGCAGTTCGAGCCATACAGCGACTGGTCCGCGTTGCGCGCCACAGGCCCGTCGCCAGATCGCACCGGATTGAAAGTCTCGGTCTTTCTGGAAGTAGAAGGCGCTGCGCATTACCTTCCGGCCTACGCCGGGAATCTCGACATAATGACCTCCGCCGCCTTGAGAACGGCAGAGCGTGTCTCTTCGACGCTCAAGGACATGGTCAAATGACATTTCAGTCGGATTACACTCCCGCGGCCGAGCTTTACCTACAGGACGTGACCCTGCGAGACGGAATGCACGCGATCCGCCACCGGATGCCCGTAGAGGATCTCAAGCGGATTTGCGTGGCTCTTGATCGGGCCGGCGTCGATGCGATCGAGGTGACCCACGGCGACGGCCTGGGTGGCTCGAGCATCAATTATGGTTTTGGCCTCCACGCTGACGAAGAGTGGATTGCGGCCGCAGCGGATTCGTTGCAGCACGCGCGCCTCACCAGCCTTCTCATCCCAGGTATCGGCACCATCAAGCACCTTGAGCATGCCTATGAACTCGGGGTCAGGTCCGTCAGAGTGGCTACCCACGCCACCGAGGCGGATATCGCCGCCCAGCACATCGCACGGGCGCGCGAACTCGGTATGGATGTGGTGGGCTTTCTCATGATGTCGCACATGGCCTCCCCCGAACAGCTTGCCGCCCAGGCGAAGCTCATGGAGTCCTATGGAGCCGAATGCGTCTACGTAACCGATTCCGGCGGGCGTTTGACCATGCGCGACGTGGCGGACCGTATCGCCGCCTACCGAGCGGTACTCGAGGAGAGCACACAGATCGGGATACACGCCCATCAAAATCTCGGCCTATCCGTTGCCAATTCGATTGCGGCCGTCGAGGACGGGGCCGTCCGTGTGGATGGCGCACTGGCCGGCATGGGAGCAGGCGCCGGAAACACGCCACTCGAGGTCTTCGTGGCAGTGATAGAT
The DNA here is from genome assembly GCA_021850605.1 of Actinomycetes bacterium. Taxonomy (GTDB): domain Bacteria; phylum Actinomycetota; class Acidimicrobiia; order Acidimicrobiales; family Acidimicrobiaceae; genus Acidithrix. Next base: position 13,591 of record JAJZLQ010000115.1, read on the forward strand.
CTGATGGGCTGGCCCCACAAGGTCGATCTCTTCGCTCTGATGGACGCCGCCGACGATCTCGTCAGGCCGCTACAGGACCGGCCGGTGCGGGTGGACAGGGAGACCCTTACCCTGGGCTATGCAGGCGTGTATTCGAGCTTTCTGCGCCACGCGGAGAGGGCCTCGACGAAGTATGGCATCGACGTACGGGAGATCCTTGTTGAGGTGGGCCGCCGCAAAATGGTGGGTGGCCAGGAGGACATGATCGTCGATGTTGCTTTGGATCTTGTCGCCAAGCGGGACGGGCCCAGGGGCCCCAGAGATCTTTCCAGGAGGCGGTAGATCTTGATAAGTGTTTCGGGCGAGGCCATCTTCGAGGCGGTCCGAGAGGTGTTCCTCTCGCTAGGAGTACCTTTGGATGGGGCGGACTGGATCGCGGAGTGTCTGGTGGATGCCGACCTCAGCGGCCATCCGAGCCATGGGGTCTATCGGGTAAGCGAGTATTACCGGGCGTGTCGAGCCGGGAACGTGGACCCTCGGGCCAAACCACTCATCGTCGATGCGAGGTCTTCGAACACATTGATGATTGACGGTGCCGGAGGGTTCGGCCAGATTGTAGGCCGGTACGCAGCGGATGTGGTCAGCAGACGCGCTGCCGAACATGGCATGGCCGCTGCCGCCGTCTTCAATTCCGGCCACGTCGGTCGCCTAGCTGACCACGTGCGCTTCCTGGCCGAGCGTGGGCAGATCGGACTGATGACCGCAAACGATGCCGGAGCCAACCGGGTGGTGCCGAGACCGGGCGGCCGGGTGGGCAGGTTGGGAACCAACCCCTTTGCCTTCGCCGTCCCGCGGGGGACGGCTCCCCATTTGGTCATGGACTTCGCGACCAGCGAAACATCGTATGGATCTTTGGTTGTGGGATGGCGCAGAGCCGGAGAAGCCCCGAATACGGAGGGATCCTACGATTCCGTGCTACCGAGCTTTGGAGGATACAAGGGTTTCGGGCTGTCTCTGTTGGTGGAGGTGCTCTCGGGCGTACTCACGACTGCGGGCTGGAGCACGGGTGCCGAAAAAGAGGCGGCGCAGGGGTTCTTCCTGTTGGCCATCGATCCCGAGCATTTTTGCGGCCTCGACTACTTGCAATCGGCGGTCGAAGAGATGCTGGAGTGGGTGCAGGCTCCCGAAGCTGATGTGGACACGCAATATACGGCGCCTGGCCTGTTGGGTAGTCTCCGCCGTCGGCAAAGCGGCAATGTGGTCGGTATCGATTCGACTACCTGGAAGGAGTTGGTCGAGGTCATGGGGGCCTGCTCAGTAAAGGTACCCGAGGTGGTACGGGATGGACCATGAGCGCTCGGTCAACGAAAGGCTCGCCGGTCGAGTCGCCCCTTTCCCGCAGGCGGGTCTACGGGACGCAGCGCATGCTTACAAGGGTCTTGCAACTGGAGAGGGCCCGGAAACACCTACCAGCTCGCCGTGACAACGTGAATACGACCAAGCGGGGCAATCCGACATCCGGGGCCAGTGGAATGTTAGGTCGCTGAAAGGAAATGATGGATCGATGACGAAATTGGAAGGCAAATCGGCACTGGTGAGTGGCGCGGCGTCCGGGATCGGCAAGGCGATTGCGCGCCTCTTCCTGGAAAACGGGGCCCGGGTGACCGTTACCGACATCAACGAGAAGTTGCTCGATGAGACGGTGCGCGAACTCGGCGAGGTCGGCACGGTGCAGGGCGTCGCCGGCGATGTGAGAAGCATGGCCAGCGGCTGGGAGATGGTTGAAGCGGCGGTACGGGCGTTCGGATCTATTGATGTCCTGGTGTGCAATGCGGGCATTCCCAGTGTCATGCCAATCGAGCAGCTGGAAGAGGACGAGTGGGACAATGTGCTGGCCACAAACGTTAAGGGGATGTACACGCTGGTCAAGGCGGCGATCCCGCATATGAAGGCGGCGGGGGGCGGATCGATCGTAACTCTTGGGTCCGAAATGGGGATCGTGGCCGTGCCTGAGTCACCCGCCTATAACGCCTCAAAGGGTGCGGTAATAATGTTCACAAAATCGATTGCGATCGACCTGATTCGATACAACATTCGTGTGAACTCTCTGTGCCCTGGCATCACGAGGACGCCATTGCTGCAGGCTGAGGTCGACAACTCTGTTGATCCCGCCCGTACCGCGGCGGAGCAGGCAACATGGGCGCCGATCATGAGGGTGGCCGATCCGTCGGAAATTGCAATGGGCGCGCTATTTCTCGCCAGCGACGACAGCTCATTTGCTGTGGGTAGTTGCCTGGTGCTCGATGGGGGATACACAGCCAAGTAAATGTCCCCGCCGTATGTGCCACCGGCGGATCATCTTGAGGTTGTCCCCACCGCTGGTTCCATCCTGGTGTCAACCATCGGGATGGAACCCGCGGCTTGACCGGCGCAGGAGGGGTTGGAGCCGGAAATGGAAAGGACCTACCAAGGGCCGTCGGCCGATTAGGGACCGGAATGGCCACATGGGCGCGCTGTCGTGGGCACGTAGGTCCCGACGCAGGACCCCGAAGCCGACAGTTCCCAAGGACCAAACGGAACAGCTGGACGGAGTGGGACTGTCGGCGCGGTGTGACCGGCCCTGGTGGTGCAAGGCAAAGTTGTTTGATTGAAATTGAGGGAGAGGTCAATATGGGTGATTTCAACAATGGGGCTGTCAAGGCCGCAATAATCGGCGGCGAGTACGTGATGACGGACTCGGTAGTCGAGGTAATCAATCCCTCGACGGGAGGAGTTCTTGCCACGACGGCGGACTGTGGACCAGCGGAGATACAGCTCGCAGTGGATGCCGCGCGTAGTACGCAAAAGAAGTGGCGCCGGGTGGCCCAGGTGGAGCGCATCCGGCTCGTCCGTGAGGTGGGTCGACTAATCCTGCGTGATCTCGAGGATCTCGCCAGTGCCGAGTCGCTCCAGACCGGCAAGCCGATCGCCCAGGGGCGGAGAGATATCGAGATCACCGCCCGGTATTTCGATTTCTACGCGAGCGTGGCCGAGTCGTTCTACGGGTCCTCCTTCTCGCTGACCGACAGCATCGAGGTGACCACCCGCTTTGAGCCCCACGGCGTCACAGCGCACATCATCCCCTGGAATTATCCGATGCAGATACTGGGACGTTCCCTGGCCCCCGCACTTGTTACAGGCAATTGCGCGGTCGTAAAGCCGGCGGAGGAGGCCCCACTCACCGCCCTGATGCTTGCGGCGCTCGTGCGGGAGGCGGGCCTTCCGGATGGGGCCGTCAACGTTGTTACAGGCATGGGCGAGACGGCGGGCGCAGCTTTGTCCGCCAGCCCGGGTATCGACCACATGTCGTTCACGGGATCCGTCGAGGTCGGCAGGCTCATCGGGCGGGCGGCAGCCGAGTCCCTTATACCTGTGACTTTGGAGCTGGGAGGAAAGAGTCCCAATATCGTCTTCCCCGACGCCGATCTGGACAAGGCCATTCCGGTCATCGCCAACTCTATTTTGCAGAACGGCGGGCAAACCTGCTCCGCGGGGTCGCGGTTGTTGGTGCACGCCAGCGTTCACGACGAGGTCGTGAACCGCCTTGCCGCCCATTTCGCCGCTGTCAGGGTTGGCCCCGCCCTTTCGGACCCCGACCTCGGTCCCCTCATCTCCCAGATGCAGCGGCAGCGTGTCCTCGGCTTCATCGACCTGGGTCGGGACGAGGCCAAGGTGCTTTCGGGTGGCCGCTCCCTTTCAGGTGGAACGTTCCAGGAGGGATTCTTCGTCGAGCCCACCCTGATCGATGACGTTCCCCAGGGGAGCCGACTTTATCAGGAGGAGGTCTTCGGGCCGGTACTGGCGGTCACCAGATTCGAGAGCACGGAGGAGGCCGTAGAGCTGGCGAACGCGACGGATTACGGGCTGGTGGCAGGAGTATGGACGGCCAACATCTCGACCGCGCACCAAATGGTTCGAGACGTGGTGTCCGGACAGGTGTTCGTCAACACCTACGGTGCCTCAGGCGGCGTTGAGCTGCCCTTCGGAGGCTTCAAGAAGTCGGGCTTCGGACGCGAGAAGGGTGTCGAGGGCATTCGCGGTTTCGTGCAGGTCAAGACAGCCATCGTCGCATCATGAGGATCGAGGTTCCAACACCCCTCCGGGCCGATGCGCCCCTCCCGGCCAAGTGGATGGACGACAGTGCCATCTCGACGCCGGCCTTGCTAGTGGATTGGGACGTGGTGACGGCCAACATCCAGCGGATGGCCGACTTCGCAAGGCGTTCCGGCCTGGATCTCCGCCCGCACGTGAAGACCCACAAGAGCACTTACATGGCCAGGCTACAGCTTGAGGCGGGTGCCAGAGGAATCTGCGTAGCCAAGGTTGGAGAGGCCGAGGTATTTGCGGCTGGTGGGTTCGACGATATCACCATCGCCTACCCGGTGGTGGGGAAGCTGAAGCTCGAGCGCTTGGCGACCGTGGCGCAGCAGGCGGTGCTGACCCTGGTGACAGACTCTGAGGCGATAGTAGAGGGCTACGAAGAGGTGGCGGCGGCGTCAGGGCTACGTCTGGGAGTCCTGGTTGAGGTGGATACTGGCATGCACCGCGTCGGTGCCCGCCCCGAACTGGTTCTTGACCTTGTGCGTCGGGTGGTCAAGAGCAGATCTCTGAGGTTTCAGGGTCTGCTGACACACGCGGGTCATGCCCATAGCGCCGCTGACCCGCTTGGCGTCGCCCTGGTGGCCAGGGAGGAGGCGAGGATCCTCGGAGGACTTCGCGAAGCTATCGAGGACGCCCACATTGAGGTACCTGTCGTATCGGCGGGCTCCACACTCACCTCCCCCTACCTTTCCCCCGACGATGGAATCACTGAGATCCGGCCGGGAACCTACATCTACAATGACCTGCGTACCGTGGCGTCCTGGTCCTGTTCGTACGATCAGCTTGCCGTTAGCGCCCTGGCCACCGTGGTATCGGTCGACGGTGATCGGGTCACCCTGGATACGGGCAATAAGACTCTCACGATGACCAACGATCCGGTCTATCGCTTCGGGCATGTGTTGGGTCGTCCCGAGATCACACTTGAGCGGCTCTCAGAAGAGCACGGCGTGGCGACGATGAGCCAGGGGTCCGTATCGGTCGGAGAGCGATTGAGGGTGCTACCGATACATGTCTGCGTGTGGATGGACCTTCAGCCGGAGGTATACGTAATTCGGGGCGACGTGATCGTCGAGCGCATCGCGATAAGCGCGTTCCGGCGCAGTTTTTGAGACGGAACCAGGGCTGAGAATGAACGATCGCCGATATGCCTGCACCCTGTGCGGGGTTCTCTACGAAGTGACGGCGGGAAGGATTGTATGCGACTGCGGCGGTCCGCTCCGTCTGGTTGCGGACTTTGCCGTGTTGCCGGAAAATCTCTACGGACGGCCGTTTGGGCTCACCCGATACATGGAGGCCATCGCTCTTGACGAGTCGGCCTTGATGGCATGCGATCTGGGGATGTCCATGAGTCCTCTGCTGCCTATGGAAGAGTCGATCTTCGTAAAGTGCGACTACCGGTTGCCGAGCGGTTCGTTCAAGGATCGCGGGGCGGCTGCTCTGGTAGCCCTGGCGATCGAGCTCGGAGAGACGAAGCTGGTGGTGGACAGCTCCGGAAACGCGGCTGCGGCCCTTTCAGCGCATGCGGCCAGGGCCGGGCTAAATGTGACCGTGGTCGTGCCGACGGGTGCTCCCGAGGGCAAGTTGGTCCAGATACGCGCCTATGGATCCGACGTTGAGATCGCTCCCGGGACCCGCGCGGACGCCGGCCGCTTAGCCAGGAAGATTGTAAGTGAGGTGGGGGGACTGTACGCCTCACATGGCCAAAACCCATTCTTTCTGGAGGGAACCAAGACCTGGGCGTTCGAGGTGTGGGAGCAACTGGGGGAATGCCCGGCGACGGTGGTCATGCCAGTGGGAAGTGGCAGCCTTTTGTTGGGGGTCCACGCCGGCTTCTCCTACTTGCGAAGAATTGGCCGTTGCTCAGAGATTCCGAGGCTTGTGGCCGTCCAATCCCGTGGCTGGGCGGCTCTGACCGGGGACCTTTCCAGAGCCGATGGACCGACACCGCTAACGGATGGGATAGCGATAGCGAATCCCTTCCGAAAGCAGGAGATCCTGGACGCCGTCGCCGAGAGCGGTGGTGCGGTGGTTGTGGTCGACGACGAGGACGTGATCGGGGCTTACGGCAGGTTGGCAATGAGCGGCATTTGGGTCGAACCGACGGCGGCAGCAGCCTGGGCCGCCTTGGAGCGGCTCCCGGACAATTGGCCCCCGGGCCCAATTGTGGTCAATCTGGGCGGGGCCGGCTACAAGAAGCCGATCGCCTCCTCCTAGAGCTGAAGGTCGACTGGGGTTCCTGCTCCGGAGGATTCCACGGCCCGAAGCAGGGCACTGGCCACGGCTGCATCAACCAGCGACGAACCGACGGAGTCGAAGACCACACACGCCCCTTCGTGTTGCAATGGCGCTTCGCCCGCGAGGACCTTGCCTAGCGGAAGGATAGCCGAGCTGTTTGCGGGGCCGAGGTAGGCGAACTCGCCAACTCTTACGCATTCGGAGGGCACGTCGCCGACTAGGAAGGCGCGGTTAAGAATGCCCTCGCCGAGCTCGCGCTTGCCGTAGGAGTCGGCGCCCATGGCGACGATCACCGCGGACTCCTTCAGGTCGGCGGGGCCGACGATAGGCTCCCGGGACGGCGTGCAGGTGATGACGAGGTCGGCGTCCGCCACCGCACCGGCCACGTCGTTTACTGTGCGCACAGGAACTCCGGAGGTGGTCTTCGCCGGGACTTCGTCTTCGGAGAGGTCACGCCGCGTCCAGATACGGGCATCGGCCACATCCATTGACGAGCAGACCCTTTCAAGGGTGGTCTGTCCGACCTTGCCGTATCCCAGGACGGCCAGGCGAATTCCGGATCGCCGGCACAATGTTTGCGCGGCAAGTGTGGCGATTGCCGCGGTGCGCATGGCAGTGAAGAGTCCGGAATCGACGGCGGCTGCCAGGGTCCCCTTTTCCAGGTCGTAGACGAGCAACAGCCCACTCACGTTGCCGCCATCTGGGCGGAGATTGGCTTTGACTGTGAGCACCTGGTCTTCGTCAAGCGCTGCCGATTTGAGGTGCAGACCGCCACGTGCGTACCTGACTTCCGCGGTGACGATGGCCGATTTGGCGACCTCAGCCACCAGGCCGCGCTTGGTTGCCTGAATCACATCCTCCCAATCGAGGATCGCACGTACTTGGGAACGTGTTACGAGAAGCATTGCCCGCCGTGTTGCGCAATATACGCAGGTCGTAGAGGTACTTGAAATACCTTAGGCCATGGTCCGTCGAGCCGTGCGCATTTGCCGCCTGTTGAGGACGCTGCCGTAAGTCCTGGCGGCTGCAATGAGTCGGCTGGAGCCGATCAAGTCCGAGGGGCATTCGGTGGGAGGACTTGGGCTAAGCGTCGCGGGCTTGCTTCCCCCATATCGGCACCACCTTCCGCGCCCTGCTGGCGAGCCCTCCATGTCGCCGCGCGTTAGCCAAATAGGGTCCGCCTACGTCGATTACACTCTCGGGCGGTGCGAGGAATCACGAGGCCCGTGGTTTACGGAGTCGTTCAATCGTCTGGTGAGTGATGAGGAATGGCGACTCATGCACCGAGGATGAACTCGATTATCTCCCGGTAGGCAGCTGGAACTTGCTGGAGGAAGAGGTGACCGCCTTCGAAAATGCGCAGGCGGGCTCCACGGATGGCCGACGCCAAATTTTCTAGGTTTGCCGGCGGCGAGATACCGTCGTAGCGCCCGCCGCATACGAGGGTGGGACAGTCAATGGCAGCCAGGCGCGCCCAGGTGTCATGCCCCCGCCGCGCCTCCAGCTGGAGTTCGGCACCAAGCTGTCGGTCGGGCTCCTTGGTGCCCACGGCAGCCCTGGCCCGAGTCTCGGCGACGGTCCTCTCCCATAGCTCGGCGTTTTCCGCGCGCCACTTGGAGTTCATCCTGGTGTCAGCCAGCTCCAGGATTCGCAGCGCACTCTGATCGGGATCCAAACCGGCAAATTCGTGCAGCGGATAGGATGAGCCGCCGGCCCCACCCGACGATGTACAGGCAAGCACGAGTCGATTCACACTGCCTGGGTGGCGGAGTACGAGTTCCTGGGCGACCATACCGCCGAAGGAGACGCCAACCACCGCAGACTCCTTCCATCCGACGTGCTCGAGCAAAGCGGCGGCATCGTCGGCGTAATCCGCCATCGAGTAGGGCCCCGGCGGAGCCGATGATCGTCCGAGCCCGCGCTGATCGTAGGCGAGGAGCTGGGTTCGAGACGCCAGGATGCTGTCGAAGGGTCCGGGCCGCGCACGCAGGTCACCCCCGGTTCCCGAGATGAAGAGAACCCTCGGCCCGTCCTGCCGCCCGCCTAGCTCGTAGTAGAGATCGACGGCACCGATCTTTGCCCACGCCATGACCGAAGTGTAGGCCTATCGTGCCGGCCATGAAGCGGCCTTTTCCCCTGACAAGAAGGGATGCGCGGACCTGCACGCTGCGACAACGCCCACCGGATTATCAGGTGACAGGGCACGACAGTCATGCCGGGCTCAGCGACTGGCCCCGGCTAGCGGGATCACCCAGAAACGTGATGGTTTCGAGGAGCTGATTGCTGCCGCTCTAGCGACACCGGCGACGACCTAGCGCGGGTACGCGGCCATGGCGATGGTAAGGGCCAAAGTAGATACTGCACCGTGATAGGTGCTCGCCCCATAAACGTCGTCTCCCACGACCCAGTTCGCGGTGCTGTGAAGGCCATCAGGAGCTATGTCACATGTGAAGCTCCCGTGGGTCTCCGGGAGAAGATACTGGTCGAGGTAGGTGACGATCTGATGGGCGATCGTGCTCCAAGAACCGCCGCTATTGCCGTTCGAGTCGCTGGTCAGGGCGCCTTCAAGGGTGAAGCTCCACTCCCCTTCGTGCCATACCACCTCACAGTTGCCGCCTTGGGGGCCCGAGTAGAGAGTGGCGACGACACCGGCTTGTAGGGTGACTCGGCTCGTAACGGGACAGCCGCCCGGAGGGGAAGCCGAGGGCAGCGATGCCAGTGCCGCGGCCGTGCTGGAGTATGCGTGGCCGGAGAACGAGCCGTAGATGTTTGCCATCGAGCCGCACGCGCCCGTGCCGACGCCGGGGTTGTTGAAGGGTTGGGGGCTCGGACAGCTGTAGAGGCTCACGAAGTAGTAATCGCCGGCCCGGCCGGTAGCCGAGTTGGGGGGTGCGGTGCCGGCATTGGGCAACGACCGCGGCGCCTCGAGAGACATCGAGGTCAGAGGGGCAACATAGGCCATTGCTTCGCGAACCGGCAAAGGCCATGATGCGTTTGGGACCAACGAGGTACTGGTAGTGCCGGCTGAGCCAGGCACCGTCGTCTCAGCAGAGGGGCGAGTGGTCGTGGTGCTCGACGGGAGTGTCGAAGTTGAAGTGCCGTTGGCTGTGCGCGACGCAGCTCCGCAGGCCGTGAGTGCTATCGGCGCCGCGAGCAAGACCAAGAGGACTCGGATCTTTTCGGACCGCCCGTGAAGTTTCCAAGTTCCTGGCTGGCGCCGAATTCCCCTCCGGCACAGGCACATTGTCCTGGTATGAGCGTCCTTCACCACCGGGTGGGCTCCTCGGTTGGCTCCGCACTTTGCTTGAGGTTGACGCTAGCACTCGCCCTTGAGCGGGGGTGGGCGGGTATTTCCGAGGTCCCGCAGCTGGGGCCGAGCTGACCACGTCAATGCATGGATATTTGAAGACGAAGTGCATCACCTCCGCTTCCAGGCCATCTCCCACGTAGGTGCGGGTGTATCGCCAAAGCTGTGGGACGCCCGCCGCAAGCGGGTCGCCCTTGTTCTCCTCTCCCCGCCCGGTGGGGAGAGCGCGTAACCGGGAATCGGACCGTCGGCCCAGTCGTCTGGGTCACCGGCACTTCCAAGTTCGTGCCGGCCGACCGGCTTCGCCGGCCATGGTAAATGCAAGCTGGCGACCACGCGAAACGCCCGAGCTGCGGCCGTCGAGTCTCCGCCTGAACCGGCATGGTCGATGCCCAGGCATTGGCAAGAGGTACAAATGTGCTTGCTAAGTCAACGTCCGCAACTTGGTCAGCCCCAAAACCAACAACCGGCAGCACCGGGGGGCCCCGGGTGCGGATCGGATCGCCGCTCGGTGATCGGGTCGATAATCTCGGTCACCATTGGAGTGGCAACTTCCCCAAAAGTCGCGACGTCCGACAAGGGCTACACCGCACCCAGGTTCGCCGCCGAAGAGCCTGGGCTATGCACGCCCAGACGCCGCTTTACCTCGCCCCCCGGGTCCACTGCCTCGTGGTTACCATCGGAAAGCGCAATCCGATTGAGACCTTCAACAAAACGCAGGCGCCGACTATGGCGCGGCCGTTGGTTAATCCGACCGGAGGCACGCGAGGCCTTGGCTCACATACTCGCCACCTAAAGATCGCGGGCCACTCAATGTCTCCCCTTTTGTAAATTGGGTCCTTCCTGTCAGAAAAGACTGTTAACCAAGGCCTTCCCCACGGCGGTACTCCGGGTGCAAGGGCGGCGCGCGAGCATGGCGTCTGCTGGTAAAGGCAGCTTGATTGCTTGACACTCGCAGTGCCCACGGATAACATCGGGTCGCCGAGAGAGTGGCAGTATGAGAATACTTTAGGGTGACTCGGCTCACTGAGTCGAGTCTGCATAAGCCGGAGGATATCTCGTCCTCTGAACTAGCGGGGTACTCGCTGCGCCACATTTGTCCACCGCGAGGGGGGAGGCAAAGTAAGGTGGTACAAAATCAAAGAAAAGCCGCGTATTACTGGCTGTTTCTTATTCCGTTCATCGCGACTCTAGTGCCTTCACTTTATTCCAAGGCGACGCCCGCTCTTGGAGGCTTTCCATTCTTCTACTGGTATCTGATTCTATGGATCATTCTCGTAGGAGTTATTAGCGGGGCAATCTACCTTCTTTCTGAGCCAAGAGAGTAGTCCGCTTACAAAATACTTTGAATTGGTGCGGCGTGCCTTATCGATCACGTATGCAGCAATATATCAATGGTGAACGGGAGGACATGTCCACATGAAATGGCAAGCATTTGTGGTTTTTGTGGTGCTTTTCGTCGTAGTTGCAGGGATGGGGTTTTATGCGGCGCGTTGGCGGCGCGGCGATCTCGCTCTGCTGGATGAGTGGGGGCTAGGGGGCCGACGCTTCGGTACCATTGTCACCTGGTTTCTTCTTGGAGGAGATCTCTACACCGCCTATACCTTCATTGCAGTTCCTGCTCTGGTATACGGGGTAGGAGCCTTTGGCTTTTTTGCGGTGCCTTATACCATTGTGGTTTTTCCAATTATGTACGTGGTAATGCCAAGGCTGTGGCGGGTCTGCAAGGTGCATTCTCTGGTGACGCCCGCAGATTTCATACGCGCGAGGTTTGACTCGAGGTCGATGGCAACGGCAGTGGCCATTACCGGGATCCTTGCCACCATGCCTTACATTGCATTGCAGTTAGTAGGAATACAGGCAGTGCTGACGGTATTGGGGATCAAGGGGACCGGAGTCGTCAAAGACTTGCCGCTCTTTATCGCATTCGCGGTGCTTGCGGCGTATACCTATACTTCGGGCCTACGTGCACCTGCCTTGACTGCTTTTGCCAAAGATGCCCTGATCTATCTGACCATCATCGTCGCCGTGATCGTGATCCCGGCTAAGCTCGGCGGCTTCGGTCACATCTTTGCAGTCGCCTCGACACACTTGGCGGCGGTCAAGGGTTCGACAATTCTTTCGCCTAAGCTGTACGGAGCGTTTTCGACCTTGGCGCTGGGATCTGCGTTTGCGTTGCTGCTCTATCCGCACGTTATAACTGGGACGTTGAGTGCCAAAAGTGCGCGCACCATCGAGCGTAATACTGCGATCTTGCCGCTTTACTCCATTGCGCTCGCTTTGATCGCTCTGCTGGGCTACATGGCAATCGCCGCTGGAATCTCAACCAAGACAACATCGCTGGTGGTGCCGCTACTGTTGATGAAGTTGCTTCCGCAATGGTTCGTTGGCGTCGCGTTCGCCGCGGTCGCGATCGGAGCGCTCGTTCCCGCCGCCATCATGTCTATTGCGGCGTCTAATCTGTTCTCTCGCAATATCTACCGCGAGTTCATCCGTCCCACGGCTACGACCCAGCAAGAGGCCAAGGTGGCCAAGGTTGTCTCGCTCCTGGTCAAACTGGGTGCTCTTCTTGTCGTGCTGTTGGTACCGGTCCAATATTCAATTTATCTCCAGACCCTGGGTGGAATATGGATCTTGCAGACCGGTCCAGGGATAATCGGGGGCCTTTGGACCAGGTGGTTCCACAAGCGCGCGCTGCTTGTTGGGTGGCTGGTCGGAATGGTGTGGGGTACGCAAATGGCGGCTGCAGTGCACTTTAAGTCTTCCATTTATACCCTGCATCTCTTCGGAAAAGTCATTCCGGGATATGCGGCGGTCTTTGCGGTTGTGGCCAACCTCATAGTTGTGGTAGTGCTTTCCGCGATCTTGAATGCGGCGAAGGTCTCCAACGGGACCGACAAGACCTCGCCGGCCGACTATGTCGCCAACGGCAACTCGTCGTCCACGCCGCCGATCGCGGAAGCGACCTTCTAGTGGATCGGATCGTCGCACTTGCGGTTGCCGGGCATGACGGAGATGGGCGCCCAGCGAGCTGACGAGCAAGGAGGGTCATTCTCGACGCCGGCCTCGCCAGGCGGCAACGTGATCACGCGACGTCATCGCGGAGAGTGCCTAGGCGGCGATCATTGCCTCAGGGGGGAAGCACCCGTTTTTGGAAGACTGTCCCGAGGGTGTCCGCCTAAGGTGGGCGCTGCATCCGGGCGAGGCTGGCGTCGGGTACCG
>JAJZLQ010000142.1 GCA_021850605.1 Actinomycetes bacterium
GACCAGATCGGGGGTGTGGTGCTTGGATTTCATCGTCGGAAACCTCCATTTCCATTCTGGAGGCTCTGACCTACATTTCGGCCGGACCAGTTTTCGTGGGGCCTGTCACTTGGAGTTCGGGCAACAGAAGTGCTCGCCAGTCAGCGGCTCGGTGGATAGCCTCTCTCATCAGAGAGCGGACTTCCAGTCCCCTTAGGCACCGAGGATGCGCCTGTTATGGCCACGGAGCGCAACACGCTAAGACGCAACGCCGTGCTCGCGTCGATTTTAGCGCTAGCTGCCGCTGCGGCATTAGCGAAATATGATGTGGGTCAGCGCCACCCTATTGCTCCCAACGGAACTGAGAAGCCATCAGGCGTGTTGCCGTCGAAGAATGTACCAGCTTGCCGTGCGTACCAGATGGTCTGGTCACTCCTGCCGCCCAAGAAATCACCGACCGGATATTTCCAGACCTACGTTCTGCAAAACGACAGTAGCACGGTGTGTTCTCTGGATGGTACGCCCTCAGCGTACGAAGCCGACCTTGCGGGTCACCAATCTCTGAGCTATATTAGCTCGCCGAATCTGCCGCGGCGGGTGACTCTAAGACCGTCTGCAAGGGCTTCTTTCTCTATAGAGTTCCTCCAGTGCAAGGCGTCTGGTCCTGGGAGTGCAACAGGGCCGTTGACACTGACGCTCTCGATTCCAGAGACGGACATCACCGCACAGTTCGACGTTTCGGCGACAGGCCAAGCGTGCACGTCCGCTGTGGCGCAGATTTCCCCGGTCGTATCGGGAGTTACGTCATCCCGGTGACACTGGGCGATATTCGTTACCCACGTAGGGGCCGCCTCAGACGGTTTGCCGACCATCATTGTTCATCACAGCGAGGGGCCGACCTTTGTGTCCGATGGAATCCATTCTCGGCAAAGCACTAACATTTCAACCATTACAGCTGGATAATAGAGGATTGCAAAGCAATACCGTATGCGGACACCTACCGACGCTCTAGGGCACAGGATAAGAGCATCGGAGTCCTTGGTATCAGCTATTTCAAGGTTCGGATTAATTTCTTTTACGGGACATCGAAACGACGTCTATGGTAACATCTCCCTTGTGTTGACGCGCCATAGGCAGGTGCAGTGGCGGAATGCTGTTGTATAGACGAGCAAAACTCGGTCTCATGGCGACGGGCCTAGTATTGGGCACTGTTGCGTTTTTTGCGGCGCCTGCATACGCCGGCGACAGTCCTTCTGGGTTTGTCTATGGGACTGACAGTTACCAGCCAACGGTCACCCTAAATTATCCGGCCACGGAACCTGTTATCGACTCGGGTCTTTACGGTGCGTACGGAGCTGAGATATCTACCTGGGGGAACTACCTCGGTTGTACCAGTGGACGAGCAGTCAACTCTACGGACGTCATCGCCGCGAACCAAGACGTCACGTATGCCGTGAATCACAACTTCGTTGGAGTGCCGCTTGGCACCTATCTTTACTTTTACGCCGGCGGCCCAGGCGTCGACCCCAACTATAACGGCACGACAACTGAGGCTTACGACTGGGGTTATAACCAGGCGGAGTATGCCATCAGCCAGTGGGCAGCTATAGGTCCTGAAATAAGTTCACCCCTGATCTTCATGGATGTTGAACAGGGGAACCGCAACGCAGGACAACCCGAGTATTACAACGGATGGAACTCTAGAGCCTCCAACTGCGGGGAGACGGTTCTTAGTTCCTACATGGCCCCGAATCTGGATCAGGCTACCGTGGATGGCTACTTGTACGCTCTGGATAGTAGTCCAGACGGGTTCTACCAATCGGTCTACTCGTCTCCAGGATTCTGGAGTTATACATTTGGGTCTAGCTACGGGTCGATTCCAAATGCTTACGAGTGGACGTCCGAAAATGAGTCCGCAAGCATAACTCCTGGAGCGAGCGGCTGGTGTATGGGGAGTACCTGTGCGGCTTGGTTCGGCGGCACGGATCATCCGCTCATCTGGCAATGGACCACGAATGCTCCCGACTTGAACTCGGTAGGAGATTTTGATCAAGTAGACGACCTCAATTTCTAGCGGAGAACAGATTATATCGACAATTCGCACAGCGAGGACGCAATGATATCAACGATGAAGGATCAAGCTCACATACTGCGCAATAGCATGCTGGTGGGGTCCATCGCCCTGGTGGCAGGAGCAGCCGTTGCGGCCACACAGCTCACCTCCAACACCACCATTGCCGCACGCGTGACACACGTCGCCACGAGCACTTCGGTGACAACGACTGAACAGAGTGCTCTCGCTTCGAGCACCGCAGCAGGTCCATGTACGCCAAAAGACATTTCGTGGTCGTCAGGGCCCTTTTATGCAGCGTCACACATGAGCGTCGCTGTTTACGTGTTGACCAATGTCGGCACTGTCGCCTGTTCAATCAAGGGCGTCGGGCAAGGATCCATGACCGATAGCAGCGGCCACCAATACGTGGATCTCCGCGCATCGGATACCCCGCCGACGCTCGTCACGTTGCGGCCAAAGGGCGAGGCGTCTTTCTACCTGGCGCAGGTCGGGTGCGGCACTTACGATTTCAGCTATGGAAAAGAGCCCACGGTATTCACAGTCTCGATACCGGGTACGGGCATCAGCAGAGTGTTCCATGGCCCAAGCGGGCCCAGTTGTGCCACGATCGCGATACAACCCTCGCCCGTAGTGGCCGGCATTATTTCGGTGCCAGGCTTCACGACCGGCGGGAGTCCGCCAAACACCGGGCCTTTCGCGAACCCGGGGCCAGGGAAGAGCACCGCTACAAGCGCCGCTGGGTGAGCCTTAGGTTGGTAGTAGCCCGGCGTCTCGTCGGTTGAATAGATGGCGGGCTACTCAACACCTGACCGAGGTGCCTGTGAAAGAACAATCGGGGGGCTGGCGCTGTCCCGGTCGGTTAGATCGGCAGAACCGGGACACGGCAAGGGGACTCGGGAGTGGCTTCCTCCCATTGCGTAATCCGCCGTATCTCTACGGAATGTACGGAGTTTTCGTACGCCCCTCACCACCCCGCGATCGATTCCTCTCACCCCATGAATTCACCGAAGACAGGCTGCAAGCCCTCTACAGTCTCCGGTAGCACCCCCGTCATTAAGTCGAGGAATCGGTGAGCGAGCCCCCCACGCTGGCCACGCGGCGATTCCTCGGCTTAATGCAAAGCTCGGCATGATCTGAATTAAGCCGAATTCGCCTTAACAGCGACGCCGGTTCCCAGCGTTGCGCGCTTGTTGTCCGTGGCCACCGAGAAGTCCCCACTGATGGCCATCTGGGGTCCCCACTGATGGCCAAGAAATGTCCCCACTCCTCACACGTTCGATAACGAGATGCCCCTCCGGCCGGAGAGATTGGTGGTGTAACACATCAACTCCCGACCGAAGGGACACCTCCATGAAATCAGTGAGGGAACGCATGGACATCCAATCCGCCTACAAAGAGGCGGGAACTTTACGCGGCGCAGCCGCGATCTGTGGAACCACCCACAAGACCGTGAAGCGCATCCTGGAAGCCGCCGATCGCGCCGAGACGGGTGTCGAGGTCAAGCGCGAAAGGAACTTCGACGGAGTCAGAGAGGTGGTGGCCGCAAAGATCGACACCTGCCACGGGCGGATCTCCGCCAAGCGGCTGCTGCCGCTGGCCAGAGCCGCCGGATACGAGGGCAGCCCCAGGAACTTCCGACGACTGGTGGCCGAGGAGAAAGCGGCGTGGAAAAAGACCAACCGCGCCAACCGCCGGCCGGTCAACTGGGCACCCGGGGACGTGGTCGCCTTCGACTGGGGGCAGGTAGGCAAGCTCTATGTCTTCTGTGCGGTGCTGGCCTGGTCGCGCGTGCGCTTCGTGCACTTCTCGGACAACCTGGGCCAGGTGGCCACCCTCGAGGCGCTGGCGGCATGCTTTGAGTATCTGGGCGGGGTTCCCAAGGTGGCCCTTACCGACCGCATGGGTTGCTTGGTCGCCTCCCGGGTGGCGGGAGTGGTGGTGCCGGTGGCCGAGTACGTGCGCATGGCCACCCATTACCGCTTTCGGCCCGACTTCTGCCTGGCGGCGGATCCGGAATCCAAGGGGCTGGTCGAAAACCTTGTCGGCTACGTAAAGTCGGACCTGATTGACCCAGAGTGCCTGAGCGTGGAGGATCTGGCCGGTGCCAACGAAAAGGCCTCGCACTGGATGGCCGAGGTCAATGCCACCCTGCACTCAGAGATCCAGGAGGTGCCCCTGGTGCGGCTGGCGCGGGAGAGGGAGGTTCTCTCCGGGCTTCCCGCCCTGCGCATAGAGATCGCCAAGCGGGAGTGGCGAAAGGTGGACAAGCTGAGCTGCGTACGCTTCGGCTCCGCCCGCTACTCGGTGCCCACCTCGCTGGTGGGTGAACGCGTGGAGGTGCGCCTCACCAACAGCCGGATCGAGATCCACCATGGCGGCGCCCCGGTGGCCACCCATGAGGTGGTGCCACCGGGCGAGGTCTCGGTAAAAGACGAGCACTACGGAGGACCCAGGCCTCCGCTGGCCCGGGCCCCGCGGCCCAAGTCCCAAACCGAGATCGCCTTCGCCGAACTCGGCCCGGTCGCCGCGGAGTTCATAACCACCGCCGCCGCCAGCGGCTCGGCGAGCCTGAGCGCGGACCTGGCCGAGATGGTGGAGATGATACCGGTCTACGGGAGGGCGGCCATGGTGTCCGCCCTCGGAAGGGCGATCGCCTTCTCCCGCTTCCGCGCCGCCGACGTCCGCTCCATAATCATGGCCGGTACCGGGGCGCACGAGCCCGTGACACCGGGTGCGCCCATCCCCATGGAGGTGCCGACGGTGCCGCTTCGGCCCCTGTCCGCCTATGCGATGGAGGACGGCCGATGAGCACCGCCCCGCCGCCACTGACCGCCGAGCTGGAGGCGGGCTTGAGGAGGCTGAAGCTGGCCGAGATGCGAAGGATCGCACCCGAGCTGCTCGTGACGGCCAAGACCCAGCGCTGGTCGCCTGAGGAGCTGCTCCGGGTGCTGATTGAAGCGGAGATAGCGGCCCGGGAAGCCTCCAACGCACGGGCCAGGATGAAGGTGGCCGGCTTCCCGGTCACCAAGACCCTGGAGGGCTTCGACCTTGTCGGATCCTCCATAAAGCCCGCCACCTTCGACTACCTCTGCTCCCTGGAGTGGATACGTGCCAAGGAGAATCTATGTCTGGTCGGACCGGCCGGAACCGGCAAGTCCCACCTGCTGGTGGCCCTTGGCATCGAGGCGGTTGCCAAGGGGTACAGGGTGCGCTACTTCAGTGCCACCGAGCTGGTGGAGACCCTCTACCGCGGCTATGCCGACAACTCGGTCGGCAGGCTGATCGAGCAGGTGGCAAGAGCCGATCTCATCCTCATCGACGAAGTCGGCTTCGCGCCACTTGATCACGTGGGCAGCCAGCTGCTGTTCCGCCTGGTGGCCCAGGCCTATGAGCGCAAATCGCTCGGCATCGCCTCGCACTGGCCCTTCGAGCAGTGGGGACATTTTCTGCCCGAGCAGACCGTCGCGGTCAGCCTGTTGGACCGGATCCTGCATCACGCGAACGTGGTGGTCACCTCCGGGGAGTCCTATCGCATGAAAGAGGCCAGAACCAGAGGGAAGGGGGTCACGCAGAAGCTAGAAAGGTAACCCGAGGAGTGGGGACTTTTTCTGGCCAAGAGTGGATACTTCTACATGGCCATGGACAGGGACAGGCATGACTGAGATTGGAGAAAGGTATGTACTTTGTGCCTGAAGGTCCACCGAACGCCGGTTGGCCGGACTCCTCGAGACGACGGCCGTTCAGCCGGCCAATGACGTAATTCCCGGCGCGGCGCAAGGTAACGGCGTCAGCCGAGTTCTTCAGCGCCGCGCCGATCCGTTTCCTATGGTATTGACGATTTCACCCCTGTTGCATCCTTTCCGCGATCGATCCAGCATTTGATGGAAACCGACGACACCGGCTTATTCGCGCCGCTTTTTGACTCCGACCACCGCGTTCCTCATTCGCGCGACGCCTGAAACCGACGGCGAAGCCAAGGCTGGCGGCCTTGCGACTGAGGGGCGCGGTGGGAGAGGTCCGCCGAATTAGGGCGTGATTGAGTTGTGTCAGGATGCCGGGGACGATTGGGGGTGCAAGCCGACCAGATGGGCCAAGGTGTCCACCGCGTTGACCATTTGGTCGGTCTCGCTGAGCAGCACCATGTCAGCGTGCGTAGTCTCCGGGCCGCTGGTTCCGTCACGCGTGGCCCGCATCAGGCGGGTGGCGAATGCCACCTGCGTGGCTCGTAAGGAGGGGTAGGTACTCGCTGCAGCCGAGCCGGCCCTGAGGGCCGTTGCGACGGCGGCCAGCGCCTCTTCGACTTGGGCACCCAAGAGGTCGAGGTCCGGCCGCAGTGGCCCGTCGCTTGGTAGTTGTCCGTGGAGGGCGAGCGCCGCCCAAACGTAGCGGCGCACGGCAGCGAGGATACCTTGGGCCTTCTCGGCGTTCACGGCGCTCGGAGACTCCGGTCCGTGGCCCGTCGGCTCGCTCATCCATCGCGCCACGGATGCCTCGGCATTCGAGCGGGCCAGGCGCGCCGAGAGCCGCAGCCGCTCGAGGGCCTCGGGCTCGACTGCGGCCGGGTCGGCCCATGCATGGACGAGTGCCGCGCCGTAGCGTCCGTCCGTCTCGACCAGGTCGGCAAGACGGTCGGCGACACGAGTGCGCTCCCACGTCGGCCATACGACGTATGCCCCAAGTGCAAGGGCGGCGCCGAGGATGGTGTAGAAGGCGCGGTCGGCCGCGAGCGAGGGTTCGGGGGAGCCCGTGAAGGCCAGGAGGATCACCACCAGCGAGGAGATGCTGACGCTGTAGATGACGTAATTGGCGACCAACGTGGCGATGCTGACGGCGTAGAGCGCCACGGTGAGCGCTATGAGAACGGCGGGCGCCGGTCGCAGCACGGCTACCAGCAGCGTGACCACCACTGCGCCTACGAGGGTGCCAACGCTGCGGGCCAGCCCCCTGCTGAGTGTGGCGGCGAAGTCGGGTTTGAGCACGATCATGACGGTCATCGGGAGCCAGTAGCCGTGTCCCAGGGGGAACAGGTGGGAGATGGCGACGGCCATGGCCATGGTCACGGCTACTCGGAGGGCATGGCGGAATCCCTCCGAGGTGAGGGTGAGGTTGGCACGAAGCGACTCCAAGTTACCCCGTGTCGTGTTCGTGAGAGGAGGCGGTCGCCAGCGGGCCCGGCTAGAGCGGTCGGTGGCGGGTGTGTCCGCCGTCGCGGGCCGCTCACCTGCCGCGACCGCCGCCATATGGTCCACCGTGCGAAGCTGGCCGGCCAGCGACGTCAAACCGCCGACCGCTTGCGTGAGGAGCGTGGGGCCGGGCCGCTCGGCGGATTGGGCGATGGAGCCTAGCTTCTCAATGGCGGCTCGCAAGTTCTCACGATCCGCGGGATCCACGACTACGCTGCGTCCGTCGTGCAGGGCGTCACCGACTTTGGCAAGCAAATTGGCGGAGGCGGTGACTGCGACGTCGAGCTCGCGCGCGGCATCGAGGACAGCCTGCTCGGCGAGGGCGCCGATGGTAGAGCTGTGGGCGAGCCCGGCCCGGACCCGGGCAATGCCGGCCAGCTCCAGGCGGATCCGCTCGGCCTGATCAGCCAGCGCCTGGTAGGCCGCCGCCGCAGCTTGATCTCCCCAGGGCTGGGTTTCCAGGAGAGCGGAACGTAGCTCGTCGAGGGCGGCCGGATCGAGAAGAGTCGATGGGTCGGCAGCGAGCGCGCGTACCTGGTTGGCGAGCATGTGGTAGGCGGTGCTGGAGGCTTGGCGCTCCACCGGGAAGCGCTGCAGGGACCATGTCGCCGCCACCAGGGCGATTTGCAGCGCGCCCCCGGAGAGAGCCCAGAGTGCGTTGAACGCTGCTTGCTCAGGGCGGAAGGAGAACTGGGAGAAGACGACCAGTCCGATGACCGCCTGGAGGCCGATCACGCTCGGTGCCTGTCCGAAGATCACCGCGAGCCCGGCGGCAAGTCCCCAGACGGCGGTGATCACGATGTCGGGGCCCTGTAGGTGGCCGAGGGTCGCTCCCACGAAGGCCGAGATGGCAAAGGCCATGGCGGCGAGCGCCATGATCGTCACTCGGCTCCTGTAGGTTCCCTGTAACGAGGCCATGCCTGCGGTAAGGGCGCCGACCGCAGCTTCCACCCCGACCAGGAGGTGACCGGATAGGGCACCGGCCACGAGCGGGATGGCGATGCCGACCGCGCTTCGCGCTGCGGGCACGAGAGCCAGCTTGGAGCGGTCCACGCGGACTGCATCTTGGGCCGGTCGCTTCCAGGTGTCGGAGCGCACCGTCATCGGGACGCGTAGCCGTTTGACGGCACGGGGCGGTCCCCGCGGGGGCGCATAATCGCCGGCGCACCGGATGGGGCGCCGGACGAAGGAAATTCGAGTACCGCAGAACCGGGGGTAGGGGCAGCCTCTCTCCTACCGGCGAAGAGGTGAGCGGCACATTCCGGCTCGGCTGGTTGCCCGGTAACGCAAACGCAGGGGGCGACAAAGGCGGAGGTTCGCCCGAGGCCGGCTCCTGGCGAAAGCCGTGATGGTCGACATGTGTAGCAGCGTGCTGCGCCGCCATCAGGCCGCATGAGGGCGAGCCGGAGCGACAAGTTGAACTGCTCGACGGCGAGCGGCCGGTGGCAGAGAGCCTTGCCCTGCCGAAGCCAGGTGACGGTCTCCGGGCCGATGCGGGTTTTCGGGGAGACATCCATGCGGCACTCCAGGCTAATGGACGCTTGGGCCGTATGGTCGACGAAGGAGAGGGCTCCTCGGAGGTGAGCCGAATCCGGCGAAAAAGATGATATCCCCCATGACCGAGCCGCGCGGAGTGCTTATCAACCGGGACGGGGGCGCGACGGGATCCGGCGGGTCCTCACCAAGCAAGAGATGACGGCGCCGGCTCCGCCGGGCAGATGGAGCGGAGGGCCTCCCCGGCGGCAGTACGAGCCTGCCGGACCCTGGAGTGAGTTACTGACCAGCAGAGTTTTGGATGACCGCCAGGCATGGAACGATGCCTGGAATGCCGCTGACGCCGATGCGCAGGCGCTCGAAAGGCGTGGGCAGGCGTAGGCTCAGCGGGTCCAGCAGGAGCTTGGCACGGACGGCTGGGAAGTTCTGTACATGATGGACGGCCGCGTACATCGGGTGCATCCGCCGGGGAGCTGGCCCGCGACCTTTTGGCAACAGGACTTGCTCGGCTACGCACCGCGAAACCTAGGTGACGAGGAGTGCTGAGGGCGGACGCAGGTCACCGTCACCGCCTTTTCGCCTTGCTGCTTCGCAGCGTGGCTGGAGCCGCAGGGGCTGTGGCGTCGATCTTGGCGCTGGTCATTGCCGGCGCCGTGCCGCATTTGTCGCCTTGGCTGCCAAACCGGCTGTCGGGCAGCCTCGCATCCCTGATCGGACGGCGTCCCCCCGACGATATTTGGAAGGCCGTCCTGGTGGCACTGTTGGGAACCCTGGTGCTTTCGGCGCTCGCCATTCGCCCCGCTGCGCCTCTCGAGAGCCGCGCGGCACGAGGCCCTCAGGCCTTTCCTGGTGCCTCCGGAATATCCGCTGAAGCTCGTCTCTCGCTTGGCTCGCCCTCGCGAGGTCCACTCAGGCGCCGTGGCCACAGTTTGTCGCGAAGCACGGTGTTGGTTTCCGCCGCGAACAAGGTCACCTGTGCTCCCAGATGCAGCCAGGCCAGGAGGCCGATTACGACGGCAAAGGTGCCGTAAATGTGGGTGGCGTGCGCGACTACATGGCGGGTGTAGTAGCCGCCCAGCCACTGGAGGAGTGTCCATGCCACGGCGCCGCCGACGGCGCCGGGCAAGACGTCACGCCAGCTCAGCCGTTCCACTGTCAAGAGCCGAAAAGCCAAGAGGTATAGCGCGAGGTTGAGTGCCAACGGTGCCAGGATTCCCGCGATGGCAAAGAGCACGGCGAAGGCGCCGCCGACGCCGTTGAGGGCGGAAGCGGCAGTGGAGAGTAATAGTGCGGTACCAAGGATGGCAAGCAGCAAGAGGCTACGCAGTCGCGACTTCCACATGTTCGGCTGGCTCTCCCTGGGTACCTGCCATATGGAGTTCATGGCCTGCTGGGCCGCTCCCGCCACTCCCAGTCCCGCCCACAACGCGGCCAAGATTCCAATGCCGAGTGCAATCCCGCTGCCCGATATCGAACCCACCTTCAGATAGTCGGCCAGCGAGGGGAAGTCGCGCTTTGCAGCGGCGAGCACGGACGCCTGCAGCGCCGGGTGCCCCTGGAACACAAATCCGAGTACCGCAACGAGCACCAGGAGAAGCGGGAAGAGGGCAAAGAAGCCGTAGTAGGCAATCAGACCCGCCGATCCGCCGGCGCGATCCTCGCCGAATTTCTTGACCACCGCCATCGTGAAGGCGAGTGGCTTATGCCTGCTTTGGAAGCCGTCGAATGCGGCCAGTGCCTTGCCGGCCAGCTCGGTAGGTCGCATGCAGCAACATTAGCGTGACCGCCAGGGGCGGTGCGTCCGAGGCCGGGTGGCTCAGGCTTCTCCCGATACCTCTTCGAGCGAGCGCCGCGCAGGCTCGGGGAGTATGGCTGTGAGCGCGAATCCCAGTACGGCCGCTCCCGCAGCCACCAGTAGCATGCCGCCGAGGCCGAGTCCCGCTTGCCAGGCCGGCACTAGGAACACCCCGATGAATGCACCTAGTTTGCCGATGCCCGCGGCAAGGCCGTGCCCGGTCGTGCGCATGCTTACCGGGAAGACTTCAGAAGGCATTACGAAGGTGGTGGTGTTGGGGCCGAACTCCACGAAGAAGTAGGAAAGGCCGAAGATGGCCAGGAAGGGCACCAGGGAGGTGGTGAGGCCGCTGAAGAGCCCGAGGGCGCCGAAACAGACGGCCATGACGGCAAATCCGATGAACTGCAGGCGCTTGTGGCCGATGCGATCCATCTTCGCGACCGCGAGCAGGTAGCCGGGAAGAGCAAAGACTACGAATATTCCCAGTGTCCAGAGCAGCTTGGACTGCATGGTCGCGTGGGGGGCGACCTCCTTCAAGATGCTGGGGAGCGAGAGGGTGTTGCCGTAGTACGCGTAGTCGAAGAGAAACCAGGTGCCCGCGGTTCCCAGAGCCAGCTTGAGCATGCGCTTGTTTCTCAGGAACTCGCCGATGGTCATGGTGTGAGTGCCACCATCCACGGTGGAGGTCGCATCCAGCGCGCCTTCGGCGAATGCTTGAAGTTGCTGTGCGGCCTCGGCCGCGCGCCCCTTTACCTGGGCCACGAATCGAGGCGACTCGGGCATCTTGGAGCGCATGTAGACGACGGTTGCCGCGGGAACGGCGCCGAGGCCGAGCAGGATCCGCCAGGTGATCGAGTCTGCCAAACCGGAGGACACCAGGATCAGCGCAACCAGCGGACCGACGATAAGACCCAGAGCCTGCATGGAGAAGACCAGCCCGACCAGTTTTCCTCGGTCGTGGCGGTTGGCGTACTCGCTCATCAGCACCGCGGAGACCGGGTAGTCGCCACCGATTCCAAGGCCGAGAACGAAGCGTGCGGCGATCAGGAAGAGGGGGCCGGTGGCGAACGAGGAGGCAAGTGCGCCGACAATCATGATGGCTGCCACCGTGGTGTACACCGTCTTGCGTCCCAGCACGTCCGCTATCCGGCCGAAGACGAGCGCTCCCACGAAGGCTGCCAGTATTGCCGACCCGGCCACCCAGCTCGTGGCTGCCGTCGAAAGGTGCCACTGAGACTGCACCAGCGCAGCGACGGTTCCGATAACGAAGAGGTCATAGGCGTCGGTGAAGAAACCCATTCCCGAGATGAGTACCGCCCGCCGATGGAAGTGGCTGGTGGGCGCCTCGTCGAGTAGCTGGCTCACGGTTGGACCCGGTGCGGCAAGCCCCGTCTCGGGTATGCCGTCGCTAGCCGGCGCCGCTCCTGCCGTATCGGGTTGGCCCAGGTTCAACTCCGTCATACCTCCGGACCTTTCTTGGACATACATTCCCACTGAATTCTGCGTGGCGGAGTTGGCGGCGGCCTTAACGGAAGTTGAACTTTGGGTAAACATGCCTGTGAAACTTGTCGCTGCTGGTCCCAAACCCTGATGGCGGACACTTTCGCAGTGATGCCGACGCAAGGTTGTCAAGCGGGTGGGTTTTCCTTACCCGCGTGAGCGGCCTAGACTTTTCGCCATGAAGCGCATCGAGGCGGCCGAGGCCGGGGAGACATGCTACGTAGGGCATTCGACCGAGAGCCGGAGCGACGCCGCCATGAAACGTCTTCTCCGGGTGCCGGTGGCAACGTCGTCCGACGGGACGGCCCGCGAGCAAGCGGCGGAGCGTCTCTTCAGTTTTGCCATGGTCCTCTCCGGGCTGCGCTGTACCCTCAGCTACGTGATTCTGCCCTTCGTGATTCCCGCCCTGGGGTTGGGGGCCATGGCCAAGGTCGGCCCGGATATCGGAATTCCCATCGGAGTCGTCGCACTCTTCTTCGACGTGAAGGGGATTCGCCGATTCTGGGTGGCGGGTCATAAGTGGCGCTGGCAGATGACCTTCATCTATCTGGCCGTAATCGGGCTGGTGACCTATCTCGTCATCGGGGATGTGCTGAAGCTGCTCTGAGCGCTCGTGCTCACCGGGCATGGACTCCTGTCGCCAGCAAGGCGATGACTCCGATGCCTACTGTGAATCCCGCGATGAGCCGCTTAGTACCCAGTTTCTCTCCCAGGAACAGGCGTCCGATTGCCACTGCGACAAGGACGCTGGTTTCCCGCAGCGCGGAGACCATGGCCAAGGGTGCCCTCTGCTGGGCCCAAAGCACCGCTGCGTAGGCCCCCCAGGAAATTGCCCCCGCCAGTGCCCCTTGCACTGTTCCGGAGCCGGTCAAGGGTCTGCCCGCCCTTAGCTGCGGGAGCGCTATAGCCGGTGCCACCAGCAACCCTTCCAGGGTAAAGAGCAAGGCCGCGTAGGCAAGCGGGGAGCCGGATCGCCGCACTCCCAGCCCATCCAACAGGCTGTAGCAGGCGATTGCCAGACCGGTCGCACCAGCAAGCATGACCGCGGCACGGTTGCGCGAATCTCCTAGGCGCCGCAACTCCGCCAGGCCCGCCAAGCCGACTCCTGTTACCGCCACCGCGGCGAGTTGTGGTGGCGAGAGTGTCTCACCTGCGAAGGCGATTGCCCCGATTGCCACCAGTACCGGCGCCACGCCTCTTGCCAGAGGATAGACCTGGCTCAAATCGCCAAAGCGGTAGGAGTTGAGCAGTGAAAGGTTGTAGGCCAGGTGGACCGTCACCGACGCAAGTAGGAAAGGTATCGCAGCCCTGGCGGGCAGCCCAAAGGCCAGTATTCCCGCCAGCCCGAGCGCTCCTACTGCAAGGTTGAGCCAAAGGAACGTCACGTGCTGGTCGGGACTCTGCTTGGCGAGGGCGTTCCAAAAGGCGTGTGCCACGGCAGCGCCCAGAACCACGACAGCGGTGGCTGCTCCCATTCCGGGGAGTCCCGGGTTGGCGACAAGCAGGATCAACGCCGACGATATTAGTCCCGGCGCGCCGAGCGCGCCGGGACTCGATTCCATGTTCGCCGTTCGCTCGGGCTTAGGATTGTGCCATGCCTCGCAGCCGTTTCGGGGCGCAGTTGCGCCATCCCGTCCTTTGGGTCGTGGTCGCAGCCATTCTCTGGGGCTTTTCCGCTCTCGCCGCCGAGGAGCTCTTTCGCAACCACGGTGTGGCCGCCCTCTGGCTGGTGGCCGCCAGGGTCATAGGAACTGCCGTCCTGCTGGCACTGTTCGTCGGACCGGCACGAACCCGCCGGGCGCTGGGCCGGCTCACCGCTCGGCGAGGCGAGGCGGTGCGCATTGCCCTTTTCGGGGTGGTCGCACTGGATGGCGTTCAGCTGACTTTCTTTCTGGCGGTGCAGCACGGGAACGCCATAAGCGCCACCCTGCTGCAATTCACCAGCCCGCTCTTTATCCTGGCTCTCGTCTCCTTCAACAGTCGCCGAGCTCCGGCAGCCACCGTGGCCGTGACCGTCAGCGCCGCCGTCGCCGGAGTGGTCCTGGTCGTCACAGGAGGAACCTTTACACAGCTGCACATACCTCTTGCCGGACTGGCCTGGGGGGTGCTGTGCGCACTTTTCACGGCTGGCTACAACCTCGCCCCGGGGCCTATGCTGGCCCGGCACGACCCCAACATGGTAGTGGCCGGGGCCTTTCTGGCCGGGGGAGCGGTTCTCCTGCCCTCCCTCTTTATCGCCGCACCGCGTAACATGGACGCCAGTGGTATCGCCTTGGTGGCCTTTGTCGTCGTGGGGGGCACGGCGGTACCCTTCCTGCTCTACCTCTCCGCGCTCTCGCGGGTGGACGCCCTATCCGCGAATGTGGTCGGGACGCTGGAGCCACTGGCAGCCGCGGCAGGATCGGTAGCCCTGCTGGGCACTCGGATCACCTGGGCGCTGGGCCTGGGCGTGGTGCTTGTGCTTGGCGCCATCACCGCGGTTTCGGTTACCCGCGCCCGCGAGCGGGCCGCGAGCTAGTCCTTCTTGGCGAAGCCTATGATCGCCAGTCCCAGGAAGACCACTAGGAAGGCCAGGACGATGACTATCTCCAAGAACATGGGAACCGTGTAGCTGAAGATCGTGACGCCGGTGGCAAAGCGCGCGGCAGCCGCGGCGGGCATGTCCTGGGCCGCGAAGACGACGTGCCGGAGCGGGTCGACCGCATAGGTGAGTGGATTGAGGCGGGTTATGACGGCCAGCCATCCCGGTATGCCGTTCAAAGGGAAGAGCGCTCCGGAGAGGAATATCATCGGGAAGAGCACCAGCTGCATCACCACCTGGAACCCTTCCATCCGTTGGATGCGGCTGGCGACAAAGACGCCGAAGGCGGTGAGAGCCGAGGCCATCAGCATCTCGAGCCCGATCACCTCGAGCACCAGCAGCGGCGTCAAGTGGACGCCTATGAGTGGCGCCAGGGCCAGCATGATCGTACCCTGAACCGTCGCCACCGAGGCCCCGCCGAGGGTTTTCCCGATCACCAATGCCCCCCGGCTGACCGGTGCAACCAGCATTTCACGCAGGAAGCCGAATTCACGGTCCCACACGATGGAGATGGCGGAGAAGATTGCGGTCGTGACCACTGTCATCGAAACGATGCCGGGGAAGACGAACTTCTTGAAGTCGAAGCCTCCGGTGGTGCCGACCAGGCTTGTCATCCCGTATCCCAACACGAAGAGGAAGAGGATCGGCTGGACGAAGCTGGTAAGGATGCGAGTGCGTGTCCTCGTGAAGCGGATCAGCTCCCGGCGCCAGACCATGCCGATGGTGCGCAGGTCACTCGTGGCGGCCAGATGATGCTGGGGTTGAGCCTGAGTTACATTTGTCTGTGTGGCGCTCATACGATCTCCTAACGCCGCCTGGCGAAGTGCATGAAGTGTGGGGGTGTGGGCCCGCCGCCCTGGCCCTCGCGGATCTGCCGGCCCGTGTAGTGGAGGAAGACGTCCTCCAAAGTAGGCCGGTGCACTTTGACGGTGCGTATGGGGGTCCCGGCTGCGGCGATGATTGAGGCCACCTGTGCCTCGCCGTTCTCGACGAAGGCCACGACCTCGTCGTCCCCTCGCTTGACGTTGAAGCCTGCCTCGGTAAGGTTCTTGGCGGCGAGGTCGTCATCGCCGGTGGCGAGTTCGACCGTGTCGGCTCCGATCGTTCTTTTCAGCGCTTCGGAGGTATCGAGCGCGACGATCCTCCCCTGGTCGATGATGGCAATCCGATCCGCGTACTCGGCTTCTTCCATGTAATGGGTGGTGAGGAAGATGGTCACTCCCTCCTCCTTGCGCAGCCGTAGGACGTCCTCCCACATCAAAGCCCGTGTCTGTGGGTCAAGGCCGATGGTCGGCTCATCCAGGAAGAGGACCGCCGGGGTGTGCAGCATGCCCCGGGCGATCTCGAGCCGGCGCGCCATTCCACCTGAGAATGTCGAGACCAGGTCGCTTCTGCGCTCGCTCAACTGGACCATTCGCAGCGCGCGGTCGATACGCGCATTCACCTCCGGCTTGGCCACCCCGTAGAGGACTGCGTGAAAGCGGAGGTTCTCCTCCGCGGTCAGCTGCTGGTCCAGCGTCTGCTCCTGGAAGACCAGCCCGATGCGCTGGCGTACTTCGCGCGGACGCGCGGAGACGTCGTAGCCGTCGATCAGCGCGCGGCCCCCCGTGGGCTGGGTCAATGTGCAAAGCATGCGGATTGTGGTGGTTTTGCCCGCGCCGTTGGGGCCAAGAAAGGCGAACACCTCACCGTGTTCCACCGTGAAGGAGACTTCCTTTACGGCTTCCACCTCGCCGTAGCGCTTGGAGAGTTTGTCCACCTCGACGGCAAAGGTGCCTTCGTGCATGGCGGTCGGCCGGGCGCCGCGTTCTTGCTCGATCATTTCACCTCCAGGGAAAAGCCTCGCGGGGCTTCCGGGGGCCTATATGGCGTGATCGTATCACCGAGCTACCAGGAGTGCCATCTCCGGGTCAAGCGCAGGCCTCTGGCCGGTGTTGTGAAACCGGGCTCAGGAAACCGGCCGGTGCAACCAACTCCGGATCTCGTCGGAGTGCTCGCCGAGTCTGGGAGGGGCCAGCCGGTAGGTGGGGGATGTGCCGCTAAATCCGATGGGGTTGCGCATGGTGCCGAGCTCGCCGCCGTCGAAGGGAAGGTGTACGACCGGATCCAGGCCCAGCTGCTCGGCGAAGGCGATGCCTTGGTCGATCGTGTTGATCGGGCCGCAGGGGACGCCTGCCGCGAGCAGATCTTCGAACCATTCCGCCTTGGTGCGTAGCTTTAGGCGCTCTACCAGCAGCGGGCGGAGCACGTCACTGTGGCGAGTCCGGTCCTGGTTGTGCGCAAAGCGCGGGTCGTCTGCCAATTCGGGGGCGCCGATGACCTCGCATAAGTGCCGGAACTGGCCGTCGTTCCCCACCGCGACCACGATCTCGCCGTCGGAGGTCGCCAGGGGTTCATAAGGATAGACGCTGGGGTGGGCGTTCCCGGAGCGGAACGGTACAACCCCACCGGCAAGATAGGCGCTGGTCTGGTTCGCCATTCCCGACAGGGCGGTGGAGAGCAGATTTACCTCGATGTGCTGGCCAGGAGCACCTTTGGAGCGGGCGACGAGGGCAGCAACCACACCGATGGCGGTATGGAGTCCTGCGATCACGTCGAACACCGCCACTCCGGCTTTGTAGGGTTCCCCGTCAGGGTCTCCTGTCAGGCTCATGAAGCCACTAACGGCTTCGGCCATGAGGTCGTAGCCGGGAACCGATGCCCCCTTGCCTGAGCCGAAGCCGGTAATGGACGCATAAACCAGGCCAGGATTGAGCGCAATCGCCGAGTTGTAATCCAGGTCGAACTTGGCCAGGGAGCCCGGCTTGAAGTTCTCCACCATCACATCTGCGCGCCGCACCAGCTCTTGTGCGAGCTTGCGATCCTCCCCCGAGGTCAGGTCCAGCACAACTGAGCGTTTGTTCCGGTTGACCCCCAGGTAGTAGGTGGAGATCCCATCCCGTACCGGTGGCTTCCAGTTGCGCGTGTCGTCCCCACCTGGGCTCTCAACTTTAATTATGTCGGCGCCTAGATCACCAAGGAGCATGGTGCAGTAGGGACCTGCAAGCACTCGGCTGAAGTCCGCGACGACCACTCCATCCAGAGGGCCGCGTCCACCGCCGGCTGGTTCGCCCGACATCAAGCCACCTTTCTTCCGGTTTCGGCTCGGCCGCGGCCGCAGGTTGGGAGGCCACGGGCGAACTGAAGGCTAGTCGATAGAGGCGGGACGGCCGAGGCCCCGCCCGGATTGGGGTGGTAAGAAACAAGCAAAGCAGAATACGGTGCGTGTAATTTGAATGGCGGGGAGCGTTTGGGAGGATACCCGGCTTTGGAGCTGGATCTGGATGATGTGGAAGATTACTTGCGTGTGCGTGCGCGCCTTGCGCCGTCGACCCGGACGACGTATCGCTCCGACCTGGTCGCCTTCGTGAACTTCGTCCGCGCTGCTGAACTCGACGCCCTTGACCCTGTTGTGCTGAAGCGCTATTTCGCCACCTTGCGCCGCGACGGGCTGGCCCAGCGCACGCTGCTGCGCAAGGCGAGCGTGGTGCGCGGCTTCACCTCACATCTCTCCCGCGTCAACGGTGTTGCCTCCGCCCCGCGCATAAAGGTCGGCAAAGCTCCCCGCGGCCTCCCCAAGCCGGTACCCGAACGCGTGGTGGCCCGTCTCCTGGACGGCCTGGGCGAGCAGGCTTTGGCCTCGCAGGATTCCTATGCGCTTAGGGACCTGGCCATGTTCGAGCCCGTCTACGGCTCCGGCCTGAGGGTGTCGGAGCTTTGCGGCCTCGTGCGCGCTGACGTCGATCTCAAGGGCGGGTTCGTGCGTGTGCTGGGCAAAGGGGCCAAAGAGCGCTTCGTTCCCATCTCCGCGCCGGCCTCGCGTGCACTGATGCGCTACCTTTCCGAGGGGCACGGTGGAAGCGGCAGGCTCTTCCTCAACCGCCGCGCTAATCCCATTACCCCGAGAGATGTTCGCCGTGCGCTTCAGATGAGGGCTCCCTTCGCCATATCGCCCCACCAGCTGCGACACTCGTTCGCAACCGATCTGCTCACTCATGGGGCGGATCTGCGCTCGGTTCAAGAGCTGCTCGGCCATTCGAGCGTCGCAACCACACAGATCTATACGAAGGTGTCACTTGAGTTGCTTAAAGACGTTCACAAGCAGACTCATCCACATGGGACCGAAGGTTAGGATACTTTCCTGTGGATTCTGAGCCTGTCGACCAGGTCTCCCTCTTGTGGGACGCGTACAAACAGAGCCACGACCCCGAGCTGCGCGACCAGCTGATCGTGCATTACTCGCCGTTGGTCAAATATGTGGCCAGCCGCGTCGCCAGCGGCCTGCCGGGCAACGTCGATTCTCGAGATCTAGGTTCCTATGGAATCTTCGGCCTCATCGACGCAATCGAAAAGTACGAGCCCACCCGGGCCAACAAGTTCGAGACCTACGCGATAGCACGGATCAGGGGCGCGATAATCGATGAGCTTCGCGCCATCGACTGGGTCCCCAGATCGGTTCGCGCCAAGGCGCGGATGGTGGAAAAGGCCATCGCGAAGTTGGAGGCGAAGCTCATGCGGAGCCCTACCGACGAGGAGATCGCTTCCGAGCTGAACCTGTCGGCCAAGGACCTCGGAAATATCCTGACCGAGACCCGCCGTCTGGGCGTGGCGGCGCTTGACGAGATCATGTCCGGCGCGGATCGCTCCGAAGCTCCCACCCTGGGAGACACCATCGCCGACAAAGGCACCGGCCCGGTGATGACCTTCGAGAACGAGGAGACCAAGCAGCTGCTTGCGTTGGCCATGAATCGTTTGGCGGACCGCGAGAAGATGGTGCTGGCGCTTTACTACTACGAGGGCTTCACGCTTGCCGAGATCGGGCAGGTCCTGGGGGTTACCGAGTCGCGCGTTTGCCAGATCCACACCAAAGCTGTGATGCAGCTGCGCCTGCGCCTCAGGGATCTCGACCAGGCCTGAAGCCGCCCGCCTCGGCCGCCGTGTGCCTAGGGCGTCGGTAAGCTTGTCTGCGACCATTTCACGTCCAGAAGCGCCCCAACGGTCGCACAGTCGTGCGCGAGCTTTTGGACAGAATAACCGTGGGAGGATAAATGAGTCAGGGCCCTGTTGTCACCATGCGCCAGCTTCTCGAAGCAGGCGTGCATTTCGGCCATCAGACGCGCCGTTGGAACCCGAAGATGAAGCGCTTCATCTACGGGGAGCAGAACGGCATCTACGTCATCGACCTGCACCAGACGCTTAGCCGGATCGAGACTGCCTATGTCTTTACTCGCGAACTGGCCGCGCGCGGTGGGAACGTCCTGTTCGTCGGGACCAAAAAGCAGACCAAGGACGCTATCGCGCGTTACGCCGAACTTTGCGGGATGCCTTATGTGAACGAGCGCTGGCTGGGCGGCATGCTCACCAACTTCGCCACCATCTCCGGCCGCGTCAAGAAGATGCAGGAGTACGAGCGCATGAAGGCGGCAGGTGACTTCGAGGCCATGCCGAAAAAGGAAGCCCTCATCCTCTCGCGCGAGCTCGAGAAGCTCCAGCGCAACCTGGGTGGTCTGCGCTCCCTCGAGCATTTGCCCGATGCCGTCTTCGTCATCGACACCAAGAAGGAGGCGATCGCGGTCACCGAAGCCAACAAGCTGGGTATCCCGGTGGTGGCTGTGGTCGATACAAACTGTGATCCCGACGTCATCCAGTACGTCATCCCCGGCAACGACGACGCCATTCGTTCGGGCGATCTCATGAGCCGGATCATCGCCGAGGCGGTGGTCGAGGGCCGGCGTTCCCTCCCCGAAGTCGCGCAGATTGCGCCTCAGCAGGTGGACCCGGAGGAGCAGGCCAGGAGGCAGGCCGCCCAATCCGAGGCGCGCCGGCGCGCGGCGGAGGAGGCCCGCGAGCGCGAGGCCCG
The DNA here is from genome assembly GCA_021850605.1 of Actinomycetes bacterium. Taxonomy (GTDB): domain Bacteria; phylum Actinomycetota; class Acidimicrobiia; order Acidimicrobiales; family Acidimicrobiaceae; genus Acidithrix. Next base: position 20,506 of record JAJZLQ010000142.1, read on the forward strand.
GATCGCGGCCCGCTCGCGCAAGGCTCCTGCCGGAGATGCGGCTGACGGCGAGGCTCCCGAGGCCTAGTGGCTTTACGGGCGGCAAGCCGCCCGGACAGTTGAGTTTCTCCGCCTCACCGGGCGAGTGCGCGGTGGGCGGATCTGGCGAGCATTGATTTCGGCCCTTTGGCCGGCCAAGAAGCGAAAAGTGAGGAACCATGGCAGTATCAGCCCAGGATGTGGCCGCGCTCCGCAAGCAAACCGGGGCGGGCATGTTGGACGTCAAGCGTGCCCTGGAGGATGCCGGCGGCGACATGGAACGCGCCGCTCAAATCCTGCGCGAGAAGGGCAAAGCGGGAGCGGCCAAGCGTGAGGATCGCGAGAACACCCAGGGAGCGGTGACCCTTATCGTCGACGACGGGAAGATCGGCACCATCGTTGAGCTCAAGTGCGAGACCGACTTCGTGGCCAAGTCCGCCGACTTCACCGCCACCCTCGACCGTATTGCCACGGCTGTGATCGAGAAGGGGGCCGAAGCCGCCGGCACTTTCGAGGAGCAGCTGGACGAGCTACGCGCGACCCTGAAGGAGAAGATCGAGGTGGGCCAAGTGGTCCGCTTCGAGGCGCGCGAGGATTCGATCATCGACGGCTATTTGCACACCCAGTCGGATCGGGGGGTCAACGCGGTGCTGGTAGAGCTGGTCGGCGGCGACCGCGAGCTCGCCCACAACGTCGCTGTTCACATCGGGTTCACCAAGCCCCGCTACATCTCCCGCGACGAGGTTCCCGCCGATGATGTCGCCCGTGAGCGGGAGACGCTGGAGGCGATCTCGCGTAACGAGGGCAAGCCGGATGCGCAGATCCCCAAGATCGTGGAGGGTCGCCTGCGTGCCTTTTACGAGCAGCTCTGCCTGCTGGATCAGGCCTACGTTCGCGACGAGAAGGTCACGATCGAGAAGCTGCTCGGCTCGGCCAAGGTGACCAGGTTCGCCCAGGTTGTGATCGGCGCCTAGGCATGGCGGACAGTTCCAGGGCCGACGGCCCGCGCTGGAAGAGGGCCGTGCTGAAGCTCTCCGGGGAGGCGCTGGCGAGCACCTCTTCAGACGAGGTGATCGATGCCGCGGTCTTGGATCAGATTGCGACAGAGGTTGTCGAAGTTGCCGGAGGGCTCGGAGTCGAGCTGGCCATCGTCGTTGGCGGCGGCAATATTTGGAGGGGTGGCGTCGGAGCGGGCGCCAAGCTGGAGCGCGCCACCTCGGACCACATGGGAATGCTGGGCACCACCATCAACGCGTTGGCGTTACAGAACGCCATCGAGAAGAAAGGCCAGCCCACCCGAGTCCAGAGCGCAATTCAGATGGCGGAACTGGCTGAACCTTACATACGCCGCAGGGCCATCCGTCACCTGGAGAAGGGGCGGGTGGTTATCTTCGCCGCGGGCACCGGTTCGCCCTATTTCACCACCGATACCGCGGCGGCGCTTCGCGCCGCCGAGATTGATGCAGAGGTGGTACTCAAGGGCACCCACTCCGGCGTGGACGGTATCTACAGCGCCGACCCCAAGCTTGATCCCTCTGCCGTCAAGTACGACGCCATAAGCTTCATGGAGGTGGTGGCGAGAGACCTGCGAGTAATGGACCTTACCGCCGTGACCTTCTGCAAGGACAACGACCTGCCTGTACTGGTCTTCGACATAATGACTCCTGGGAACATACTTCGGGCTCTCCGGGGGGAGTTCTTGGGTACGCTTGTTTCGTGATGGACGAGAATTTGGTTGGGTCGGCGCTCTCGGAAGCGCGGGAGAAGATGCACAAGATGGTTCTGCATACGCAGGCCGAGTTTGCCGGGTTCCGGACAGGCCGGGCCTCTTCTGGTCTGATCGAGCGTCTTACCGTCGATTATTACGGCACCGAGGTGCCGCTCATGCAGTTGGCTGGTTTTTCGATTCCCGAGGCCAGAGTACTGGTGATCACCCCTTACGATAAGGGGGCGCTTGGTGCGATCGAGCGGGCTATCCAGGCCTCCGACCTGGGTATCAACCCATCCAATGACGGCGTGATAATCCGCCTGGTCTTTCCGTCACTTACGGAGGAGAGGCGAAAGGAGCTGGTGAAGCAGGTCCGAGCCCGCGCCGAGGAGGGGCGGGTTGGAGTACGCAACACCAGGCGCGCGGCCAGGCACGACCTTGAACAGGCCGAGAAGCGCCACGAGATCAATCAAGGCCAGCTTGATCGTGCGGAAAAAGAGCTGGAGAAGCTCACTGCGGACTCGATTGCGGAAATTGACCGCATGCTCGAGGCCAAAGAGAAGGAGCTGATGGAGGTCTAGTCTCGTTCGCGAGCTGGCTCTCCGCTTGCCAGGGAGGATGTGGTGACCCAAGAGTACCCCGACAAGCGCGTGAGCGAGGAGGTGGATGACTTTGAGCCGGAATTGAAGTCCACACCTTTTGGCGTCAGCCGGCGTTACTGGGGCGATGCCCCGCCTAAGGTAGCACCGCTTCCGCACTGGACGGAGCCGCCTACCGGCGAGATCCCCAAGATCTACGCCCTCGGCGATGCGGATCGACGGGGCGTAACTCATCGTGCCCCGGACGAAGTGGACGAAGGTGCCATCAGCTTCCAGCGGGAGCGTCGCCGTCTTGAATACGACGACAGGGTGGGTACCGTCGACGCCGGCGAATCCGGCGGACGCCACTTTGCCTTAGACGACGAGGAGCCCGCGCCCGAGGTGCGGGGCCTCCGTACCGAGGAGATGCCGGTGCCCTCCGAGCCGACCGGAAGCCTGAAGGTGATCTCCTCGCGCCCCGCCCCGCAGTCCCTGCGTCGTGGCGGCTCGCATCGGCTATTCAAGTCCGGTGCTGACGCCGAGGAAGCGGGACCCGAGAAGGTGAATGCCGTTGAGCTTGATATGCCTGAGCGAAGGCGTCCGAGCCTGAAGCGCCGGCCTTCCCCTCGTGAGTCCGGCGCAGGGGACGAGCGTTCCCGGCGGGCTTCACGCCGTGAGCCGTCAGCCAAGAGCGAGGGCGGCCGCTCGGGTGGCTCGGTTGCCATTCGGTTTGTCACGGGTGTCGTCCTGGGGCTGATCGTCATCGGAGCCTTCATGGTTGGGCAGGCGGCCGTGCTGCTTCTCCTCGAGGTGGCACTGGTTATGGCCGCCAGCGAGTTCTACCAGCTGGTCAAGCGGGAACATGCGGGCAGCCCTCGCGGGGGCTACAGGCCCGCGGTCGCCGTTGGCCTGATAGGTGTAATCGGCGCGGTCGCCGGTGGGTACCTCAAGGGTCCCAGTGCAATGGTCCTGGTGCTCACTTTCACTATCCTGGCGTCCTTCCTGTGGTACCTGCTGGGGGTTCTGAAGGCTCCCATGCTGCCCAACACCGCGGTGACCTTCATGGGCGTGGCTTGGATCGGCCTGGGTGGCTCCTACGTGGCGGCGATCATCCGTCCGGTCGGCGGGGATCCTCGACGCGGATTGGCCTACATGATGGCCGTTCTGATTACCGTCGTCGCCGGTGACGTCTTCGCCTACCTTGGTGGCACGGTGCTCGGGAAGCGCAAGCTTGCCCCGAGCGTGTCACCCGGGAAGACCGTCGAGGGGTTCGTTATCGGTGCCGTTGGCGCGATTCTGGCCGGAGCGGTTATCGCCAGCCGAATCCACCCGGTGACGGTTGGCCTCGGTGCAGCCATAGGTATCCTTGCCGCCCTGGGCGGGCCTTGCGGAGACCTCGTCGAATCCAAAATCAAGCGTGAGATCGGAGCCAAGGACGCTGGAAGTATCCTTCCCGGGCACGGAGGGTTCCTCGATCGCGTGGACGCGCTTATTTTCGTAACTCCGCTCGTCTATTACCTGCTCTATTTCACCCACCACATTGCCTGATCCCTAAGTGGTGTAGCACGCTGGCCTGGCTGCTGCCAGGGGGGCTGGCGGCTGGCGATAAGTTGGAGGGCGAGATGGACGACGTTACAAACGGCCCGCGCAGCCTTTCAATATTCGGATCGACGGGAAGCATCGGCCGGCAGGCCCTTGAGGTCGTACGCGCCTCGGGCGGGCGCTTCAAGCTGCACGCCCTCAGCGCCAACTCAAGCCTGGAGGCGCTAGCGAACCAGGTCGCCGAGTTTCGCCCCGCCCTGGCAGTGGTCGGTACCTCCGAGATGGCCGCCGAGCTTTGCGAGCGCTTTCCCTGGCTCAGCTGCCGAATTGGGCGCTCGGGGCTCTACGAGGCTGCGGGCGAGTCGGACATCGCACTGAACGCGGTAGTCGGCTTTTCCGGCCTGTCGGTGACCCTGGGCGCACTCGATGCCGGCAAGCGCCTGGCGCTTGCCAACAAGGAGTCGCTGGTGGCTGCGGGCCCGGTGGTCCAGGCTGCCTTAGAGGCCTCAAAGGGCGAGATCGTCCCGGTCGACTCGGAGCACGCCGCCATTCACCAGTGCATGCGCGGCTACCCGCAGTCCGAGGTGTCCCGCCTACTCCTCACTTCCTCGGGCGGCCCATTCCGGGAGCGGTCGGAGGCGGATCTCCTTTCGGTGACCAAGGACGAAGCGCTAAAGCATCCGACCTGGTCAATGGGGCCCAAGATCACAATCGACTCATCGACTCTGATGAACAAGGCGCTCGAGATCATTGAAGCCGTGGAGCTTTTCGGAGTCGATCCGGCCAAGGTTGAAGTGGTCGTCCATCCCGAATCGATCGTCCATTCGATGGTCGAGTATGTCGATGGCGCGGTCCTTGCCCAGCTCTCCAAACCCGATATGCGTCTGGCGATCGGCTATGCGCTCGGATACCCCGAGCGTATGCCAACCAAATACGGGGAGATGGATTTCACGACCAAACTGACTCTTCACTTCGAGCCTCCGCGGCGGTCGGTTTTTAAGGGCATCGACCTGGCCTTCCATGCCCTGCGCGCAGGAAGCGGTGCGCCGGCCTGGCTGAACGCGGCCAACGAGGTCGCGGTGGATGCGTTCTTGGCGGGGCGGATCCGTTGGATTGAGATTTACCAGGTCATCGAGGAGGCTATGGAGCGCTTCGAGCCGACCCGTTTCAGCACTGCTGACGAAGTTATCGCCTTGGATCAAATTGCTCGCCTGCGTTGTTCAGAAGTAATTGGGAGGAGGGCGCCCGCTTGAGCGGAGCGCGCCCTGCATGACCATGGAGAGTCCGCTGGACGACAAAGGGACGACAGAATTGGAGGCTCGGGCCGGCAGCGGAACCGAGCAGGTTACCGATCTCGCCCAGACCCGCGGGCAGCTTTGGCGTAACACAGCCAGAGCCGCCCTGCTGGTGGCGGTCGTTGCTGCTGCGGCCCTCTACCTGAATATAGGCAAGACCCTCTTGGTGGTGCTCGCCCTGGTCATGATGATCATGATTCACGAGTTCGGCCATTTCGCCGTGGCCAAGTGGTCCAAGATGAAGGTGACGGAGTTCTTTGTTGGGTTCGGGCCACGTATCTGGTCCTTCCGCCGGGGCGAGACGGAGTACGGCGTAAAGGCCCTGCCGGCCGGGGGCTACGTGAAGATCGTCGGTATGAGCAGCTTGGAGGAGCTGGCCCCGGAGGACGAAGCGCGCGCATACAGAAACTCCAGCTATCCTCGCCGCCTGGCGGTCTCGGCGGCGGGATCGTTCATGCATTTCGTAATGGCCTATCTGATACTGGTGATCCTCTTCTCGGTGGTGGGTGTGGCCGATTCCAGCAGGGCCCAGGTTGTCGCGCTATCGAAGTTCCCCGGGGTGACCTCGCCGGCGCAGGCCGCCGGGCTGAAGCCGGGCGACATCATCTACGCCGTCAACGGAGTACGCCTGCGAAGCGTAAATACGCTGATTACCAAGATTGAGGCATCCGCGGACAAGCCCGTGGAGCTGGGAGTGCAGAGGAACGGACGAGACCTGCAGCTTCAGGTGGTCCCGGCCAGGGCCTCCTCGCTCAAGCATTCA
>JAJZLQ010000128.1 GCA_021850605.1 Actinomycetes bacterium
AAGCCGCTCTCCTCTTGATCTCGAGGAGCTGGAAAATACAGCGATGTAATTTGTTTTCCCAGCTCAGAGCCTATGTGGCGGGTCAATGATATGTATCTCGTGTGACAACGGTCCTCTAGCTGCCCCAGTGCTCTCCGACCGATCTCATTCCGGGCATCGACGTCACATTTTCGGATCCCGGAGTTGTACCTGGTTCTTCGGCATTTGAATGCGCTGCTGTGGCCGGGTGGCAAGGGAGTACACATATCCGTCGCGCATTTTGGCTCCGATGATCGGCCGGTCGGTGAACGCTCTCCGGCGATTGGATGGCAGCGGTGGGCTCCGTGCCAGTCGATCGCCCGTAAAGCACCCACGGCAGGGGATCGCGGACTGCTTCGCGGCATGAGGGCAGGAGCCGAGGAGCTCCGGGTTTTCGCGATACCAGGTAGGTCGGTGAGGGGGGAATGTCTCCGGTATTCGCGGACGCGGCCGAGGAGCTCCACCGGGTGATCGACGTCGCTCTTAGGCGGTGGTCTTCCGTCCGCTCCGGTGCCGATCACGCCCAGGAGCCTGTGCAGCGCACTGGTCGACAGGTTGTTGCATTACGCCGCCGGGTCTTCACCAAAGGCGGCTTGGTGAGGCTCCAGGACGCACCACCTGCGGCAACGGGATGGTTGGCCCCTGGGATGCTGTGCACCACCCGCTCCACTGCGCTACTCCTGGTCGTTAGGAGTGAAGTCTCGTGAGACCCGACGGCGGGAAAGGAGGTGCCTGCAGCGATGCCACTTGGGTGGCCGCCGGGTGAAATGACGAGTGTCTAGCCACGTCCTCAACCCCGGCGCCGCCAGGAGACAATATGAAGACGCCGGGTTGCAGCCGACGGTGTGCGGGCCCCGCCAGCTTGCACGGGCGGCAACAGCAGACACCCGCAAGGTGCAGGCGAGACTCCCAACCGGGTACCCGAAGGCGACTGTTCCGGGAAGGATTCCAGGCAGCGCGCGACCACACCGGCGCGTCGTGTGGGAGCGTGAGGCCACGGAGAATTCCGGGCCGTCAAGGTCCCGGGTCACCGTGGTCAAGTCGAGAGCACCAAGGTGCTGCGGAAATCCTTGGGGGCGAGAGGGCGCGCCCATTTGTACTTTCCGGCGCCGCTACCATGTGGGAGAAAAGCGTTGCGAAAAGAGCAGGGCCGCCGCAAGTGAACACCTGATAGTGGGACGGTGTGCGCTCGTGTGGTCAGGCTCAAAGGAACAGGAGAGCTTGTGTACCTGCAGAGACACTTCGAGGCGGGCGGAGATCTCCTCCAGGAGATGCTCGCCAATCTTGGGGCACTTGACCTCGTGACAGAGTCCGAATCGGGTCTCGATGCCACTTTCATGCCCATGATCTATCGTCCCGGCAACGGGCACGCCTCCTTGCGTGGCCACATGGCGCGCGCCAATTCGCAATGGCGTGGCGCGGACGGGAGGCGCGCCATGGCGATTGCCCATGGGCCGGGTGCCTATGTTTCGCCGACCTACTACCCGTCCAAAGAGCACGACCCTCGGGTGGTGCCCACCTGGAACTACCTGGTGCTGCACTTCCACGGCATCCTTCGCGTTCACGACGACTTCGATTGGAAGTGCGAGAACGTTGGTGAGCTCACCGCGCTCCACGAGAGTGCGGCCGGCCGTGCCTGGAAGGTGGAGGACGCTCCCGCCGACTTTGTGGTCCAGATGCTCAAGGGCGTGGTGGGCGTAGAGATGGAAGTGGAGCGAATCGAGGCCAAGGCGAAGATGAGCCAGAACCGGTCGTTGGAGGACGCCACCAGCGTCGCCAGCGAATTCGAGGCCGCCGGAAAGGCCCAGGCCGCGGCGGTGCTACGGGCGGTGAACGCCGGCCGCATGACGGGGTAACGGGCACGGGGCGACTCCGTCCCGAGATTCCTGGCCGGGCCCGGGGCACAGGTGTAAGGTTTACCCTGACACTGCTATTGGAAGAAGGCCCGATGACCGGAGAAGTCCCGCAGGCGTTCTGTTCGTTCTGCCTCAAAGCCGCTGCCGATGTGGCGGTTCTGGTGGCCGGCCCCGGCGTATACATCTGTGACGGCTGCGTTGCCTTCTGCGCGGAGCTGGTGGCCGGGCGCGTCGAGCCCGCCATGTCACGAGAGCCCATTGCCGTGGCTCCATGGGCCGCGGAGGCCGACTTGGCGGCGGTGCTAACCGCCATCCCGCGAGTGGCGGAATCGCGGAATCAGGCGGATTACGCACTGGCCCAGTATGTGCGCCGTGCCCGGGAGATGGGAGCAAGCTGGGCGGAGATCGCCCAGTCGATGGGCATCACCCGGCAATCGGCCTGGGAGCGGTTTTCCGGCAAAGCTTGAACGATGGGTGGCTGACGCGTTTGCAACGGTGTCCTCGATGAGCCGCGCCGGGTCGCTGGCGACCCCGGGTCAGGCCAGTGCGATAACGTAGCGCAGCTCGGGAATGGGAAAGCCGAAAGGTTCGATTATCCTCGCTCCATCGGCCAGGCTCCATCCAGTGGCCTCGTAGAAGCTGCGGGCGCCGAGGTTCGCCTCCAGCACCCAGAGCATCGCCTTGGTGAATCCCTCCCGGGCCAGCTCGTGCAGCGAAGCGGCCATCAGCTCGCTCCCGAGTCCGCGGCCCCAGTATCCGGGAAGCAGATAGATGGCGCGCACCTCGCCTTCGTCGTCTTCGCCCTCCCGGGCAGGGCCCGAACTTGCGAAACCGGCTATGCCCCCATCCACCTCGCTGACCAGCAGTGATTCACGCTCGCCCATCTCCTTGCCTAGATACGCCCTCCAGCCTTTTGCCCGCTCGGCCGGGTCGAGCCGGTCGAGGAAGTCCTGGGGGAAGTGCCCGCGATAGACCGCCTGCCAGGAGCGGACGTGAACGGTCCCGATGCGTTCTGCGTCGGCCTGCCGGGCTGCTCTGATCATTACCCACCCGTCTTTGACGCTGCCCCCAACCAAGCACGGCCCTGCACGACCGTAGGGATGCACGCCGCGGTCAGGCGACGATGAAGCCCATGGCCTCCTTGGCCTTGGTAAGTGTTTCGCCGGCAACGATCCGCGCCTTTTCCGCCCCTTTGCGCATGATCCGCACCAGCTCGCCGCGGTCGGCCAGGTACTCCTCGGTGCGTAACCGAACCGGCTCCAGTTCGGCTACGAGCGCCGCGGTCAGGTCCGATTTGAGCGTTCCGTAAGAGTTGTAACGCTCCGCCAGTTCAGCGGGGTCGGCGCCGGAGACGGCGGAGAAGATCTCCAGCAGGTTGGAAATGCCAGGCCTCTTCTCCGGGTCGTAAACCGCGCGGGCCTCGGTGTCGGTCACCGCCCGTGAGATCTTTTTCTTTATCTCCTCGGGCTTGTCCGTGACGTAGAGGATGCCGAGCGGAGTCGCCTGGCTCTTGGACATCTTGCGCTCAGGGGCCTGCAGGTCCATCACCCGCGCCGCCACCTTGGGTATGGCGGGCTCGGGAACGACGAAGGTCCGGCCGAAGCGGTGGTTGAAGCGCATTGCCAGGTCGCGGGTGAGCTCGAGATGCTGCTTCTGGTCCTCACCCACCGGCACGCGGTCGGCCTGGTAGAGGAGGATGTCCGCCGCCATCAGCACCGGATAGGTGAATAGCCCTGCGCGAACACTCTCGGACCCCTTCCCCTTGTCCTTGAACTGGGTCATTCGGTGCAGTTCGCCGTAGGTGGCGGTGCACTCGAGCAGCCAGGCCAAAGCGGGGTGCTCGTCCAGCTGGCTCTGCACAAAGATGGTGCTGACTTCGGGATCGAGCCCCGAGCCGAGCAATGTCGCGTAGAGCTCCAGCACCGCTTTGGTCAGTTCGGCCGGGTTCTGGTCGATGGTTATGGCGTGGAGGTCGACGACGGTGAAGAAGGAGTCGTGGTGGTGTTGATCCTCGACCCAGCCGCGTACCGCCCCCAGGTAGTTGCCGAGATGTACGTGGCCGGTGGGCTGGATTCCTGAAAGAACGCGCATGATGCCAAGCAGTCTAGATTTTCCCACCGCCGCACAGTAATGCCTCCGGGTTGCGGGGAGATAGCTTCTTTAGGCGTGAGCATGCCAGATCCCCCCACCATCGGAATCGTCGTGGCAATGGAGCAGGAGGTCGCCATCCTGCGGGAGCGCTACTTCGACGCGCGGCCCTCCCGGAATGGGCTCTGCCCGATCTATCAGGCCCGTATCAACGGCACACCGGTTGTGCTCGCCCACTCCGGCATCGGCAAGGTGAACGCGGCAATTGCCGCGAGTGAGCTGGTCCTGGCCTACCGGCCGTCTGCTTTGCTCGTTTCCGGCCTGGCCGGGTCATTGAGCGAGGACCTCTCGGCGGGCGACATGGTGGTGGCCACGGGTGCTATACAGCACGACTTCGATCTGACCCCCCTGGTGTCCGGCAGGGGTCGACTGCCGGGCTCGCGCTCGGCCGAGACTCCGGCATCCCCGAGGCTGGTTGATCTGGCGACCGAGGCTACAGCCAAGGTGGCCGCGCAGATCGCCTTCGCCA
>JAJZLQ010000055.1 GCA_021850605.1 Actinomycetes bacterium
CCAACAAAGGCGGGAGTCGACCGCCTTCGACCGCCGGTGGATCGCAAGGGCCGCGCCGGGCGGCTGGAAAGGCGGGCTCCGATCCCGGCTCAGGGCATGCGGATTCGGAGCGCGGCGACGTAGCGCTGGCCGCATACGAGATCCACTATCGCGACATCCTCCTGGCCGCCCTGGACAAGGCGAACCAGCCGCGCCGGGCGGTGCCTCAGGCACAGGCGGTCTTCTGCATAGACACTCGATCAGAAGGGATCCGCCGGCATCTAGAAGCCCATGGCGACTACGAGACCTTCGGCTTCGCGGGCTTCTTCGGTATCGCCCTCGACTTCCATGCCCTGGGCGCCCAGGAGGGAGTGGCACTGTGCCCGGTGCTCCTGACCCCGGGGGTGAAGGCGAGGGAGCTTCCGAGCGCGGGAGCCGACCTGATCACAAGGCGCTGGTTGACTGCCAGACGGAGCGCCGAGGCGGCGCGGGAGGCCTTCGAGGAGGCAAGGGGCGGCTGGATGGCGTCCTACACGCTCGCCGAGGCCGCCGGGCTGGCAGCGGCCCCGGTCTCAACGCTAAAGACGCTGGCCCCGACGCTGCATGGCCGCTTGCGCTCCGCCATCGGCGGCCTGGTCGCACCCGAGCCCGCGACGACGATCGAAATCGAAGCAGGCATGGACGATGAGGCCCAGGCCCGCTTTGCTCACTCGTCGCTCACCACCATGGGCTTGACCGGCGGCTTCGCGCCATTGGTGGCTCTGATCGGCCATGGCAGCACCACCGAGAACAACCCTTTCGCCTCCTCGCTCGACTGCGGAGCCTGTGGTGGTAACCGCGGCCTTGACAGCGCACGTGCGGCGGCTGCGGTCCTCAATCGCCCGGTTGTGCGCAAGCTGGTGGCGGAGATGGGGATCCGGATACCCGAGGAGACATACTTCGTGGCCGGCGAGCATGACACCGCCACCGACACAGTGACCATCGCCGACACCGGCCTCGTCCCCCCTTCGCATGCGGACGCTCTCGCCCGGTTGCAGGCCGACCTCGATCGGGCCGGTCGAGCCCTGGCCGAGGAGCGCGCGGGCGACTTCCCCAAGCACCGGCACGGAAGGGCCGGGGCCCATCGGCGCTCTCGCGACTGGGCCGAGGTTCAGCCGGAGTGGGGCCTGGCGCGCAACGCGGCCTTCATCGTCGGCCCACGCTCGATGACAGAGAATGTCAATCTCGGCCGGCGCACCTTCCTCCACTCCTACGACCACCTGGTGGATCCACAAGGAAAGGCTCTGGAGGCGATCCTCACCGCCCCGATGGTTGTCGCGCACTGGATCAATGCGCAGTACTACTTCTCGACCGTCGACCCTGAGGTCTTCTCGGCCGGGGACAAGGTCGCACACAACATTGTCGCCGGCATCGGCGTTGTGCAAGGGACGGGAGGAGATCTCAAGCCGGGCCTGCCGCTACAGTCGCTGTTCTACAACGGCCGCCCCTACCACGAGCCCATGCGGCTCTTGTGCGTCATCCAGGCGCCGTCGGACCTGATCGAGGAGGTCATAGCGCGCAACGGCATCCTGGGGGAGCTTTTCGACGGCGAATGGGTTCACCTGGCCGCTCGCGACTCGGAATCCTCGCCTTGGCGCCTCCGCCGTCCCGGTGGGAGCTGGGCTCCCTGGCGTCCGGCTGGGCAAAGCTGAAGGAGCCACCGGGGAGTCGGCGAGACGCTCCGGTGGCTAGCCGGCCACGAACTCGGTGTCGTCGTCGAGCAAGCTGAGTTCACTCTTGTGATGCGCCCAGCGCAAGGGAGGCCACACCACCGGGTGGAAGGCGACGGGTGCGCCCCTTCCAATCCCGTAAACCACCAGGCCCGCCTCCGCCCAGGACTCCAGGTCCAGGGCGCCGGCGGCGTCCAGAACCATCCTCCCGGCCAGGTGTTCGGCCACGGCCATAGGGCATAGCACCGAGAACTCCTGCCAGGCGGTAGCCACCACCAGGGCATCCGCGCCCTCGATGGCATCGAAGGCGCAGTCGACACGTTCACCGGCGAAGGCATCAACCCTGGCCAAGGGGTCATACGCCCTGACCCGGGCACCGGAGGCAACCAGCAGATCGGCGAGCTTCAGCGCCGGCGAGTCACGGGAGTCGTCAGTGCCCGGCTTGAAGGCCAGGCCGAGAAGCGCAATGGTTCTACCGGCCACGCCGGCAAGGCCCATCTCGAGCTTCATCAGCGCCGCGCGCGAGGCCTCTTCGTTGACCTCCTCGGCGGCCGCGACGACTCGCGTGGGCGTCCCCATGGCTCGTCCGAGGGCCTGGAAGCCCGAGACATCCTTGGGCAGGCACGAGCCACCGTAACCCGGGCCGGGCCGGAGGAAATCTTTGCCTATGCGCTGGTCGAGGCCTACGCCCAAAAGCACCGTCGCCGCCTCGGTGCCCAGGCTCTCGCACATGGCGGCCACCTCGTTGGCGAAGGAGATCTTCACCGCCAGAAAGGCGTTGGCGGCGTACTTGATGAGCTCCGCTCCACGGCGATCGGTCTTCACCAACGGGACGCCGGCGGGGTAAAGATCCGCAACCAGGTCGGCCACCTGGGAGTCGGAGGCGCCCACCACGACTCGGTCGGGTGCGAGGAAATCCTCCACCGCGCGGGACTCACGGAGAAACTCGGGACTGGAGACCACGGAGATACGGACCCCCTCGGGAGCGGCCTCGGCACAGACGAGCTCGATGGCCTCACAGCTTCCGGGCGGAACCGTGCTCTTCACCACCACCACCAGATCTCCGGCCGCATTCGCCGACACCTCGCGGGCGGCAGCGGCGAGCTGAGTCAGATCCGGATCGCCGTTCCCGTCCGGCGGGGTGCCGACCGCCAGCAGGGCGACCTCGACTCCTGTCATCTCCTCCTTGCCGATGGCCGCTGCGAAATGCAGGCGATCAGATAACACACCCTCGGCCATCAGCTCCTCGAGCCCCGGCTCGTGAATCGGACTCCTGCATTCCAGGAGCGGCGCGAGGCGGGAGGGGTTGGCCTCCACGCACACCACTTCGTGTCCCAGATGGGCAAAGCAGACCGCCGAGGTGAGCCCGACATATCCGGCCCCGACAACCAGCACACGGTGGCTCCTGGCGCCCCGGGTCATTTCAATAGAGGTCAAGGCCTCACTCCTTCATTGCCGGTCGCGCTTCGGCGGACCCAAGTAAATCGATTAGGAAACCTGTTCGGCGGGGACAAAGACGGAGAGGTGCCCGCGGCTCTGGTGCAGCGACGTGTAAGCGCCCTCCGCCGCCAGCAGCTCCGAATGGCTTCCCTCCTCCGCCACCCGGCCCTGGGAGAGCAGGGTGATACGGTCGGCATTGGCGACAGTGGTTATGTGATGGGTCACGTGCACCATGGTCCGCCCCTCGGCCAGACGCCCAAGCGCATCGAGAAGCACGGCCTCCGTCTCGGTATCGAGGCCGGCGGCGGGCTCGTCGAGAAGGATGATCGCCGCGTTGCGCGCCATCGCCCTGGCAAAGGCGACACACTGGCGCTGCCCGCCGGAAAGGGCGCTTCCCCTCTCACCTACAAGGGTGTCGTACCCGTCACGCAAAGACGAGAGAACTTCGTGGACCCCTGCACGCTTGGCGGCGTCGATGGCGCCGAGGCGGCTCCGCGTCTGCAATCCGTAGGCGATGTTCTCCCATACGGTCTCACCCATCAACGAGGGCTCCTGAGGGACCAGTGCGATGCGGGAGCGGAGCTCGGTCAACGAGAGCTCCCGCAGGTCGACTCCGTCCAGGGTTATCCTGCCTCGTTGGGGATCGAGGAAGCGCGGGATCATCTTGACCAGAGTGCTCTTCCCGGATCCCGTGGCCCCCACCAGTGCATGCGAGCTCCCCGCACCTATCTCGAGGGTCATCGCCTCCAGCGACGGCGCGGACGCCCCCGCATAGACGTAGGTGACACCTTCGAAGCGGATCTCGCCCTTGGGCCAGCCGAGGTGTCGAGGCTTGAGCGGCTGGGGCGGCTCGGCCGAGGTGGCCAGCACCTCCTTCACCCGGTCGGCGGAAGCCTGGCCCCGGCCGAGCATTCCTGCCATCTTTGCCAGCTGGCGCACCGGCGTGTAGATGCCACGCAGGTAGGCCGAGAAGACGAGAAGATCCCCGGGAGTCAGGGATCCGGAGATGACCGCGCGCGCACCGAAGTAGACCACCCCCGCGGTGGAGACAGCCATGGTCGCCGTGACCAGGGGGGTGAAGCGCGACTGCAGAAGGACGGATCGCTTGTTGGCCCGCAAACCCTCGTCGGCCAGGTCCGCATATCGGCGCCCCTCGCGCGCCTCAGCTCCGAAGGCCTGTACCACCGGCAGGGAGATCAGGACCTCCTGAGCGAAGGCCGTCGCTCTGCCTTCGACGTCGCGCGCCTGGCGCTGGGACTTCTTGATAGCGGTCAGGTAATGGCGTACCGTCAGGTACATGACGGGCAGCAGGGAAAGGATGACGATCGTGTAGCGCCAGTCGACGAAGAGCATGATCACGACTATGCCGAGGATGGTGAGGCTGTTCTCCACCAGGATGGGGACCACGTTTGCCACTACACCCTGGATCGCCTGGATGTCCCCGCCCAGCCTGGATAGCAGGTCCCCCACGCTGTTGGAGGCGTGGTATTCCATCGACTGGCGCTCCAGGTGATTGAAGAGGCGGCATCGCAAATCGAAGACCATGCGCTGCCCGGCGTTGGCCAGGAGCGCGTTGGTGGCATAGGCGAATATTCCGAGCAGGATGGCGATTACCACCATGGCCCCCGCCATCACGTCGAGCCGCCCGACCCGGGTTGCCGGCAGCCAGGAGAGAAGCTGGGGGAGGGGTCGCGAGCCGAGCACAGTGTCGAAGATCAGCTTCAGGGGCCATGGTGAAGCCCACTGCACCATGGCCCGGAGTGCCGAAACGCCGACTCCGGCCGCCAGCGTCCATCGAACTGGCGAGGCGTCCATGCCGAAACGCGAGGGCATGACCGCCGCCAGCACACCGGCCATGGCGCGGCTGCCCTCAGATCGCCGCGACACGTGGCCCTACCGGTGACTTCATACGCTGTGCCGCCTGCGCCGCGGCAAGCGTACGCCTTGCCACTTCCACCCAGTCGGCCCGCTCCAAGGCGCGCCGCCGGGCCCGTTCCCCCAGTTCATGCCGGATTGACGGAGAAAGGATGAGCCGATCCAGGGCCGAGGCGAGCGCCTCGGGATCCCCGGCGCGGACCAGAACCCCGCAATCACCGAGCAGCTCCCGCACCGGAGGGAAGTCCGAAGCCACCACGGCCTTGCCCGCCGCCATCGCCTCTACCACCTTGAGCGGGGAAAAGTAGAAGTTGCCGCTCGGCAGGTAGGGGGCCACGGCGATGTCCATGGCGGCCAAGTAGGCGGGCACCCTTTGCGCAGGAACCGCGCCTACGGCGAGTGCAGGAATCCGTTGGCGGAGCGAGGCCAGGCCCGCCTGCACTGCGTCACGCCCTGGACCATCACCCACCACCAGCAGGCCGAAGCGACGCGCGCCTGCCAGTAGCCCGGCCGCCTCGAACAGCGGCTCCAGCCCGTGCCACGGCTTGAGGCTCCCCACGAAGCCGATGACCGGGAGGTCTTCGAACCCGAACTCCGCTCGCAGCTTCGCCCCTTCCGCCTGCCAGCGGCCGGGTTCGAGCAGTGCAGTATCAGCTCCGTTGGGTATCACTTGGGCGGTGGCGGCTCCGCGCGCAACGGCCCAGTCGGCCAGAGGCTCGGAGACAGCCACAACTGCCGCATCACGGAGAGCCGATGCCTCAGCCAGATTCGCCGCCTCGCGATTGGCCAGGCCGAAGTGCGCCTCGCGCTCTGCGGCAACCGGAGCGTTGACCTCCACCAGCCTGGGAAGCCCGAGGCGGCGGCCCAATCCTCCGCCGTCCGCAAACAAGGAGAGGCGCTCCATGACAAGGTCGTAACCCGCTCCATCCAGATGCCGGGCCACGCTTTCGTAGAAATTCTTGGAAGCCTCGATCCTGCGGAGCTCTCCGGCAGCCCCGCTCGGCACCGGTCCGACCGGCACCTCGACGACCTCGGTGCCGGGGATGCCGGGTGGTTCCACCTTGGGCGCAAACACGGTCACCTGGACCCCGATGGAGCCAAGGGCGCGGGCCACCGAGGCGACGTGCACCGAGGCGCCCTTGGTGCCGCCGATCGGAATCCCGGGGTCGCAGACCAGGTAGGCGACGCGCAACTAGACCGCCTCCCAGGCCGTCCGCCGCGCAACGGCGGCAAACCCTGCCGGCGCCCCGGGTGCGAACGCAAGCTCCCAAAAGCTTTGCGCAACCGCCCTGGAGCACTCGTCGCGTGCAAGTTCGCGCTCCACTTTGCGCCGGCCGGCACCGCCAATGCGAGCTCGAAGGTCCGAGTCCGAGAGCAGGGCACCGATGGCCGTTGCAAGCGCCGTGCTCTCCCCGGCAGGAACGACCAGCCCGGTCTCTCCGTCTAGCAGCACCTCGGGGATGCCGGCAACGTCGGTTCCGACGACGGGAATGGCGCTCGCCATGGCCTCCAGCACCGAATTCGGCACGCCGTCCCGGTCACCGCTCTCGACCACCACGCTGGCCTGCACGAATACATCCGCCTTGGTGTACTCCTGCCTGACCTCCTCCTGGGTCCGCGCACCGAGAAGCTCGACTTTGCCGGTAAGCCCGGCTGAGCGGATGCGGGCCTCGAGCTCGTCGCGCATCCCGCCACCGCCGACGACCCGGCACCTGAAGTCGGCCCCTTGGGCGGCCAATTCGGCAAGTGCGTCGATCAGGACCGGATAACCCTTCTTGGGGACAAGCCGTCCGACCGCAAGGACGACCGGGGGGCCCGAAGCGCGCCTGGCGCCGGCAGGCGGAACAAAACGCTCTATATCGACCCCGTGGTACTGGAGCCGGACGCGCCCCGCCAGCGCTGCAGAGCGCTGCGCTCCGAGATGTGTGGCCGCCACCCGCAACAGGGCATCGCGCGCCGAGGCGGAGCAGACCATGACGAAAGCGGCCCTCTCGATCCGGTGCGCCAGGTGGCGCGGGTTGGCGAGATACAGGTCCTTGGCGTGCGCGGCGAAGCTGAACGGCACCCCGATGAGGGAGGAGGCGAGCTCGGCGATCGCGGCCGGCGAGTGGGCGAATGCCGCATGAATATGCCGGCTGCCGGACCGCTCGGCCACGCGCGCGAGATAAGCGGCCTCCAGCAGATGCTTGGCGGCCGTGGCGGCCGAGTCCCGGTCGCGGAGTCCTAGCAGCACCCCGGCGACGCCTCTGGGACGGCGAATCGCCAGCTCGAACAGCGCGAAGGCCATTGAGGACCAGGACGCCGCCTTCGCCCGGGCTCCACCCGGCCGGTGCAGGTACGTCACCGCGCTTTTTACCTCGGCGGTCCGCTCCTGGCGAAGCGGCTCGCCCGGATCGGCGATGGAAACCAGCCTGAGTGGCAACCCGGCCCGTTCGAGGCCGATGATCTCGTCGAGGATGAAGGTCTCCGACAGGCGGGGGAAGCGCTTGGTCAGATAGGTCAAGGTGCCCAAACCCGGGGCGCTCCGGTGCCCGCTCACGGACGGCCCATGGCGATCGCGGCCGCAGGCCTTTCGGCACCACTCCAGCGGCTCCGGTATCCCGCACCAAGCATGTCACGGACCTCCAAGGTGAGGGCGTGCAGACCGGTGAGGTTGAAGCTCGGCCTCTCGACCCCGGCGCCCAGCCGTCCGGCCGCCTCTATCAGCGCACGGTGCAGGTCATCCGGGTCCGAGTTCTTGACCGGGTCGACCATCTCAACGAGGCCCCTGGTGGAAAAGGCGGTGGCACGGAGGAGCTGCTCCATGCGCGGCCATGCCCTTGGGATCACCACCGTTGGAACTCGTGCCGCAGCGAGCTCCGAGAGCGTGTTGTAACCGCCGCGGGTGACCACGAAGGCCGCTCCGGAGGCCACCTGGGCGATGTCGTCCACCATGTCGACAGCCTTGGCCTCGGGGTTCCGGGCAAGCGCGATCTCCAGCGTGGCACGGTCGGCCGTGTTCATGAGGGGGCCGGTGGCGAGCAGAGCGCCCAGGCCCAGCGTGGAAGCGGCACGCAGTGCGGCGACGAGCACCTCGACCCCGTCCCCACCTCCGCCCACGGTGCCGAGTACGAACGGCCGCTCGGGCAGCGCATCGGGAAGCAGCGCGGTCGGACGCGACGGAGTAGCCACGTAGCCGCAGTAGGAGAGCTTGGCCCTCTCCGCCTCGCCGAGGCCATAGGCTTCCGCCACGTCGAAAATGTCCTTCTGCCCGTAGACGAGGATACGGTCATACACCGAGCGGAGCGTCTCGTAGACCCCCTCGGCTCCCCACAAGGAGCGCACGTGGTCCGGGTCGTCGAGGATGTCGCGCAATCCGAGGATTAGGCGTGGAGCCCGTGGCAGCTCCGCCACCGCCTCGAAGACCGGCAGCAGCTCCCCCTTCATTCCCTGGGGTGAGTGATCAACCAGGATAAGATCGGGCCGCCAGCGCCGCACCACGTCGACCAGCACCGCACTGCGCGCACGGCGCACCAGCGACAAGGGAATACCCGGCTCGCGGGAGTCGTAGCTCTCGACGCCGGTCTTTATCACGGGCGGAAGTTTGACCACCTGGAGCCCATCGGGTCGGCGAAAGCGGTCGGCCACGGTGGAGCCCGTCGCCAGGAGCACCTGGCAACCGGGGAGGCCGGAGAGAAGGGCCCCGGCTATGGCCAGATTTCGCCGTAGATGTCCCAGCCCGTAGGTGTCATGGGAGTAGAGGAGAACCCTTGCGCCGGTGCTCAAGCGAGACTCCCTTCCATCGCCTCGATGCGATCGCGAATCCAATCGACCTCTGCGCTCAGGCCCTCGAAAAAGCCGACCTTGGCGTTGAAGCCAAGAAGCTCCTTCGCCCGGGTGAGATCGGCTTCGGTCCGATAGACGTCACCACGGGCGAATCCGACACGATCCGCATCGATGGCGTGGCCCACCAGCCCCTCGAGCATCTCGATGACCTCGTTGAGGGTCACCGTGCTACCGCCGCCGATGTTCACGGCCATCCCCTCCACCGGGCCATCCGCTGCGGCGATGGTGGCGTCCACCACGTCATCCACGTAGGTGAAGTCGCGGACCTGGGTGCCATCACCGAGCACGGTTATCGGCCGCCCATGAAGCGCGGCTTCGGCGAAGATACGGATGCCCATGTCGGGACGCTGGCCGGGCCCGTAAACCGTGAAATATCTGAGTGCCGTACAGCCAAGGCCGTCATCCGAAGCGTCGAGGCAAAGCCGCTCGGCCTCGAGCTTGGTACGGCCGTAGGGCGAGATGGGGCCGGTCGGCGCGGCTTCGGCGAAAGGCGTGGGAGCATTCCCGTAGACGGAGGAGGAGGAGGCATAGACGACCCGCCGGACGCCGGCCGCACGCGCTGCGGCCAGCAGCCTTCGGGTTGCGACCACGTTGTCGTGCACGTAACGTTGCTCGATGTCGAAGCTCGGGCGAACGCCCGGCCTTCCCGCCAGGTGAAAGACGACGTCGGCACCCCGAAAGAGCCCCCGCAGCTCGAGCTCGGCAACGTCCCCCCGGACAAGCGAGAAGCCGGGGACGTCCGCGAGCAAGGAGGCTCGCGCCTCCTTCTCGGTGGGATCGTAGCTGTCGGTGAACGCGTCGATCCCGACCACCGACCAGCCACCGGCGCATAGGCGAGCCGCAAGCCGCGAGCCGATAAAGCCTGCCGAACCGGTCACCACCGCTCGTCGTCCCGGGCCTCTTTCAAAGACAGAACTTCCCAAGTCGAATCCCACGATTTCCCCCTAATTGGATATACCGCAGCCACAGCACTGCGGGGGATTGATCCATGCTCAAAGCGAGCGATTAGCTCTACATGAGGAGCGCGTGAGAGGATTTTCATGCGATTCATGGGGAAGCGATACGTTCTATAAACGTCAAGTTACTGATCGGCTTGCGAGTACTTGCCGAGATACTTCTCCAGCTCAGAATAACTTCATGTACTCAAATGAGGGAAGTGCGGAGTTTCATCCGTGCCAGCTATCCCTTTCAGGTTCTCCTTATTTTCTCCGAGATTTGTGGAGAATTATGGAACGGTAATGCGACGGTATTGCTTTGGAATCATTTCAGAAGATACGAATATTGCCAACCTATAAAAAGCTAGGCCGCAACCTCGCCAATCACAATGTCGGCATTATGGTGCGCCTATATCACGCCGCGTGAGGACCCGTCGATCCAGGGCCGGCGCACCCCACCTTTCGCTCCCGCTACTCAGAACTGAGGCACCGGGCGCCGCGCCTGGGCCCGGGCCAATGAGCGCCCCGCACGGGTGCGCCGGTGCGATCTCAGGTCGCCGGAGCCACGGAATCGGCCTGGCCGTGGACGCTCGCCGGGGTGCGCGGGGAGCGCCCCAGCCGCTTTCGACCTCGATCACTGCCGGGTGGTTTTTAGGGCGGTGTCGGGATTCAAGGACATCGAGCCGATTCCCACTTCACCAGGAACTCGGCCGCTCCGGGCAATCGGGGCGGCTCGTTCCCCTATTGGACCGGCACCGCCCCGACAATCGCAACGGAAGAGGCATGCCCGGCAAATTCATCGCCAGGGACTCGTCGAGCAACTAGGGAGACCCTCTCGGCCGCCAACGGGGCCGGCGAGCACGCGGGCGATGCGGCCACCTAAAGCAACCCGGCCCACAAGTGCCGTTCTGGGCCGGGCGTTGATACATTTGGCCCATGAGCGATCACATCACGGGGGCACAGTTCCAAACATGGCCGGGAGTGCAGGATTGGAGGGTCTTGGCCACGACGTTCGCGACACGGGTCGGGATCGGCTCCTTGGACGAAGGTGCCCGGCTGCTTGCGCGGATTGCCGGACTCACTGCCGCCCATACCTCCACTCTCCAGGTCGACGTGCGCCCCGAGAGCGTCACGATCAGGTTGCCATTCCGGGACGCGGGCTCGCCCACGAGGGAGGACGCCGAACTGGCTCGGGCAATATCGGCCGAAGCGCACGCCCTCGGCCTACGAGCCGCCGCCGGCTCGGTCCAGGAGGTCCACCTGGCAATCGACGCCATGTCGCCACCCACCGTCATCCCCTTTTGGAAGGCGGTCCTTGGCTACGACGCCATGGGGGAGGAGGACATCGTAGACCCGGAGGGGGCCGGCCCGTGGATCTGGTTCCAGCAGATGGATGCTCCGCGGCCCCAGCGCAACCGCATTCACGTAGACATCTACGTTCCGCCCGACCTTGCCCAGGCGCGCATCGAGGCGGCGCTTTCCGCCGGGGGCCGTCTGGTAACCAGCGAGCACGCCCCCTCTTGGTGGGTGCTGGCCGACCTGGAGGGCAATGAGGCTTGCATCGCCACCCGCGCCGAGTTCGAACGCGTCACCTAGCCCTGTTCAGGCCGCCATCTTCAGGCTAAGACGCGGAAAGCTCCTCGTACCAGGCCGGGGGTTCCGGAGCCTGGCTGGCAGCCAGATACCCGCTGAAGCCGAAGGCCATCAGCCGCGAGCGGGCGACATCCAGCTCCTCCTCGGCGAACAGCTCCTGATACCAAGGGAAAAGAGCGTGGGACTCGATGCTCCAGGCAAGGAGGCCCATGGCCTCCAATCGCAGAAAGCCCTCACTGTAATTCACCGAGTGCAAAAGCCGCTTGGCGGCACGGAGACCGCCGATCTCCTCGACGGAGCGATGGAAGTGGACGGGCCAATAACCCTCTTGGCGCAGTGCGAAGCACAGTGCAATCATGTCCTGGTGGAAGTGCCCCTCCAACGTTTGCACACGCGTCTGCATTGCCATCGTCGTCCTTTCCCCTGCAGGGTCGGCATCAGAAGGGGCGGTTCGGCGCCGGCTAAACCTCCCGCCCACAGTTCGCCTGGGCGACCGCCGGAGGGCCGGGCAACGAATCGCTCGATATAACGAGATGCCCGCCGGAAAAGGCTACTCCGGGTATGTAAAGGACTCAGTCGGCGCAGTTGTTCGAATCAAATGCCTATTGCCTGATGCGTTAACCGACCTGGATCGAGGTTTCGCTACACTCTTGGCGCGAAAGGCGTCGATTGAAAGCCGAGAAACACGCGCAAGGTTCAGGAGCCGCCCTTGCCCGGCGCGCCGGTCGCGGCGCTGCGGCGCCGGCGCAGCTCCACGGCGAAGCGTCCGCGCAGCCTGGCCATCCAAACCGCGACAGCGATCACCAACAGTCCGGCGACGGTCATTACCAAAGGGGCCCTTGCCTGCCCAGGGAAGAAGTAGTTGACGCTCCAGGTGGCGTAAATCAGGAGCCCGACTGACCCAAAGGCGGACATCAGAACAAGCCCTGGACGCGTACCTAAGGCGACCAGCAGGACGGAGGTCGCCACGCCGCAGGCGAGGGCAAAGGCCTCCGACTGGTTGGCGGTTATTGCCGCCGCCGCAACCAGGACCACCCCTCCTGCGGCCTCGGCCAGGCGAGGGGTGACAACGATTCCTCGAATGCCCAGGTAGAGAAGCAAAGCCCCGATCAACCAGGTCACGATGCCGGTAACTATCGCGGCCTGGTTTGCGTAATAGGAAAGATTGGCGGGCGCCGCCTCGAGCGCGCCCACCAGGCCCACCAGGCCCAGGATCCACCCATCCGTGCGGCTGGGCAGCAGGCCGGGCGTCTCGGCCAGGACCAACAGCACCACTGCGCTTGCAGCAAAGAAGAGCGCACCGCCACCTTCCCACCCATTGACAATGAACACGCCACCGAGCACGGTGGCTGCAGCCCCGATCACCTCGGTCAATTCGAAATTGGGAGTGAGCCTACGCAGCGCCGCAACTACGAGTACCGCTCCCACGATCCAGACTGCGATGCCTAACGGCCCTTGGGCCGGTTCGGCAAAGAGGACGGCCGCGAGCGCGCCATCGGCCACAAGTAGCGCGCCAAGCGAGACAACCTGCTGGATCGGGCGTTGTTTCCACCACCAGAGAAGTCCGGACTGGAGCGAGATGGCAGTGGCCGTAAGCAAGGTCGTCGCCTTGGGGGAGAGATCGATCTGCTGCATGCCGAGCACACCGAAGAAGACACCGGTCATGGCGGAGGAACCAAGCCAGGTGAACCAGCGGAAGCGTGCCAGCGCCGGATCCGAAGCCTCGTGAATCAGGCCCCCGGCCACCATAAGCGCCGCAGCGACCACACCGGTCAGACCGAGGCGCGTCGGCACGGAAAACTCGGCCCAGAAACGCGTGGCCGTCAGCGTCATCCCTATGACCACCAAGGCTCCGCCCAGATATCCCATCGCCTCGGCGGCGGCGGGGACCTTGCGAGCGTGGCCCGCTGGAAGCTCCAGGGAGACCTTTACCCACCTGCCCTCTTCGAAGACGACGATCGCCTGAGACTCTACGGGGGTGATCAGGCCGGCACCAGTCCAGCGCTCGAGTTCCTCCTCGAGGTGGGGTTCACGGGCACCAACCGTGGCGGGAACCCGCACGGGATGACCAATGGCTTGTTCAGCCTCGATGGCATGCTCTTCCGGCTGGGCAGCACCTCGCACCGTGGTCGCACCGCGCGAGCGCACCAGCCACACAACAAGCGCGATAACCGCGATCACCAGGATCGGGATCCCCAGGCCAAGCAGCATCGCACACCTACTCGTGCGCCCCGACGCCGCAATTATGACCCTCGGCCCGAATCCGGGCTAGGGAAGAACGTCACCGCCGGACAAAGGCCCGCAGGCAGGGTACGAGCATCGCCTCACGAGCCGGCTCAGGCCCTCATGCAAGGATCTTCGGCGTTACAGCCCTTAGTGGCCGAGAAGCGCTTCGGAGATGACCGATCCGACCCCGTCCAGCTCAACCAAGAAGCCGTCGTGGCCCACCTCGCTTTCGATCACCCGCGCCGGCCGGCCGCCGGGCAGCAAGGCGGCGAGCTGGTTCTGTTGAGCAAGCGGGTAAAGGCGGTCCGAGGAAATGCCAACCACGGTCGTCTCCGCCTCGACCGTCGACAATGCGGCCCGAATGCCACCCCGGCCGCGCCCGACATCGTGGTGGTTCATGGCGGTGCTGAGGCCTATGTATGAGTTGGGGTCAAAGCGCCGCGCCAGCTTGGCCCCGTGATGGTGGAGATAGGACTCGATGGCATAGCGGCCACCGGCCATCGGATCCTCGCCGGCCTGGTTGGAGCGGCCGAAGCGCCTCTCCATCTCCTCGGCGCTGCGATAGCTCAGCTGCCCGATACCCCGGGCTATGGCCATGCCTTCCCAGGGTCCCTCTCGCAGCCCGTAGTAGTCGCCGCCTGCGAAGTTGGGATCGAGGCGGATGGCTCGCGACTGCAGCGCGCAGAGGGCGATCTGCTCCGCGGAGGCGGCCGCCCCCACGGCCAGGAAGACCGCGCGCTCGAGTCGGGAGGGATGCGAGACGGCCCACTCGAGGGCACGCATTCCCCCCATGGAGCCGCCGATGACCGCGGCCCAGGTGTCAATGCCCATGGCCTGGGCAAAGCGCCGTTCCACCGCCACTTGGTCCCGAACGGTTATGGATGGGAACCTGGAGCCATACGGACGTCCGTCCGGCGCAATGGATGACGGCCCCGTCGTACCCCTGCAACCGCCCAGCACGTTGGGGCAGACCACGAACCAGCGATTGGTGTCGATGGCCGCGCCCGGGCCGATCAGGCCCTCCCACCATCCGGCGGTTCGGTCCTGCTCACTCTCACTGGCCGCGGCGTGCGAATCCCCGGTCAGGGCGTGAAGCACCAGCACGGCGTTCCCGCCCGATGGGTCCAGCCGTCCCCACGTCTCGAAAGCGACATCCACCGGCCCGAGCGCGATCCCGGACTCGGTGACGAACTCACCTTCGTCAAAGGCGCGCAGGAAGCGGCGACCGTCCGACGGGTCGCCGCTCTCCCAGGCTTGCGCCGTTTGAGTTGTTTCAGTCACCCTTGGCGGCACGGAAACCGGCCTCCAAGTCGCCCAAGATATCGTCGATTGTCTCCAAACCGATCGATAGCCTGATCAGATCGGGGGTCACCCCCGTCGTACGCTGGTCCTCCTCGGAAAGTTGAGCATGGGTGGTGGAGGCAGGATGTATTGCCAGGCTGCGGACGTCCCCGATATTCGCCAGGTGGCTGAAGAGCTCCAGGCCCTCGATGAAGCGCCGGCCCGCGTCCGCCCCACCCTTGATGCCAAAGGCAAGAATCGCGCCGGCTCCACGCGGCAGATAGCGCTGCTGGCGGGAATGCCAGGGGCTCGACGCGAGGCCGGAGTAGGAGACCCAGGCCACCTCGTCGCGGCTCTCCAGCCACTCGGCGACCGCCTGGGCGTTCTGTACGTGGCGCTCCATACGCAGCGAGAGCGTCTCCACCCCCTGCAGGAAGAGGAAGGAGTTGAAGGGGGTCGTACTCGCACCGATGTCGCGCATGTACTGCAGGCGCGCCTTTAGCACGAAGCGTGCCGCAAAAAGCGGCTCGGGAAGCTGGGAGAAGACCAAGCCGTGATAGCTGGGGTCCGGCTCGGTAAAGCCGGGGAAGCGACCGCTTCCCTCGTAGTCGAAACCACCCCCATCCACGATTATCCCCCCGATCGACGTCCCATGGCCGCCGATGAACTTGGTGGCGGAGTGGATCACTATGTCCGCGCCATGCCGTAGAGGCTGGGCGAGGAAGGGGGTTGCCAGGGTGTTGTCGATCACCAGTGGGATGCCGTGAGAGTGAGCGATCGCGGACACGGCCTCGAAATCCACGATGTCGCCCTTGGGATTTCCTATCGTCTCGGCGTAGAACGCCTTCGTCTCGGGACGTATCGCGGACTCCCAGGACGACAGATCATCCGGGTCATCGATGAAGGTGGCCGTGATGCCCAACTTTGGCAGGGTGTTGCGAAGCAGGTTGTAGGTCCCCCCGTAAAGGGAGGCCGCCGCGACGATGTGCCCGCCACCCTCGGCGAGATTGAGCAAGGTCAGCGTCTCGGCCGCCTGGCCGCTCGAGGTCGCGAGTGCCGCCACCCCTCCCTCGAGGGCGGCGATACGCTCCTCGAAGACCGCCTGGGTCGGATTCATGATCCGGGAGTAGATGTTGCCCGGCTCCGAGAGGTCGAAAAGGGCGGCCGCATGCGCGGTGTCGCGGAACGAAAAGCTGGAGGTCTGGTAGATGGGAGTCGCACGCGCACCCGTGGTCGGGTCCGGTGCGGCGCCGGCGTGAATCTGTCGTGTCTCGAATCCCCACTGGGACATTTGTCTCTCCTGCGTTGAAGTGTCGGCCATCGGCCGAATGAAAGCGGTTGACCGCCTTCGAAACGGTTGCTGAATGCGTGAAGCGGGATGCACGGACGGCATGCCCATCCGGCCCGGAGCATCAAGGCTCAAACGGGCACGGAATCGCTTGATTTGCGTCAGCCAGACATTCGCGCCATCGGTCCTCCCTCAAGGTACGAGGGACACCGGCACCGACGCGCCGAGAGTCCCGCCTTGCCCACCGGTTGCGGCGGGCCAGCTCTTCCTCCGGGGGCACCGTCTTGCGGGAGCGGTTGCCGGCTCGCCATGCCGGAGGGCTTAGGGCGAGCATCTTGAGCCAAGAAACATATTAGCGGGATTGGTCCCGATTCGTCACTTCGAATCGGAACCAATCCCGCTATCGGCTTTGGGGGCTCGAAGCGGCCCAGGCCGCTTCGAGGGGTTACCTGATCAGTATCGCTTGGAGCGGCCGGATGCAGCTCGGGAGCGGCCCCGGTAGCTCTGCCTGGCCCCGCCACGCTGGAAGCCGAACTCCGACCTCTCAGTGCGCGCTGCGATCTCGACGGGCTCGGACGAGCACTCCTCCCCGCGGGAAATTCCGGCCAGACCCGGATCAGCCAGGGCAACCTGTACGATTCCGGTCTCCAGGCCAACCACCTGCTGCAGCCGAACCACTTCGCGAACCTGGTGGCGCGGAACCAGCGAGGCAACCACGCCCTCGGCGCCGCCGCGGGCGGTGCGGCCCGAACGATGCACGTAGGACTTGTGATCTTCCGGCAGGTCGTAATGGACGACCAGGTCCAGGCCAGTGACGTCCAGCCCACGGGCGGCAACGTCGGTGGCCACCAGAACAGATGTCCGGCCGGTGGAGAACTTGCGCAGCGCACGCTCGCGCGCGGCCTGGCGCAAACCTCCGTAGAAGGCCTCGGCAGCCACCCCGCGATCACGCAGGCGTTCGGCAACCCGATCGGCACCTTCACGAGTACGGACAAAGACCAGCGTACGCTCGGCTCCGGAGGACATCCTCTCGACGTAGTCCAGACGCTCGGACGGATCCACCAGGAAGAAGTGATGGGTCATGGCGGCAACCGTGGGCTGCTCCCCCTCCACCTCGTGGGTGACGGGATTGCTCATGTGCCTGCGCACCAGCACCGCAACGTCGGCGTCAAGCGTCGCCGAAAAGAGCATCGTCTGACGATCGGGGCCCGCTCCCGCCAGGATCTTGTTCACCTGCGGGACGAATCCCATGTCGGCCATACGGTCGGCCTCGTCGATCACGACATGCGCCAGATCGGACAGATCGATCAAGCGCCGCTCCATCAGGTCTATCATGCGCCCAGGAGTGGCGACGGCGATGTCTATGCCACGCCTGAGGCTCTTTACCTGGCGATCCATCGAAGAGCCACCGTAGAACACGTCTACCCGGGCCTCCTTGCCGCCGGCCTGGCCGAGGACCTCGGCGACCTGCATGGCGAGCTCACGGGTCGGCACCAGCACGAGAGCTGTGGGGCGGGACGGCTTGGCCCGGCGTACGTTCTGCAGGAGTGGCAAACCGAAGGCGAGCGTCTTGCCCGAGCCGGTCCCCGCTTTACCGCAGATGTCCCGGCCTGCCAGGCCGTCGGCCAGGGTAATGGCCTGAATCGGTGTTGGAGTTGTGATTCCATGCGCCGCCAAATTGCGGCATAGGTTGGCCTCAACGCCCAGAAGGGCGAATCCAGAATTAGACAAAGTTATGTTTCCTTGCACTCGGGCTGATGTTTGCGGGCGAACCCTCAGGTCTCCCGGGCTCGACGTACAAGGAGTTGGAAGGTTTTCTGCGAACCAGACGGCCGCAGGCGCCGTAGAACACTCTAGTCGGGGTGGATTCGAATCGCGGCGTGCCTCAGATGAACAGGGCGAGCTGCCCGGCGGTTATCACCCAGATGAGAACCAGAGGAGACCAGCGGACCAGGTTCAGGCGCGGTGCCTTGAACAGGACAAGCCAGGAAAGCAGCCAAAGCTGGTCGATACTTCGCAGGTCCGCGTCACCCGTCCACTCCCCCCCAGCCAGGCTGACCATGAGGATAAGCGTGACTACCAGGGAAATCTTTACCCAGATCGGGGCGGCGGAGCGGCGGATCAGCACCAGGGCGGCCACGACGACGATGGTGAGGCCCGCAAACTGGATGAACCACAGCACGTTCCCCGTATTCGGAGCCGACGTGAGACGAGTCACGATTCCCGAGATCAGCTGACCGAAGGGAACCCCCAGGTTGGATTCGGCAAAACCTGTCAGGACAAAGTGGCCGGCCTGGGAACGTACCACCTCTTGCCAGGCAAAGAAGGCGACCGTGGGTACGGCCGCGGCAAGAAAGAGGCCGCGAGGAGACCCTTCCGAACGGCCGCGCAGCACGCCGATCAGCCAGGCTATTCCGACCGCCATCACGACGATGGTGCCTGTCTCGCGAGTGAGCACCGACACCCCCAGCACGAGGGCGGCGGGCAGGTACCGCCTGCGATCGAGCAGGTAGAGCCCGAGCATCAAGGTGAAGCCGGCCAGCGGCTCGGTGAGGTCCCGGCCAAGGCTGAGCGCGTACCCGGGATAGAGCGCGACCAGCAGGCCGAAGAGAGGATGCTTTCCCGAGGTGACGGCAAAGCTGGCGAGTACCCAGGCCAGGCCCGCCAATGCAGCCAGGTTCACCAGCGGCAGCACAAACAAGAGCAGGTGAGGTGAGCCGACAGAAAGAATCCATGAGACCAGCGGATAAACGATCCGCTGCATCCTGAAGACGCTATCGAAGGTCACCCCGAGCGCATGATGGGCGAAGTCGAAGGGCGCCATCGCAATGCGGAAGTAGAACTGGCCGTCGTAGCCCGTGCCCGGAATGACCGGAATGTGCACCGGTACCTGAGAAGCCGTGACAAAGACGCTCCCAGCCACCACCAGTGCACCCAGATCACCATGTGCGGCCAGGATGATGCGGCCGATCAGGTAGAGGAGATAGAGAACCGCCGCCGCAAGGCTGACTCGCCGC
The DNA here is from genome assembly GCA_021850605.1 of Actinomycetes bacterium. GTDB lineage: Bacteria > Actinomycetota > Acidimicrobiia > Acidimicrobiales > Acidimicrobiaceae > Acidithrix. The sequence goes on from JAJZLQ010000055.1 coordinate 19,169, forward strand.
GGCTTCCAGCTTTCGGTCGCGCTGATCACGCGCGCCGCAGCGTTGGTCGTCTTCTCCTTCATGGTTCCTTTTACAGGTAACGACTCCAAACCGGCACTCGTTACTCACGCCCTGCGGCTGCGGCAACCAGGTGGGCCACGGCGACCGATACGCCGACGGCGGCGGGAATGCGCAGGGACTCATCGGGCCCGTGCGCGTTCGAACCAGGGCCCAAAACCCCGGTTGCGACAAACTGGGCGTGAGGGAAGCGTGCCCCCAGCGTGGCCAGGAAGGGAATCGACCCGCCCTCGCCGCAGTACCCCGCCGGCCGCCCGAAGCCATCGCGCGACCCCTGGTCCAGCGCGTCGGCAAGCCAGCCACCGGGCTCCGGCGCCACCCAACCCTGAGCAGGAGCCTCGGCCTCGACGGTCACTCTCGCACCGTAGGGAGGGTCGGCGGACAACAACTCCACCAGCGCACGCTGCGCCGCGGGCGCGTCCACGCTGGGAGGCAGACGGAGGGAGATCTTCCCCTTTGTGCGTGCGCGCAGCACGTTGCCGCCCGAGGGGATATCAGGGACGCCCTCGATGCCGGTAAAGGCGAGGCTCGGGCGCCAGGTCTGGGCCAGAAGCCTCTCGACGCCGCTTGCCCCCATCAATTGCGTCCCCTCCACCAGGGGGAAGGCCTGCGCCAGCGGATCGTCCAGCTCTCGATCGAGGGCCTCCGCCTGCCGGCGATGGAACTCCGGGATCTCGGCATTCAGGAATGCGGGGAGTATCGCGCCGGTGGCGGAATCCTCCACCCTCTCCAGCAGCGAGCGCAATATCCGGAACGAACTCGGGACGACCCCTCCCGCGGAGCCGGAATGCACTCCGTACTCAAGGACCTCGACGTCGATGGTGACCACCAGGTTGCCCCTCAACGAAGTCGTCACCCACAGGCGCTCGAAGTCCAGGCCTCCGGAATCGAGGCAAACGACGAGTCCTACCTCGCCCAGCCAAGGGGCAAGCGCCTCCACATGAGCATCAAGGTCGGGGCTACCGCTCTCCTCGCTGGCTTCGATGAGAACCACGCAGCGCGGGCTGGGAATCCCGCGCTGGTGCAGTTCGGCCACACCGGTTAGGGCAGCGAATAGGGCATAGCCGTCGTCGGCAACCCCCCGGCCAAAAATCGAATCTCCGGCGACCACCGCCTTGAAGGGGTCGGAGCCGTTCGCCCAGGGCGCGGAAGCGGGCTGTTTGTCCATATGCCCGTACATGAGAACGGTGCCGGTGCCGCCGTGGGCGGCAGGGATCTCCACCACCAGGGCCGGCGTGATGCCCTCGATACGCGAGGCACTCACGGTGATGCCAGGGATCGGGCATGCCTCGGCCCACGCGGCCAGGTGAGCCATGGCCCTATCGATCTCCCCGTGGACGGCCCACTCGGGGTCGAACGCGGGAGAGAGGCTCTTGATGGAGACGTATTCGGCCAAAGCCGGCAGGGCGTGAGTGCGAAAGCTGTCGTTAACCGCGTCAAAGAAGGATTCCACGCCCTCCAAAGATAGCCCTTGTGGCACTGGGGATCGCGCCGCCGGGCGCGCACGGGAGAGGTGGCGGCGTTGTTAGGGTTCCGTTGGTGAGCCGGAATTGCCGGCTGCGAGGAGGACCCAATGCCCGGATTGGCACTCGTGACCGGCGCGGGAAGCCCGGGGAGAATCGGGCTTGCGACCGCCAAAGCTCTGGGGGAGGCGGGTCACCGCCTGGCTATCGTCTCCACCACCACGAGCATCCACGATCGCGCCCACCAACTGCGTGAACTCGGCATTGACGCCCAGTGGTTCGTAGCGGACTTCGCCGACGAGCATGCCGTGGAAGGGCTTTTAGCGGAGTTGGAAGCGATCCTGGGCATGCCGGAGGTAGTGGTCAACAACGCCGGAATGGGGTCCATAACCAACCCCGAGTCCTACGAATCGGCCTTCGTGACCACGCCTGCGGCCTGGCGCCACGCACTGGAGACCAACGTGACCACAGCCTTTTTGGTTACGCGGGGTGCACTCCCCTCCATGATCGCTCACCACTGGGGTCGAATTGTCAACGTCGGCTCCACCACCGGCGTCGTGCAGGTGAACCCGGGCGAGGTCGGATATGCGGCGGAAAAGGCGGCCATGGTTGGCCTGACCAAGGCGATTCCACTGGAAAACGCACGTCACGGGATCACCTGCAATGCCTTGGCCCCAGGCTGGATAGCCAGCCTGGCCCAGACGGAGGAGCAAAGGCGGCACGGCCTCGCGTCGCCAATGGGCCGCTCCGGCACACCGGAGGAGGTGGCGGCGGCGGCATTCCTGGCCTCTGAGCAGGCGTCTTTCATCACCGGTCACAATCTGGTCGTCGACGGAGGAAACCGCCTCATGGAAGGCCTGTCGGGCTACGAGTTCTGGAGGAAGGAATGAGTATTGAACCGAACCAGGGCAAGCCGGGCCAGGGTGGCGAACCGGTCATCGAGCGGGCAACTCCCGAGGACTACCAGGAGATCGCGCGCATCGTTCTCTCCTCTTACAGAGCGACCGTGGGCGAAACCTTGGATAGCGGATACGCCGCATACCTGGAGCGGGTCGAGGAAAGGGCCGACGCGGCCACACTCCTGGTGGCGCGTGCCGGTGGGAAAGTGGTCGGAACCGTCACCTTTGTACCTGACTCCTCCTCGCCGATGGCCGAGGAGTTGCGCCAGGACGAGGCGGGCATGCGCATCCTGGCCGTGGATATCGCGGCCCAGGGAAAAGGCTACGGCAAGGCCCTGACCCTGGCCTGCGTCGACCTCGCGCGCGCAAGCGGGAAAAAAGCGCTCTTCCTGCATACGACAGAGCTGATGCGCACCGCCCAGTCCATGTACGCCTCACTCGGTTTCCAGAGGGTCCCCGAGAGGGATTGGCAAGTCACCCCGGCGATTCTCCTGCTCGCCTTCAGGATGGGGCTCGCATAGCCGCGCTGCGCCCTCGGGCGAGGCGGCCCTCGGGAAATGCCTCTCAGCAGGGCAGAGCTCGGAGATAAGATCGCAAACACAGTAGTTCTCTCCGCACCCTGCGCGATCCTGCGTCGGGACAGAGCCCATCGGAGGTGGCATGGCGCATCTACCCGAACTCGAAGAGCGCACCCTTCTGCGCTCCCTCGAGCGGGCTCTGGACTTCGAGCCCGACAAAGTCGCATTGACCGACCGGGAAGCGTCCGACACCTACGCCGAGGCATTCCAGCGGTCGCTGTCCCTGGCCGGAGGCCTGGCTCGGCTGGGCTGCACGACCGGCAGCCCGGCGGCGATGATGCTGGACAACTCGCTCGACTTCGTGCATGCCTGGCTGGGAATGGGGCTGACGGGCGTGATCGAGGTACCGGTCAACACGGCCTACAAGGGTGACTTCCTCGCCCACATCCTGCGTGACTCGGGCGTCGAAACCCTGCTGGCGGAGGCGCACTACCTCGATCGCCTGGAAGCGATCGCCGGCCAGGTCCCGGCGCTGAAGAACGTTGTAGTCAGAGGTTCGTTCGAAAAGGGGAGCAGGGCGGGTCTGCAGCTGCGGGAATGGGGCGAGCTCGAAGACTCGGCCCCCGCGTCACCCGTAAGGCGCCGGGCGGGCGACCTGTTTGCCTACATGTACACCTCCGGGACCACCGGCCTCTCCAAGGGCGTCCTGATTCCCGAGGCCCAGGCCTACACCTATGCCTCCCGAGAGGACCAGGACCTTCCTACACACCAGGACCGCATCCTGGTTGCCTTGCCCCTCTTCCACCTTGCGGGCCAGTGGTACGGCGTCTACCAATCGCTTATCCACCGCGCATCCTGTGTGGTCGAGCCGGGCTTCTCACCCAGCGCCTACTGGGAGGTCGTGCGCCGTCAGGGCATCACTGTGACGGTGATGCTGGGAGCGATGGCCGAGATGCTCCAGCAGCAGCCCGCAAGCCCCGAGGATCGCGACAATCCATTGCGACTGGCCGTCATGGCCCCCTTGGCAAGCGACTTCGCCGCCTTCGAGCGGCGCTTCGACCTGAGCGTCGCGGCGGTATACGGAATGAGCGAGATCGGCGCGGTGATGAACGGACCACCCGGGACAGTTGTCGGCGGCGAGGCGGGCTTCGCGCGCGAAGGATATGAGCTGCGCCTCGTGGGGCCGGACGGCGAGGACGTCGCGGACGGCGAAGTGGGCGAGTTGTGGGTGCGCCCCACCGTTCCGTACACGGTCATGGCCGGTTACCACAACCTCCCCGAGGCGACCGCGATTGCCACGCAGGGGGGATGGATCCATACGGGCGACGCCTTCCGTCGCGACACCGAAGGGCGCTACTTCTTCACCGACCGCATGAAGGACGCCCTGCGCAGGCGGGGGGAGAACATCTCGAGCTTCGAGGTGGAAAAGGTAGTCAACTCCCACCCCTCGGTTCTGGAGAGCGCAGTGGTAGGAGTGCCATCCGAGCTGGGCGAGGACGAGATCAAGGCGGTGATCGTGCTGAGGCCCGGCTTCGAGCCTGATCCGGTCGGGATCACCGAGCACCTGATCGAGCGACTTCCATATTTCATGGTCCCGCGCTTCATCACCTTTGCGCCGGCGCTGCCCAAGACGCCCACCCAGAAGGTCCAGAAGAACCTATTGCGCGACCAAGGCGCTGCCGATGAGATATGGGACCGGGAAGCCGCCGGAATAATCCTCAAGCGGAGCGGGCGAGCGGCAGGACGAGAAGGGGCGAAGTGACGATTCCCATCGCCAAGCTGATGATCGCGAACCGCGGCGAGATCGCGATCCGCATTGGTGCGACCGCTGCTGCAAACGGCGTTGCCACCGCGACCGTATTCGCTGCAGACGAGCTTGACGCTCCCCATACCAGGTCGGCCGACGAATCCTTCGCCCTCCCCGGCCGGGGGACGGCGGCCTACCTCGACATCGAGGCCGTAGTGAGAACCGCGGTCAAGGCCGGCTGCGACGCCCTCCACCCCGGGTACGGCTTTTTGAGCGAAAGTGCCGCCCTGGCTCGCGCCTGTGCAGAGGCGGGCATCGTCTTTGTAGGCCCTTCGCCCGAGACGCTCGAACTCTTCGGCGACAAGGCGCGCGCCCGGCGGCTCGCCCACCAGCTCCAAGTTCCGGTCATCTCCGGCACCTTCGAGGCCACCAGTGTCGTCCAGGCCGAAACCTTCTTCGACTCGCTCGAGGGCATGCCGATGGCAATCAAGGCCCTTGCCGGAGGCGGCGGGAGAGGCATGCGCCTGGTCCGCGAGCGCTCTGCAATCGCCGAGGCATACGAGCGCTGCAGGTCAGAGGCCGAGGCAGCCTTCGGCAACGGGAGCCTCTACGTGGAGGCTGCCATTGAAGGGGCGCGTCATATCGAGGTGCAGGTCGCCGGCGAAGGTACCGGGCGGATCGCCCACATCTGGGACCGCGACTGCTCGATTCAGCGCCAAAGACAGAAGATCATCGAGATCGCCCCGGCAATTGGAATCTCCGCCGAAACTCGCCGCGAACTCTTCGAAAGCTCGATACGCATGGCGCGAGCGGCGAGCCTCAGCGGACTCGCAACCGTGGAGTTCCTGGTCCAGGGAGACCAGATCCACTTCCTGGAGGTCAATCCCCGGCTACAGGTGGAGCACACGGTCACCGAGGAGATCACCGGCCTCGACCTCGTCGAGATCCAGCTTCGCCTGGCCACCGGGTCCACACTCTCCGAACTCGGCCTCCGCGTCAATCAGTTACCTGCTCCCCGCGGAGTGGCAATCGAGGCCCGCGTGAACGCCGAGGTAATGCTCGACGACGGTACCGTCGTTCCCTCGTCGGGATCCATCACCAGGTTCGAGCCCCCCACCGGCAGGGGCATCCGCGTGGACACCTATGCTCACGCCGGTATCACGCCCGCTTCCTCCTTCGACTCTTTGCTGGCCAAGGTCATCGTCTTCGACTCCTCCGGTCAAATAGACAGAGCCGCCGCACGGCTCGCGCGCGCACTCGAGGTATTCGAGATCCACGGCATCCAGACAAACGCCGGCCTTTTGCGCGCCATACTTGCTGAAGAAGTCCTGGGCCGTGCCTCGACGGGCTTCGTCGACGAGCGCGCACCGATCCTCGCGGCAACCGCCCGCGCCCTGGCAACGCCATCCGAACCCTTGCCTTCGGTTACCGCACAGGTGGAAAACCTTCCCTCGACGCGGACCGGGAACCCGGTTACGGAACTGCCGGCTGACCTTCCCCCCGGCACCGTTCCGGTCCTGTCAGCCATGCGCGGAGTGGTTGTCGAGGTTTCCGAGCCCGAGGGTGGGGTCCTTGCCGCGGGCGCGACGATCGTGGTCATAGAGGCCATGAAGATGCAGCATCCGGTGGGCTCGCCGGTAGGCGGCGTGGTGCACCGTATAGTGGCCGGAGTCGGCACCCAGGTGGTCGAGGGATCGGTCCTGGCATATGTGGTTGAAGACGCCGAGGCCGAACCCGCCGGCACCCAAGCCGGAGAGACGGACCCAGATCACATTCGCCCAGACCTCGCCGAGGTTCTCGCGCGTCAGCAGGCCACTCTCGACTCGGGCCGGCGCAGCGCCGTGGAACGCCGCCACCGCACCGGCCGGCGCAGCGCGCGGGAAAACATCGAGGATCTCGTCGATCCCGGCAGCTTCGTCGAATACGGCGGACTGGCAATCGCCGCCCAACGCCGACGGCGCTCAGTAGAGGACCTGATTGCCAACACCCCGGCCGACGGCCTGGTAGCAGGGACAGCCAGC
>JAJZLQ010000074.1 GCA_021850605.1 Actinomycetes bacterium
CTGCCAGCCGGATCGACCTTCGCGCGATACTCCCGGGCCTGCCCCAGGCGCTCGAGCACCTTGGCGCGCACCTCCTCGGCTGTCGCCAGCGCATCGAAGGCCGCCGAGACGTCGGACTCCGCATCCACAGGCACCTCGACGTCGGTGCTTAGGGGAACCAGGATCCTCTGGCGCTCCGATCGCCTTTCGAGTACTCCGGCGAGCTGCTCCGCCAGTGCGAGCTCACGCGACCGGGCATCCAGATCCCTAAGCTCTGCCTCGATTGACACGATCACCTGACGGGTGGCCTCCCGCTGGGCTACGAGGGATTCGTAGCGATTCGCATCAAGCTCCGCAACACGCAGGTCGCTGCGGACCTCCTCCAACTCCTTCAGCATCGCGTTGATGGAGCCGGGCTCGGCGGCTCGCGCGGGCCACAGCCCGTTCGCCTTGGCCTTGAGCTGGTCTGCCAGCTCGGTAGGGCTCTTTCCTCCCCCGCTGACAGAGGCCTCCTGGATGCGGCGCGCCACGTCGGAGTTCTTGGTGTTTGAGGCGATCATCTGCTCGAGGCCGATTGAGTAAAAGTCCGAAAAAACGCCCGCAGTGAGTCCACCCAGCAGGCGAACTAGCCAAGCGTCGCCCTGATCCGCGGGAGCCAGCTCGGAGCGGTAGCGCGAGCCGGCAATTCCGAGTTCCTCCTCGATCAGCAACCTCCGGTTTGGCCTGGCCCCCCTCCCGCGCTCGAGGCCTCTCTCAATGAAGAGCTTGCGCCCCCCGACCCGCAGAACCGCGGAGCCTTGAGGCTCGGAGGCTTCCAGATAGGAGGGGATCTCACCGAAAAGAACAAAAGAGACCAGCGCACGCAGGGTGGACTTACCGGCCTCATTGCGCCCGTGCACCAGGTTGAAGCCATCGCCGAAGCTCAGTCGCACGCCGCGCAGCCCCCCGATTCGCCGGGCGTCCAGTTCCTCCAGGAAAATCCCGCCGGTTGGTTCGGCGCTCATCGGCCCTCCTTCGGCTCGGTGCCGACCAGGGGCCCGATTGCCAGACGACAGGCCCGTTCCGCCACTTCGGCCAGTTTTGCCGGGCCCAGCAGTCCTTCAGCGGCAATCTCGCGCAGGGCGTTGACGGCCGCCGTATTCAGCGCTCGGCCCCGTAGGCCGCCGGCAAGTGTGGGTAGGTCCACCTCGAGCGGCGGAGCCTCGAGCGCCATCCGGGCAAGCAGGCCGGCCAGATCGGGGCGGTTCGAAACCTCCGCCAGGTCGAATCGCCCCTCTACCTTGGACTCGAGGGACTCGACGAATACCCTTGGCCGCTCGAGTCCTTCCACCCGGTCGCGCAGTGCGCGAGCAGCCTCCTCCAGAAACTCGGGCTCGGGATCGAAGTCGGAGGCACTGCCCGTTAGGGTTACGCGTACCACCAGCCCGGAGAGGTCCCCAAGGGCTCCCTGCACGCCCATCACCCCATCGGCCATGGCCTCCACCAGCGCGGTCTCGCCTCCTTCGGGTACCTCCACCTCGACGCGCTCGAAACGTACGGTGGCCAACTCCACGAAGTCGGCACTAAGTCCGTCGGTTGCCGAATGGCGTACAAGCATCGCGCCCTTGGGTCCCAGCTCGCTCTCCTTCATGCTTCGCCCTTGCAGCGTTCCGGAGTAGACCACCATCGGCCGCTCGCAAAGCACCGCCTGGCGATGGATGTGACCGAGCGCAAAGTAGTCGTACCCCAGCCGGGTGAGATCATCCAAGGACGCCGGTGCGTAGGAATCGTGATTGGGGTTACCCCCCACATTGGCATGCAGGACGGCGACCGAGAAGGCGGCAGGGTCGGCGGGCGGAAAGCGCAGCGCCAGGTTCTCGGTCTCCCGGCGCCGGCGGTACGAGACACCCGCCACTTCCACCTGTCGCCCGGAACGGGTGACAAAGGAAACCTTCTCGGGATCTCCGGGCGCGAATAGATGCAGGTTGTCCGGGAGCTCTCCTGGGCGGAACCAGCTCTCGTCCACCGGGTCGTGATTGCCAAGCGCGACGAGCACCCGCAAGCCGTACGCACCGGCTTTGCGCACCTCGTCCAGGAAGGCCACCTTGGCCCTGACTCCCACCTTGGCCCCGTCGTAGAGATCCCCGGAAACGACCATGAAGTCGGCTTCGCGCTCGCGCGCGAGCGCGAAGAGCCGTCCCATCGACTCCAGCGAGGCTCGCACGGCAAGCTCGCCGAATTCGCTTCCCAGCCGCCCGGAGAGCCCGATGAAGGGTGAATCAAGATGCAGGTCGGCGGCGTGCACGAATAGGCAGTCAGGCGATATCAAGCAGAGACTCCTCGGAGACGCGGGGCTCCCCCTCGGGCTCCCCCGCCAAGATGTTATCTCCGGCCAGTGACTCTCATACTGGAAGAGTCGCGGGCGAGCGAGACGGCGATGCGACCCCTCGGCTTGGCCGCGATGATCTCCACGTACTGGCGCAGGTGGCGCACTCGTGGTGATTGTCGTATAAAGCGTGTCGTCCAGAGACAGCGACCGCTCAGCGGGTGCCCTGGGGTAATTGCGCTTGGGTAGCGCCTTGCGAAGGACTCGGTGCAGGTGGCCAGCGCTCCGGGCACGCTCCAACTCGGCCGGGCCGGCGAGCGTCTTCGAGTCGATCTCTGCCACCTTGTCCCGGAGGATCTCCCCGATCCAGCCGTAGCGCTTCAGGCAGGTGTAGGCGTAACGCCGCTCCGGCTCGTCGATCCGGTAGCACCGGCTGGCCTTTGCCTTCAACTCCCCTGTGGCAAGTACGGCCTCGACCTGTCCTACCCAGGTGTCCGCGGCGTCCAAGGCGGCCCGGTCCACCAAATGGACGTTCTTGCCTGCCGGGCAGGCTCCCGCAGCCTTCGTTGCGTCCCGGAAGCCCCGCTTGGAATCACGGGGCCCCCAGGTCTTTGCCGGTGCCGGCTCCACGGGAAAGTGGTCCTTGGCCAGGCGGTGGGAATGGAGCAGACCGTCGAACTCTTCTCCCTTGTGAGGGGACAGGGGGAACGTCTCGAGCCTCAGGTCCTCTGTTTCGCGAGAGGCACGGCCATCCCGCGTACGGCGAGACCTCCTTGGCTGGCTTCTGGAGGGGCTCCATAACCGCCTCGTTCTTGTGGCTGCGTGATCCATAGGGCCGGGCCGAGAACACGGTGGTGATCTCGATCACCTCGGAGGCGTTCACGATCACCACCTCGGGCCCGGCTTTGTCAACCCGAACAGCAGCGCAGGTCTCCCTGCGGACCGTCTCGGACGGCCTAGGCGTCTGGGCCCGCCAAGATCTCGCGGATTGAGAGAGGGCTCGATCACGACGAGGAATTCATTGCCATCCACCGGGCCTGGCTCAATGAGTATTTAGCGGCTTGACAAACATAGGATCTTCGAGGGCGCGTGACCGTGTTCGCTCACTCAAGGCCGGCATGTCACAGAGCTGATATCCTTCTTGGGAATGGCCTCAAGCGCACCTCACCGGCCCGTACCTGATTGACCGAGACCCTCCTCTCCTTCCGCGCGCCGGGGACGCTCGAAGCAGCCTCAGCGGTAGAGCGGCTCGCCCGGGCATCGGGCAAGGCGCCACTGGAAATCTTCGCCGGACCGCACCGTGAGGAGCGTATCCTCTACGACACGCTGGACTGGTCCCTTTATGCCAAGGGCTGGCAACTCGAGGGGGCGCTCGTCGACAACGGCCCAGTCCACTTGATACTCTCCAACTCCCGAGGCACCTCCTTCAGCGGGTCGGCCCAGGGGGCGGGGGCCTGCCTGGCCGCCGAAGCCATCGAGCCGATCGGTCTGAGCGAGCGGATATCCGCGCTGGCGGGGCCGAGGGCGCTCTTCTCCATGGCCAGAGCAGACCTGGTTGTGGCCACACTGGGGCATCGAGATTCGCACGGCCGGGTGGACGCAAGGCTGGAACTCGCCCACAGCCCACAAGCACTCGAGACCTGGCTTCGTATACGCAGCGACTCGGCCGACCCGAAACTGGCGCGCGAGCTGAGCAGAGCCGCCAAGTCCTGCATCCGCCATCTCTGGGAAGTCGATCCCTCGCTCGACCACTTCGACACACCACTTTCACTCAGCCGGCGAAGCCGGGGGGACTTTTCCACCAAGGCCGCGGTGGCCCCGCGCGAGGGGGAGCCGCTCGCCGCCACACTTGCCGCCTTCCTCGGCGCCACCTGGCTAAATTTCAACCGGGCCTGGGAGGCCACCCAGCTCAAATGCGACGACGAGTCACTTCACGACTTGCGAGTGATCCTTCGCAGCACGCGGGCCGTCCTGGAGCCGGTGGCGCGGGAGAAGGGGTCAGGGATTCTCCGAGAACTGCTGGCCGAGATCCGATCCACCGCCCGGGCAACCAACGAGGCCCGCGATGCCGACGTGGTGGTGGCCGAGCTCAAGCGGCGATTCCCGGACACTGGGCTGGCCGCACACCTTGATGATGTGGGTGCAGAGATACACGACCGTGTCGAGACAGCGATCGCGACCGGCTTTCCGGCACTCGAGCGCCTCTGGCAGGGAACCACCGCCCACCTGCTGGCGACCGCGCATGGAGCCCTCTACACCGCCACGCCGCAGCGACGCGCGCTCACCCAGGAGAGCCTGACCTTCCTGCGCCGGGCCGGCCTCGTACAGCGGCAGCACTGTCGGGAGCTGGTGGGGGAGCTTTCCACGCTGGCCGACCCCACCCACGAGCAGCTGCATGAGCTGCGCAAGCAGTTCAAGCGGCTGAGGTACATTCTCGAGAGCTTCGACATCGAGCGCTCCCGCTCCGAGTTGCGCGACATCGCCGACTCGAAGACGCTGCAGACCGAACTCGGCTCCTTTCAGGATGCCGAGGTAATGCTGCAGTTCGTCAATTCATTCCTCGAGGCCAAGCGGGACGAAGTAGGCGAAGCGCTTGCCAACCGTTTGCTCTCCACAGCCGTGGCGGCCCGTGAGGAGGCCAAACAGCGCTCTATGGCGGTACTGGGCGACCTTGCCCGCCGCCCCGGTTGGCGCAGACGCAAGGGGCGGGGCGGCCCGGCTCCGGGCGGCGATCAGGAAAGGCGGTAGCCGATGCGGACATTGGCGTTCTTCAACCAGAAGGGTGGGGTGGGCAAGACCTCGCTCGCGGTCAACTACGCCTACCACGCTTCCAAAGCCGGCCGCCGAACCTTGCTCTGGGATCTTGACCCGCAGGCGAGTGCCACCTACATCATGCGCGTGGACGATGCGTTTGCCCCTCGCGCGAAGCGCCTGCTGGACAAGAAGATCGACCTCGAGGATCTGGCCGTGCGCTCCAATTTCGAGGGGCTGCTGGTAGTGCCGGCCTCCAATCACCTGCGCCTGCTGGCAGAGAAGATCTTCGTGGAAGGCACCAGCGAAAAGGTGATCAACCGAGCCGCCCAAAGCGCGAGGGCCTCATTTGACGTGCTGGTCATCGACGCCCCGCCCAGCCTCAACTCGCTCTCGGACGCGGTTCTCTCGGCCATAGACCTCCTCTGCGTACCGATCCAGCCCAGCCCGTTGGCCATGCACTCGTTGGAAAACCTGCTGGAGCATCTTCGCGAGCTAAAGCTCGCCGATCGCACCGTAGCTGTCTACAACATGGTGGACATGCGGCGTGTGGCCCACCGAGCCGCCGTAGGCGGACCCAAGCAGTCGGGGGGCGTCGAAATCCTCTCCGCATACGTCCCCTACTCGGCGGATATGGAGAAGATGGCGCTGGAGCGAAATCCGATTTACGAACTCACCGCGCGCACCCACATCGTTCCGGCGATGGAAATGCTCTTCGATGAGCTTGACGCGCGGCTAAAGGCGGTTCGCTCGCGAGGCGCTAAAAAGCGCTGAAGCCACCTCGCGCCGACCCAGTGCACCGCGCGCAGTGCGCTGGTCAGTTGGCCTTGTCGGCTCGCCAGAGCGACCTGGCGATGATCTTCGACTGGTCCGCCCTGTGCGCATACTTGTCGGCGATGTCCCTGACCTCTTCCAGGAGCCCCAGTGAGAGGGTGGTCGGCTCAAGGCCCAGCTCAAGGAATTGGTTATGGGTGACCACCAGCTCGTTCTCGTCCGCCTCGACGCGCGGATTGGGCAGGTTGGTGATCTCGGCGCCGGTCAGATCTGAGATCAGTTTGGCAAGGTCGCGGACGCGGTGCGTTTCGGTCACCTGATTGAAAATTTGCGGCCGCTCACCCGGAGCCGGCGGGTTGTCGGCTGCGATCTCGATGCAGCGAACCGTGTCCCGGATGTGGATGAAGGCGCGCGTCTGGCCACCGCTCCCGTGCACCGTCAGCGGGTGGCCGATAGTCGCCTGCATCAGGAAGCGGTTGAGCACCGTGCCGTAGTCACCGTCGTAGTCGAAGCGGTTGATCAAGCGCTCGTCGCGCCGCGTCTGCTCGGTCTGGGTACCCCAGACGATGCCCTGGTGTAGGTCGGTCACACGCACCGCGTCGTTCTTGGCGTAGTAGGCCAGCATGAGCTGATCCAGCGTCTTGGTCATGTGGTAGACCGAACCCGGATTGGCCGGATGTAGAATTTCGCGCTCGATCTCGCCATCGGGCGTGTCGAGCTTGACCCTCAGGTAACCCTCCGGGATAGGTGCGCTCCCCGACCATCCGTAGCCGTAGACCCCCATGGTTCCGAGGTGGATGACGTGAGCGTCGAGCCCCAGGTCGACCAAGGCCACCAACAGGTTGTGAGTGCCCCGCACGTTGTTGTCGACCGTGTAGCGCTTGGTGGAAGGAGACTTCATCGAGTAGGGCGCGGCCCGCTGCTCGGCAAAGTGAACGACCGCGTCGGGGGCGAACTCCTGGAGCGTGGAACGCAAGAGGTCGTAGTCCTCGGCGACGTCGATCGACTTGAAGGCGACCTGATTATCGGAGATCGAGTTCCATACATCGATGCGCTCTTCAATTGGCCTGATCGGGGTTAGAGACTCGACCCCGAGCTTGACGTCAATCATCCTGCGGCTCAAGTTGTCGACGATGAGAACCTCATGGCCGCGATCTGAGAGGTGAAGGGAAGTTGGCCAGCCACAGAAGCCGTCGCCGCCCAGAACAACAATCCTCACGTACTACCCCGTTCAAACAAGTCGGGAGCCACCCCTTTAGCGCCCGGAGGTCAAATTTTTGGATATGCCGGCACAGGCATAGCCCACACCGCCGTGGGCCGCCGCACCCACCCGGTCGGCGCCCCCAACCGAGTATAGACAACCAGGTCCGGTGGGAACCGTAAATGCGGGCCTGGCAAAGCCGGGGGCACATCAAACGGCCCGGCGTGGCAAGAAACCTCCGATAGGTACATAGCCTCGTAATCATGATCGAAGAGGGACGCGCGCGGCGGATGGCGAGTGGCGTCGCCACCCGCTGGAAGCGCTACTTCGACCTCTCCGCCCGGCTTGGGCCGCTCCGGCGGGTCCACGCCCTCTCCACCGCCGGCGACGCTTTCACCACCGTCGCTCTTGCCGGATCGCTGTTCTTTTCGATCAGCCCGGAGGCGGCCAAGGGCAAGGTGATTCTCTACCTGCTACTGACCATGGCACCCTTTGGAGTGGTCGCCCCCCTGCTCGGTCCGTTGTTCGACCGCAGGCGATCCTCCCGCAGGCAGCTGGTGGCCATCTCGCTGCTGGCCCGCGCGGTAATCAGCCTGCTCATGGCATCGAACCTGCACTCGTTGCTGCTCTTTCCGCTGGCCTTCAGCACCCTGGTGGCCTCCAAGTCGTACCTGGTGGCCAAAGCGGCCATCGTCCCGGAGATGGCCGGAGACGGTACGGGCAACCGCGTGCGACCACGATTCCTGACCCGAGGCGCGGCAGCCGGGGGCAATCCCGCACTCGTGTCTGCGAACTCTGAAATCTCCCTGCTCGCAGCGGCGGCGGGATTCTTAGGTGGAGCGGTGGCCGCGGCCATCCTGAAACTTCCCGATCTCGGTTCGCCCTGGGTCCTTCGGGTTGGCGCCCTAGTCTTCCTCCTGGGGGGCCTGCAGGTTCGCCACCTCCGTTTGAACACGACGCGTCCCGCGCCCGAACAGGAGGAGAGTGAGGACGGGGCCGAGGTGCGCAAACCCTCGCCGCCAAGTGTGCTCCTGGCAGCCGCCGCAATGTCGGTCCTGAGAGGCTCGGTGGGCTTCTTCACCTTCTTCATCGCATTCACGCTTAGGCGTGCGCACGCACCGACCTACGAGTACGGCCTTATATTGGCCGCCTCGGCCCTCGGTTCTGCGCTTGCCACCGCGCTCACCCCAAAGATCCGCCGCGTCCTGCAGGAGGAAACGCTGCTCATCTTTGCCCTGGTGCTTGAGGCCGGCCTGGGGATACTCGGAGCTGCAGTCGCCAGCCGCGCCATCCAGATCGGGCTGGCGGCGACCATCGGGTTTGTCGCATCATCCGGCAAGCTCGCGTTTGACTCGCTGGTCCAGTACAACGTGCCCGCCGAGAGACAGGGCAAGGCGTTCGCGACCTTCGAGACACGCTTCCAACTCTCATGGGTGGCGGGTGCATTGGTACCGACCATCGTTGCGCTCCCGCTGTCGGCAGGCGACCTGACCTTGGCGTTCACCGCCGTGGTCGCAGCCACCTCTTTCTCGGCGGGCCGCCGCGCAATGCGCGCGGCCTGAGCCGGCCGCGGCGTAGCCTGTAGTTCGCCGCGAAGCTAGGAGGGGAAATGGCCGTCTACGCGCTCTTCGACTCGGAGCCGAACATCGATCCGAGCGCCTTCGTCCACCCGATGGCAACCGTCATCGGTAACGTCAGGATCGGCGCGCACTCAACAATATGGCCAGGCGCCGTCCTGCGTGGCGACTTCGGACGCATAGAGATCGGCGAGGACACCTCAATCCAGGACGGGAGTGTCGTGCACGCCACCGATGTCCTGGCCACCATCGTTGGTAATCGCTGCACGGTTGGCCACATCGTCCACCTCGAGGGATGCGTAATCGAAGACGACGCCTTGGTCGGATCGGGATCGGTGGTACTGCACCGGGCCCGGGTGGAAAGCTTTGCGGTGGTTGGCGCCAACGCCGTCGTCACCAACGACATGCGCGTCCCCTCCCGGGCGATGGCCCTCGGTGTACCGGCTCGCATCTTCGAGGATCGCGTCGCCCCGGAGAGTCTTGCCGACGCGGTTGCCCACTACGTCGAAAATGGCCGCCGCTACCGGGAAGGGCTGCGTCGGATCGACTGAGCCGCCTCAGCCTGCGATGGACGCCGTCAGCGCACGCAGCTCGGCGAAGACTTCCTGACCGGCGGCGGCATGGACCTTCAAGGCGCCCAGGTTGTCCTCCAGCTGAGCAAGCGAGGTGGCGCCGGTGATAACCGTGGAGACGTTGCGGTTGTCTAGGCAGAAGGCGATAGCCAGCTGTGCCGCAGTGCAGCCGATCCCCGCGGCGATCTCCGAGAGCCGCTTGACGGCTTCCGCCTTGGCCGAATCCTGCAGGATCTCGACAACCCACTCGTATCCCGGCATGTCAGCGCGGGAGCCGGCGGGAATCCCATTGGCGTACTTACCGGTCAGGACGCCGGAGGCGAGGGGAGACCAGGTTGTTAGCCCCATGCCGTAGTCGTCGTAGAGGTCGTCGTACTCCTCCTCCACCCTCTTGCGATGCAACAGGTTGTACTCGGGCTGCTCCGCCACAGGCTTGTGCAAGTGGTGCCGTTCGGCTATCTCGTACGCCTGACGGATCTCCGCGGCCGACCACTCCGAGACCGCCCAGTACAGCGCCTTGCCCCGGTTGACCAGATCGTGCATTGCGAAGACGGTTTCTTCGATCGTGGTCTCCGGGTCGGGGCGGTGGCAGTAGGCCAGGTCGACGTAGGAAAGGCCGAGACGCTCGAGCGAGCCGTCCATCGCCTCCAGCAGGTACTTGCGGTTCAGTGTGTTGCGGTTGTTCACGCCGGGGTGGATTCCCCAGTAGAACTTGGTGGAGATCAGGTAGGAGTAGCGGGGCCAACCAAGCCGGCGCAATGCGGCACCCATGATGGCCTCCGACTGGCCCCCGGCGTACACCTCGGCGTTGTCGAAGAAGTTCACGCCCGCCTCATATGCGCGTTGCATGACCGCAAGGGCAAGGTCCTCGTCGACCTGGTCGCCGAAGGTCACCCACGAACCCAGCGAAAGGGCCGAGACCTTTATCCCGGCACGTCCGAGCCTGCGATATTCCATCTTGCTTTCTCCTTGTCTAGTTTGCCGTGCGTGATGTAGTGGCGGAGCCCATGCTCAGCTCTCGGCAAAGGCGACGTATCGCCCGCCGAGCCTGGTGAGTACCACCTTTGCATCGAAGAGATCGCTCAGCACCTGTGAGGTGAGCTCCTCCCGGAGAGAGCCGTTGGCGACGAGCTCGCCGGATTTGATCCCAACGATATGGTCGAAGCCGGGGGGGATCTCCTCGACGTGGTGGGTAACCATGGCTATGGTCATCTCCGGCCGCTCGCCGGCCAGGGCCGAGATGCGGGCGATGAACTCCTCGCGAGCACCCAGGTCGAGCCCGGCGGTGGGCTCGTCGAGAAGCAGCAGCTCTGGCGTACCCACCAGCGCACGGGCGATGCCGACCTGCTGGCGCTCACCCATGGAGAGCGACGCCAGGCTGCGATGCGCCTGGGGCAAAAGGCCCGTCCTCTCAAGTAGTGTTTCGGCCCGCTCACGATCGGCCTCCGTCGCCCTGAGCCACCAGCGCGAGCGCACCTGGTCGATCCCACTCAGGATCGCCTCCACCAGGGTCATCCCCTGGTCCAACTGCTCGATGGCCGAGGATCCACCGATTCCAATCCGCTTACGAAGCTCGCGCATGTCGCAGCGTCCCAGAACCTCGCCGAGCACCTTGGCCGTTCCCGAACTTGGACGGTTCACCGCGGCAAGCAGCGCGAAGAGCGTCGTCTTGCCGGCACCGTTGCGCCCGATGACGATGAGCCGGGCGCCCGCCGGTACGGAGAAGGTGACGTCGTGCAGGAGATGGCGCCCTTGGGCGGTGACATTGACGCCCTCGAATTCGATTGCCGCCATGGGCTTCACTGCAGCTCTCATCTCTTCCACGCGCATGACGCTAGCGCTCGAAATGGCACTTCAAGCCCTGGCCAGGCGAGCCCCGGCATCACCTGCGGCTGGGATTTTCCCACATTATTGTGGCAGTGACTGAACAAATGTTGTTTTCCCGCAAAAGTAATCCGCGGATCGCGCCGATAATTACAGTTGAGTAGTTCAGGCTGTCAAAGGCCGCGGATAGAAAAGCCATGAGCACAGCAAATACAGAGCCGGGTAATCACCCGCTTTCCCGGGCGTACGGAGCGATATCATCCTCCGTTCAGCTGCTGCTCGACCATTTCGAGCTCGACGGTGCGATGCTTCTCGAGCGCGGCGGCTACGCCAAGGCCCCGGTCTCGGGTAGCGTGCTCTTCGCATTCGGCCGCAACTACGGAATCCGCGAAGGTGACGAGGTGCGTACCACCGTCCGGCAGCGTCCCGAAGCGGCGCCCGCCGAAGCCCGCGCGCCGGTCTTCGTTGCCGCCAGAGCGCTGCCGTCCCTCATCTATCTGACTGACCCTGAAGCCGCGGTCTGGATCGAGGTGAAGAACAACTTCAAGATCGGACCCATCCGGGTGATGGCCGCACTTTCGGTCATACCCAAGATGCCCCGCATGCCCGAGCACCAGTTGGTCCTCTTCGATCCGCTACCGGCCGACCTGGCCTCCAGCGCGATAGCCTCGGCTCTGATGGGGGTAGAGCCCCTGTTGGGAAAGGTCATCGAGGACTCCCACGTCGCCTACCAGCGCGAGGTCCTCACCTCCCAGGTGCTCAGTGAAGCCGAGCGTGACCCGCTGACCGGCGTGCTGAACCGCTTCGGGTGGGAGAGGGCGCTTGACGCCGCGGTGCAAGCCGAACAGGGATCCCTGATCTCAGCCATCCTGTTCGATTTGGACAACCTGAAAGTGGTCAACGACACCGCCGGCCATGCGGCCGGAGACGGCTACATCCGTCGCTTTGCCGAGGTTCTATCGGCGGCCTGCCGCCAAGGTGACATCGTCGCGCGCCTGGGCGGTGACGAGTTCATCCTCCTCGCGCCAGGCATGCACGCCGCCGCAGCCAGGGAGTTCTCGCATCGCATCGAGGACCGGCTGGCCCAGGACGGCGTCTCGGCCTCGATCGGCTACGCCACCACCACCACGCCCTTCGAGATCGAAAAGCTTCTCGCCGAAGCCGACCGGCTGATGTACGCCAACAAGCGCTACAAGAAGTCCCTGGTGTTAGCCGGAGCGGACTCCCTCTAGCCCAGTCGTGGTGAGCCGCAAATGGAATTGAAGCTTCGACTTCCGTCCATCGCCGATGAAACCGAGGCCATGGCGGGCCACCACCAGATGCTCGCCGACCCATTCATCGAATTCCTTCTCGACTACCGGCCCGGTGAGCCGTTCGCGGCCTGGGTGGAGCGAGTCAACGGAGTCTCGCTGGGATGGCACTGCCCGGAACCCTGGCTGCCAGGAGAGTTCCTCTTCATCGAGGCCGACGGTGTCGTGGTGGGAAGGGTTTGGTTGCGTCACAGCCTGGACGCCCACATGGCTGAATACGAAGGACATCTCGGCTACGTGGTGCTCCGGGGTTTCAGGCGCCGAGAATACGCCTCGCAGGCACTGGCGATGTCCTTGGCCCACTTGCACAAGGCAGGCATCGATATTGCCGTGGTGACGTGCGACTCGTCCAACGGGGCCTCGATCGCCCTCCTCGAAGGGGCCGGAGCAACCTTTGAACGCCTGGCGGTCTCCCCCACGATGACCAGGCGCCGATATCTGCTTGCCACCTCGGCCTGAACTTCCCGGCCGCACAGCTCTGCCCGAGAAGCGGAGACAAAAGCTCACGAAGGCAAGGCTCGGGTGCGTTTAATGACGCCGGGCCCGTCCCCCCTGTGATGGGAACGGGCCCGGCAATGGGCATGTTGCGAAGGAGAGAGCCGCCATTCCCTGCTCCGCGCCCCACTACTACTCTCGGTGAGTTTTCCCACCACCTTGAGCGGCTTTCGACTATTGGCAGCCCTGCCAACCCAGCACCGAAATGCAGGTCCAGCTATATTCCCAATACCTGTATAGTCATCTTGCCTTGCTTCAAGGCGCCAACCGAGGTGGGTCAGCCCACAAAGGTAACCTTGCGATCGCTTTTTCCGATAAGGGACATAGTCCCTTGTTGGCATACACTCCCCGGCATAGTCTTTGAGCGGCTTCGATCCTGCGAAGACGTCCATTCGTGGTTGCGACGACCGGCGCGCAACGCGCGCCACGGCAGGGAGGACTGAATGAGCGCCCTTGCGCTTTCGCGCTGGCAATTCGCGATAACCATCATCTACCACTTCATATTCGTGCCGATCACCATCGGCATGGCCCTCAGCCTGGCGATAATACAGACCGCGTATCACCGGACCAAGAACGAGAAGTACGGCCAAATCGTCGACTTCTTCGGCAAGCTCTTTGCGATCAATTTCGCCATAGGAGTGGTGACCGGGATCGTCCAGGAGTTCCAGTTCGGAATGAACTGGTCTCAGTACTCAATCTTCGTAGGCAACATCTTCGGTGCACCCCTGGCCATAGAGGGCCTCCTTGCCTTCTTTCTCGAGTCGACCTTCCTGGGCATATGGCTCTTCGGGAAAGGCAAGGTCTCGGATCGGGTGCATCTCTTCTCCATATGGATGGTCAGCATCGGGACCATGTTCTCGGCGCTCTTCATCCTGGCGGCGAACTCATTCATGCAGCATCCCGTGGGATACAAGATCGACCCCGCCACGCATCGAGCCGTCATGACCAACTTCTTCGCGTTGCTTGGCAACCCGGTTCTCATCGTCACCTTCTTCCACACGCTGCTAGCGGCGATCACCACCGGCGCCGCCATCATTCTGGCGGTGAGCGCCTACCAGCTCGCCAAGCGAGGCAAGACGCCGGCCTTCTCCGCGGCGGTCCGCTTTGGTGTCACGGTGCTTTTCATCTCCATGTTCCTGAACGCCTTCGTCGGCCACATCCAGGGTCAGGTGATGACCAAGGAACAGCCCATGAAGATGGCTGCGGCCGAAGCCCTCTACAACACCCAGACAGGCGCCTCATTCTCGCTGCTTACCATCGGCAACCTCTCCGACCAGCCCATATTCCAGATCCGCCTGCCGCACCTGCTCTCGGTACTGGCCGACAACTCCTGGAACAGCACCGTCCAGGGAATCAACCAGCTGCAAGCACAGGACGTCGCCAAATACGGCCCGGGAAGCTATGAGCCACCCGTCTGGGTCACCTACTGGACCTTCCGCATCATGGTCGGCGTCGGAGGTGTGCTGCTGCTCTTCGGGGCGCTAGGCCTTTGGTACATGCGGCGCAGAAGGCTGGACGAGACGCACTGGTACCTGCGCGCTGCGGTGTGGGTGGCTGCACTGCCCTTCATCGCGAATACGACCGGATGGATCTTCACAGAAGTGGGCCGCCAGCCCTGGATCGTCTACGGGTTGCTGAAGACCTCGAGCGGAGTCTCGAACCTCTCCTCGCTGTCGGTGGGAATAACCCTGGTCGGCTTCACGGTCATCTACACGGTCCTCGCCATCGTGGACGGGATGCTGATGTTCCGCTACGCGCGCAAGCCGCTCTCCGAACCGCCTCAATCCGCTGAGTCCGCGCACACCGCGGACCTGGTCTATTAGGAGCAGGGATGGGCAACCCAACCGCACTGCAGATTGTCTGGTTCACCCTCATCGCGATCCTCTGGTCCGGCTACTTCTTCCTCGAGGGGTTCGACTTCGGGGTTGGAATGTTGCTTGGGGTCCTGGGCAAGAGCGACATGGATCGCCGGCTGATGATCAACGCCATCGGACCCACCTGGGACGGCAACGAGGTCTGGCTGCTCGTGGCCGGGGGCGCCACCTTCGCCGCCTTCCCGGTCTGGTACGCCACAGTCTTCTCCGCCTTCTATCTGGCTCTCTTCCTGATCCTGGCGGCACTGATCTTCCGCGGGGTGGCCTTCGAGTACCGGGGCAAGGGGCTGTCGGAGAAGTGGCGCAAGTGGTGGGACGCGGCCATCATCCTCGGCTCCGCAATTCCCGCAATTCTCTGGGGCGTCGCGTTCGGAGACTTCGTGCACGGAATCCCCCTCAATCAGGCCGGCCACTTCACCGGAAACTTCTTCTCGCTGCTCAGCCCCTATTCGATATTCACCGGCCTCACCACAGGCGTGGTGTTCGCCACTCACGGGGCGCTCTTCCTGTCCCTCAAGACCACCGGAGAGCTGCGCGAACGCACCCAGCGGCTGGCGCGCAAGCTTGCCCCGGCGGCAATGGCCTTCATCTTCGCCTTCCTCGCCTGGACGTATTTCAATGCCAACCACATCAACGACACCGGCGTGGTGCCGGGCATCCTGCCGGTCGGGGCGCTGATGCTGGCCGTCGCGGCCGTCGTGCTGGTGCAGGAGGGATATTTCGGATGGGCGTTCACCTCCATTGGCGCCTCCATAGTTGGCATCACCGCCACCCTCTTCCTGAACCTCTACCCGCGGGTGCTGGTGTCGAGCACCAACAACGCCTTCTCGCTCACCATCCCCCAGGCCGCCTCCGAGCACTACACACTGGTGGTGATGACCATCGTGGCCGCCATCTTCACCCCGCTGGTACTCCTTTACCAGGGATGGACCTACCACGTTTTCCGAAAGCGGATCTCGGCCCCAGGCACGGGAGGCGAAGAGACGATGCCCGCCACCGCTCCAACTCCGGACTAGCGACCGCGCGCGTGCATGCAACGGCATGCCATGGCCCGGCTCCCTTACTGCGCGGGTGCACGGCCATGGCGTCGAGGGTCATGAACCGGCCCTCTAGCCTTGCCTGGTGATGGAGCAGCCGTGAGCCGAGAACCCTCAGAGATCCTCGACCTCAAGCCGGCCGCACCGCTTGACCGCCGGCTCCTGGTGCTGGACCGGCGAAGTATCGCGATAACTGTCCTGTCCGCCCTACTGCAGGCTGCAACCGTCGTAGCGGTGATCGCGCAGGCTGTCTTCTTCGGGCGCATTGTCGCCTTTGCGGTGCAGGGGCCGAGTCTCGCCGCGGCCAAGGCCGCCCTGCCCGAGCTTGGCGTCGCCTCGCTCGCCATCGCAGCCATCGCCTTCGCAAGGGACCGGCTCACAGCGGGAATGGCGGGCCGCATCAAGGCAGACCTGCGGCGCCGGATTCTCGCGGCCGCTGCGGACGTGGATGGCGGACCCGCGGGGGTCGAGCAGGCTGCCGGGACGATGCTTCTGGCCACCAAGGGCCTGGCGGACCTGGAAACCTACCTGGTGGGATTCATCCCGGCTGCTACCTATGCGGTGGTCGCGCCGCTCGCCGTGCTCGCCTTCTCCGCCTTTACCGACCCGCTCTCGGCACTGATCGAGGTGGGGACAATGGCCGCAATCCCCCCGCTTATGGTCGTCCTGGGCCGCACCGCGGGCGAAAAGGCACTCGAGAAGTGGCAGAGCCTGCAGCGACTCTCGGCACAATTCATCGAGTCCGTTGCGGCCATTGCCACCATAAAAGGCATCGGTGCCGAGCGACGTCAAGAAGATCTCATACGCAGTGCCTCGGAGCAGCTACGCAACTCGACGATGTCGACCCTATATCTGGCATTCATCTCGAGCGGGGTGCTGGAGGTCGTGACCACCGTGGCCATAGCCCTGGTGGCAGTGAGCATCGGAATCCGCCTCGCCGACGGCAGCATCGCGTTCGCGCCATCGGTTTCGATTCTGGTGCTGGTACCGGTGGCCTACCTTGCGGTGCGCAACGCCTCGGTGCAGTTCCACACAACCACCGACGCCCGAGCCGCACTGGACGGGATTTTTGCCACCCTGCAGCTTGCCCGTGAACGCCCGGTCCGGCAAAACCGGCGGCCGGAGGTCGCGACGGCGAGCCCGCTACTTGAGCTACAAGACGTGGGCGTATCTCGTGACGGCTCGCTCCTGGTAGCCCCGCTCTCGGCCACCGCCGGACCCGGCGAACGCATCTACCTACTGGGCCCTAGCGGAAGCGGGAAGAGCACCTTGTGCCGCACGCTGGCCGGCCTGGAACTCCCCACCCAAGGCAAGGCCCTTTTCGCAGGCTTGGAGCCGGCACGGCTCCCGGGGTCCGAGTTGTCACGCCTGGTTGCCTACCTTCCCCAGGAACCCACTTTCTTCGAAGCAAGCATCAAAGACAACATCCTGGTCGGCCGCGCTGACCCTGGCCCGGCGAGGATGTCGGAGGTGCTCGCAGTGCTGGGCCTGGATGAGCTGATGGAAGTGCTGCCAGGCGCGCTTGCCTACAGAATGTCCGAATTCGGTGATGCACTATCGGCCGGCGAGCGCCAGAGGGTGGCGTTGGCGAGGGTCCTAATACACCCCCGGCCCCTGGTGATCCTCGACGAACCCACCTCCCATCTCGACTTCGGGGCCGAAGCCGAAATCTGGCCCCGCATTTTGGCCCAGCTCTCCGAGGCGGTGCTGGTCTTTGCCGCACACCGGCTCCGGCTGGCCGAGACGGCAACCCGCACACTGGAGTTGGGCGGAGGATCCAAGGGCGATGAGCAGGCAGTCTGAACCAAGGGGTGGGCGAGCCGCTCTCGCCGCAGCCGCGCGCTCGATGGCCGAGAAGCCCGGGCTGCTGGCCGGATACTTGGGGAGCGGCATCCTGCTCTACGCATCCTCAATCGGGCTGGTCGCCACGGCCGTCTACCTGATCACGCGAGCCTCTCAGCGCCCTGCCATCCTCACCCTGGGCGTGCTCATGGCCGGAACCCGCTATTTCGCCATCTCCCGTGCAGGAGCCCGCTACCTGGAAAGGATCCTCTCCCATTCCTTGGTGCTCTCCAGCCTCTCACGGGTGAGAGTGATGGCCTTCAGGGCGCTTGTCCCCCGCTTCCCCCAGGAGGCCTCCGCACTCAGCTCGGGCGAACTACTCGGGAGCCTGACCCGATCGATCGACGACCTCCAGGACCTCTTCATCCGCCTGGTTGCGCCTATTGCCCTAGCGGTGGCCACGGCGATTCTCGCGCTGGCCCTGGGTTCCTTCATCGAGCTGAGGGCGGGAATCCTTCTGTTTGCTCTCATTGCCGTATTCGCCATCGGGGGCGCCGCCGTTCTGGGTGGCGCCGGCGCCGCCCAGGCTGCCGGCGAGGAGAACGCACGTGCCGCACTCGAGCGCAAAGGGGGTGACCTCCTGCGCGCACGCGACGAGCTCTTCCTTATGGGAACGCTGGAAGACCATCTGGCGGACGCGGACAACGCTTCCATGCGCCTCGAAGAGCACAGCCGTTCACGGTTGGCCCGGCAGGCGCACCTCGGGTTCTTGGCCAACCTCGCCGCCCAGGCTGCCTTCACCTTCTCGACCTGGTTCGCACTACAGGCGATCCAGGTGCACACCATGCGAGCTGTATTGGTCGGCATTATGCCCCTAGCCGCGCAAGCAGCGTTCGAGGCGGTTGCCGTCGTGGCTTCCGGGACCGCAACAGGACCTGCCCAACTGGCATCGGTCGCCAAGCTCCCCCTGGGCAACGAGGGCGCCGACGCCGGGGAGACAACTGGCTCTCCCGTTTTGGGCTTTGTCTTTGATCGAGTCGTGGTTCGCCGCTCCGAGCAGCGGCCGCTCGGCCCCTTCAGCTTCACGATCCCGCCCGGCAGCGCTACGGCGCTGGTCGGTGCCTCGGGCTCGGGCAAGACGTCATTGGCATACGCGGCATTGGGATACCTAATCCCGGCATCAGGAAGCATTACCCTGTCGGGGGCTGATGCCCCCGCACCCCGGCCCAGGATCGGCTTTGTCCCGGAAAGTCCGGCCGTGCTCGAGACGACGCTTCGCTCCAATCTTGCTTTGGCCGCACCGTCCGCAACGGACGCGGAGATGCAAGAAGCGTTGTCAGCCGCGGCGCTCGGGCACCTGGCGGAGGGGAAAGGACTGGAGGCCCTGCTCGGCCCTGGTGGAAGGGAGCTATCCGGCGGTGAGCGAGAGCGCCTTGCCATCGCCCGCCTTCTGCTGGCCGACTACTCGACAGTAATACTGGACGAGCCAACCGCATCCCTTGACCGGCCCACGGCCGAACAAGTGCTCTCCACGCTTCTTCGGGCTTTCCGGGGCAGGACGCTGGTTGTCATAACGCACCAGGAGTACCTGCTCTCACACTTCCAACAGGTCATCCGCCTGGAAGCGCTAAAGGACGGCTAGCCGAGGACCGTGATGGTCGTCGCTCCACGCTCCCGCTGGCGCAAGAGCAGTCTGCGGCCAAGAAGCATTCCGCCTGCGGCAAGCAGCGCCGTCAGGGAGGTCAGCGACCACGCCCAGGCGAAGGAAAGGTGATCGACCGCGTAGCCAAAGGCCAGCGGACCGACAACCGACCCGATAAAGGCACCGGCCTGGGTGGTACCGGTGGCCCTACCCTCGGCACCCGGGTGGTTTACGATGATCGCAAAATTGAAGACGCCGTTCCATCCCCATCCGGCGGCATAGGCAATTGCTGTGGCGGGAATCACCAGCCAGTAGTTCTGCAACGCCAAGGCGGCATATCCAACGGCACCCAGGCCGACCATCCCGGCTATCACGGGCAGGTGGCGACCACCGCGCCGGTCCGCCATCGCCCCTCCGACCAGCCGCGACACCAGCCCGCAGGCTGACCCAAAGGCCGCCACCAAACCTGCGTCGGACGGCGAAAAGCCCGTGTGTACCGCGTTCTCCACCAGAAAAGCGCCCAGCGCGTTTGCAGCGCCGGCACCGAGCGCCATTGCCGCGGCGAGGGTAATGATCGGTGCTAGAGCGATGCGCGGCCTGTTCCTCGCGTCGCCTCCCGACCGGACGATGCCGGTCGAGCGGCCGGGCGGCACCGCAGCCAGCACCAAGAGCGCGACCACTCCAGCAAATGCGTATGCATACTCCCAACCGATGGTGAGAGCGATAGCAGGAACCGCCAGGCCCGCGAAAAGCGTGGAAACCGGGATGGCCGCCTGCTTGACACCGAGAGCGAATCCGCGGCGCCCCGGAGGAACAGCGTCGATGACAAACAGGTTGACCGCGGGCTGCATGGTCCCGTTGGTGAACCCCGCCAAGACCAGGAAGACCAGCATCGCCGGGTAGCTGCGCCCAAAGGCGGCAATACCAAATAGCAGGAGGGCCACCGAAAGCGCGCACGCTCGCATGATGCGCTCACCGCCCAGCCGCTCAGCCAGGGCCCCGGCAAATACGGAGACAAGCGACGCCGCAGCGAAGAAGGACGCCACCAACACGCCAAGCCCGGTCACGCTGAAGTGGAGACTCTGGCGAACTTGAACCGCCAGCGCACCGGTTAGGAAAACAGGCAAGGTTACAGAAGTGGTGGCGGTGATGGACACCGCCACTTTGTATGCACTTCTTTGATTGAACGGGTGCTTTTCCGCGAGAACTCCCCTAAGCGGCACCTGGCTTTACGCTCCAGGTTAGCCGAGTTCAGTATCTCAAGCCAACCTCTTTAGTCGTCAACGATGCTGATGGCAAGCTCTGGACAGAGCTGGGCAGCGCGCATAAGAAGATCCGCGTGTCCGGCTGAAACCTTCTGCTTTCCCACTATGGGATAGTGCCATTTGTCCAGCCGGATGTATTCATCCAGGAGTTGCGCACAGGTCCCATGCCCATGGCAACGGGTAGGGTCGATCACCAGCCTCATCGGACCACTGCTCCCGCAGCGACGGTTGCCCCGGGAGGAAGGAGCACGGAAGTGTGGCTGCCGCGGGCGGTACAACGGCCCGAGCGATGCAACTTCACCTCTTCGGCGAATGCGCCAACGGTGGACCGTACCAGCTGGATTACACCATCGGGATGCTGGCAACCGCCTCGATGCTCCACCAGAGGAATTACCGCCCTGAGGTCGTGCATGCCTCGCTCTACGTCCGACGACAGGGCGATCCGCGCCATTGCGGTGGAGATCTCCGGAAGACCGTGCATGCACGGTCCGCACTGCCCGGCACTCTGGCCCGCCAGATACTCGGTGATCGCCGCTGCCTCCACCACGGGGCAGGTATCGTGCCCGACCACGCCGAAAATTCCGGCACCGAAGCTGAGCTTGCGCTCGGCCAAGGTCTGATCGTCCATTGGGAAGTTAGTGGAATTGGGCGTGCCAAGATCAACCCAGCGGCCGAAGTAGCCGCCTACCAGCACCGCCCTCGGATCACCTGCGTCGGCCTCCCGCAAGAGCTCGGCAAGGGTCGCGCCCGGCAGGAGTTCGTAAACTCCTGGGCGTCCAACCGCTCCGACGAGGGTCAACAAGCGCGTGCCCCGGTCGCTTCCCTGGCCACCCTGCTGGTACCAGTCCGCTCCAAAACGGAGGACGATCGCCACCTGCGCGAAGGTCTCCACGTTCGAGAGGAGCGTGGGCGCGCCGCGGACGCCGGAGGTGGAGATTCGGTCCAGGGAAAACTGCGGAAGCGCAGGGCCCTTGGCAATGCGGCGGACCACGGCGGTCTCCTGGCCCGAAACGTAGCCGGCCGGAGCCTCCACCACCGTCACACGCAATTCGCTGATTCCGCGCTCGCGCCGCTCGCGCATCGCGGCGTTCACAGCGGTGTGGGCCTCACGGTCCTTCACGTAGAGATACGCGCTCTTGGCTCCAAGCAGGCCGGCGATCATGGAAATCCCGTCCAGCACCAGATGGGGGTTGTTCTTCAGCAGCAGGGTGTCCTTCTTGCTGAGGGGCTCCGACTCAGAGCCGTTGGCAATCACCACCGGGCTCTTCCTGCTCTCTGCGGTCGCCACGGCCTGCAGCTTCTTCCAGAAAGGAAAGCCCGCGCCACCACGGCCGGTCAGGTTGGAAGCCCTGAGGGTATCGAGCGCCATACGCATGGTCAGGCCACTCGGAAGTCGCCCATACCCGGCCACGTGCTCGGCAAGCGGCATTACCAATCGAGGGCGGGGGGACAGGTCCGAGACGAAGGCCACCCTTCCCGACGGTGACGGCCTGTGCGCCGATTCCCACCCCAGCGACAACCGCCTGGGACCAGTGGGCGCCATGATGCTTGCGGAAACGCTCTCGATCACCTTTATTCCTCCTCGATCTTCATGCGGTCTTTCGTGGCTGACAAGTTGTTGGAATTCATTGGGACGCTGACTGGGATCCCAAGGCGGCCGGCGCCTGCAGCACGCCCGAGAAAGTAGTGCCGTTGATACTGAGTGCGAGGGCACCCGTCACGCTGCCTTGCGCGCCGTGCAGGGAGAGCACCAGCGTCGAGCCGCCGGCTTGGGCCACCGCCCCCGTGTAGGTATTGGGCGCGGACGCGGTTCCTATCGCCACCGAGGAGCCCTGCAGAACCAGGGAGCCCTGCTGAACCTGACCGACCAGCCGAACGCTGACAACGTCGGCGGTTCCGGTAACGGTTCCACTCAAGGTGACGGTCGACGTACCGGAACTGCCGTTTGCAATGGATACGGTCCCTCGGACGCCACCGTTCACCGGCCAGACGAAACCGTTGGACGAAGCTCCCCCGCTACTGGAGCCGGACGTGGCGGCAGTGGTCGTCGTCACCTTGGGAAGCAGGGAGAAACTTGAGGAGGCGGAAGCCCAGCCGGTGCGCAGCGGCCCCTTCAAAGACCATCCGAGCGCCAACACCGGCACCGCCACGATCACCGCCGAGCCGCCGATCTTGGCCAGTTTGCGCAGCTGGGCATCGGTAGCGGTCCTGAAGATCGCGGCGAGTGCTACAACGGCGACGAGGACGATATATACGACTTCAACCAACCCCACTCGGGCATCCGACCCCGTGCCAATCGCGTGAAAAAGGGCGAAGGTGACCACGAGCCAGCTGAGGTAATGGATCTTCTTCCACGGTCCCTGCGAAAAGCGGTGCCTGACAACCGAGGTTGCGATCACGATCAGGAGCAGGTCGAAGGCGATGGCTCCGAATCCAACCCAAACCGGCCTGTAGGTCGCAACGAAGGGGACGATAGAGGCAATTAGTCCGATGTGAACAAAGCTGTCCAGCAAGGCGGTGATGATGTGCACCCCCAGAAAGGCCGCCGCCGTAATTGAGAGGCGGCGGTGCAGGTCTGGAACCAGGAACTTGGCAAACCCCTTGGGAGCCGCCTTGGTGGCGGTGACCATTCCCAGGATCACCACCATGCCAAGCAATACGATGGCGATAATTCCAGTGGCCCTGGTCATGTACCACAGAAACTTGGGGTTCCCGCCGATTGCCGCGACGACGGTGATGACGCCGGTCATCGGGCCGCCTCTAGCGAGCGATCGCGAACTCGCCGCGTTCCGCGCGACGGCCATCCACCCAGGGTTACGGAAGTTCCGTCCGCGCCCCTTAGCAGCGATGGATAACCGAAGCGGGCCATAACCGCCACTCCCCTGGCGCCCGCCAAAAGCGTGGCGAGAGTGGCAACGTTCGCCTCAAGCGCCGTCCCGGCAGCAGCGGTGGCGGTGACGATGCCGGCTCCGATGCCTCCGGTGCGATCCACGCCAACCAGATGCTCGTGGAGGCGGCCATCCGAGCCGAGCCAACGGCGCGTCAGGCGGGAAGAGGTCGCGATCGCTCCTGAGGATAAGTGAACCATCTGTCCGGCCGCCTCGGGGTCCAAGGAAGCGTCGTCGGTGATGCGCACCGGCCAACCCCCGCCGGGTGACTCGCCCGCAATGGCAATGTCTCCGCCCAGATTGACGATTACCCCGCCGCCACCGGCACTTACCATCCGCTTGGCGACACGGTCGACCAGCCAGCTCTTGCCCAATCCGCCCAGGTCCAGTAGCACGCCGACCGGACGCGTCACCGTCAACTCGCGCGCGTTGAGGGCGACTGCTTCGAAGGTGTACCCCGGCGCGGTAAGGGCCGACGCGTGCACGGCGGGATTGCTCGCGCGCACGAGTTCTGCGAGCTGAGAACCTACACAGGCATCTATAGTCCCTCCGCTGATGCGAAAGGCATTGCGATAGACCTCGAGAAGCTCGAACAGCGTCGCCGACACGGCAACTGTCTCGCGCTGATCAAGATTGAGAGCTGTCAGCTCTGAATCCGCGCGGAAGAAGCTGGCGTGGAAGTCGATGGCGGCGATTTCGGCTCGCGCGCTACGGAACGCTGCGGCCGGCGAATGGGATCCGTAGGCAAGAAGCTCGCACCTGGTACCGATCGCCTCGAAGCTCTCCTGAGCAAAGTCGTTCGTCACCATGACTTAAGAGCCTCCGCTCGCCATGATCGGTGGCTGAGCGGTGGCGCCACTCGAGCCAGCGCCGAAAGTCGCGGAGTTGGGCGAGGAAATCGACCCCGAGCCGGCCGACTGGCTTGCCGAGCTTCCGCTGTTGGGGGTCGAGCTCGAAGTCAGGCCAGGATGCAGCTTGGCGAGAACAACCGCCAAGACCAGCGATAAGGCGACCGCGATCGAAACGATCGTCCTATGGATGCGGCCGGAGCGAAGCAAAGCCACCTCCCCTCCGGACATCGGTGAATGTGTATAGAGAGACAAGGCGAGGGGTCCTCTCACGGTTTAGGTGCGCTGTGCTCCTGCTTTCTACTCATTGAGGTCTAATCCAGCAGTTTGAGACCCCCCTGAAAGTTGCTGTAACCTCTCTTGGCCGAACCTGTGAACTTGGTGAGCAGTCACCGGCTTCGCAAAGCCTTGACATGCCATGAAATCTCGATTCGGCCGTGCATATGCCCGAGAAGTCCCAGCCGGGAGCATTTGCCACGATTTGGCCTTGCCGATGGCGGCCGCGCTTGCCCCCTTGCTATGATCTCTAAGGCAAACCGCAGCGTCGGAGTGGCGGAATAGGCAGACGCGCTAGCTTGAGGGGCTAGTGTCCGCAAGGACGTGGGGGTTCAAGTCCCCCCTCCGACACCGAGTTGAACCCGCACGACTGCTCGCCTTTGCTCGGGCCGCCGAACAGGTTCATGAGCATGTTGTGGCCCTTGGAACCTGGGTCGACGGCGCCTCAGACCTCGGGTACCCAGAGGGATACGCCGTAGCGGACGAAGTCCGGAGAGGTGAGGCTGAACCGGCTGCTCTGGAACGCACGCTGCAGCTCGCCTATGACGACCGGCTCGAAACCGCGGTCATGCTTGTTGAGGGCGGCCACATGCGGAGCGCCTGCTTCAGCAACAACTTTGGGGATCTGCTCAGATCCTCAGGCGACCTGCACCTCGACTCGGAGGTGGGCGGCGGCGAGCATGTTCACGAGGCTGTCGATGCTGAACAGGTCGATCTTGCCTCGCACCAGGTCGGAGATCCGTGGCTGGGTGACTCCGAAGAGCTTGGCTGCCGCCGACTGCGTGAGGTCCTCACGGCGGATGTACTCCGTAATCTCGCTGATCAGGGCCGCTCGGATGCGCAGGTTCTCTGCCTCGGCTGGGGTGTCCTCGATGGCGTCCCAAACGCTGTCGTAGGTCTCGCTGCTATCTGTCATCGTTCATCCCCTATCTCTCCGTATCGCTGTTTGGCCAGGTCCAGATCGCCTGTCGACGTCTTCTGGGTCTTTTTCTGGAAGGCATGCAGCACGTACACCGTCTCGTCGATAGTGGCGACGTACAACACCCGGAAGGTTCCGTCCTTGTCTCTGACGCGAATCTCCCGGCAGCCTGATCCGACCGAGGCCATCGGCTTCCAGTCGTCGGGATCGAGACCGTGCTGTACCCGATCCAGTTGGTACCCGGCCCGGCGCCTGGCGTTCTCAGGGAACCGCCGGATGTCATCCAGCGATGACCCCAGAAAGGTGATCCTCTTCAACACTCCCATCCATCATACAAGATTTTGTATGCGGCAGTTCACAGCGGTCACTCGAGGGCCATCTCGCTATGTCAGCGAGCGAGATCGAACACGGTATCACGTGTTGCGGGTGGACAAGTCCCCCCCTCCGACACCGA
>JAJZLQ010000081.1 GCA_021850605.1 Actinomycetes bacterium
TGCTTTCTCCCCGTGGCTGATCGGGATTGCTTTGGACCTGGTCGAGGCGGTCTTTGCCGGGGAAAAGCGCATTTCACGCTCGGTGCTGCGGGCTGGCATGGTTGGTGCGCTCGCCACTGCGTTCGCACCCGGGTATGTCGTTGTCGAGCTCGTTCTGGCTATTGCCGTCATTGCTGCATACGCGGCGTCGGGAAAGTCGCGGGCATCGGGCTTTTGGGTGATCGGGCGCTTCTTCGGGTTGGTGCTCGGAATCACTCTTGCGGCGAACGCCAGCTGGTTTGTTGGTTACCTCGGCCCGGCCACCACCATCGCCTCTCTCCTTGGGGCGGCGCCGCCTGCTCATTTGAGCTTGCTCGACCTGCTGCGCTTCGGTGCCGGTGCCGGTGCATCGATCAACCCGTTCGGCGAATTCGCACTTCTTGGCCTTGTCGTGACCCCGTTCGTCGCACGTGGCGCCAGGGCCAGGCGCGCCGAGGTTGCTCTGGTCGCGGGGGTTGTCGTATTCATCTGCGCAGTCGCCTCCAATAACGGGGCGCTGGGGCACGATCCGCTGCCTCTCGTCTTTCTTTCGCCGCTCCTGGCCGCGTTTGCCGCTTACGGATCGGCAAACGCGGTGGATACGATCTATCGTGATCTGCCGCGCGAGGCCTTCGGCATACGCCAGCTCAGTGGCGCAGCCGTCGTGGTCGGCGTGCTGGCAACCCTGCTTGGTGTGAGTACTCCGCTTCTAGGCGGCCGTTTCGGCATCCCCGCTTCGGGCTATGAGAATTCGCTCGGGTGGGTGACCGGCACCAACGGTCAGACGCCCAAAGTCCTTTGGATAGGAACTCCATCCACCATCCCGGCTGGAGCTTGGTGGTTCGCCAGCGATGTCGTCTATGCCGTCACCACCGGTCGCGACCTAGGATTCGAGGGCGCCTATGCCCCCATCCGGGCGTCGTCCTACGGCTCTTCCTATAACGGCCTTGCGCGAGCCGCCCAGCTTGAAACCACCAGGCTGGGAAGCTATCTCGCCCGCGACGGGATTTCGTACCTGGCGTATCCGGCTTCGGCGCAAAGTCCGGCCCTGCAGCGCTTGACGCTGACCCTCGCTCGGCAAGTCGACTTGAGCCAAGTTCTTACCGATCCCGGCGTAACCGGCTACCAGGTGCTCGAGAAGGTGCCGGTGGCCAAGGTTCCAGCCGGAGGCCCTCAAGGCGGAGCACTGGCCCTCGGAATCCTGGTTGCCCTCGAGTGGCTGGCGCTTATCGACGCGGTCTTCTTCGGGGCGTTCGTGACTTCGAGGCTCGGGACACACGTAAAGGTTTCCATCGCGGTCGAGCGCGACATGCGTGGGCAGGATCACGCCACGCGGGTTCCGCCCGCCTCACGCCCGCACGCGGAGGTGCGCTAGCTCTTGACGGCCAAGCACGGCAATACCAGCAACTATGTACGTCGGATCCTGGTGGCGGCTCTTCTGACGGTGGCGCTCATTGCCGCGGCGACAGTCGATCTCGGGCATGGCCCGGCGGGACCGAGTACGCTGTTCGCCCCGGCCTTCAGCGTTTCCCCTGCGAGCTCGGACTCCTCGACCTGGTATTGCGCAGTGCCGCGTTTGGACAAGGCGCCAGGTGTCTCCATTGAACTCGAGTTGACGAATCTCACGGTACGAGCGCAGCGTGCCGCCATCGACTTCTACGCGGCCAACGGAACTGATGTTCACAAGTCGGTTTCAGTGGCCGCTGCCTCCAATCGGCAGGTTGCGCTGTCGCTACCTGCCGACAAGCCGGGGGGTGTCGAGATCGCCTTCCCTGGCGGCGGAAACGTGGTGGGGTTGATGGCAACCGGCACCCAGGGCTATTCGCAGCTTCTCTGCCAGCCCTCGCCCGGCCCGCAGTGGCTGGTGGAGGGCATGTCCACCCTGGGGAACTCGACTGGCGGGCTGGCCGTGTTCAATCCCTTCGCGGCCGATGCGATCGTCGACATTTCGTTTCTTACGCCCTCCGGCTTCCAGCAGCCCGGCCCTCTACAGGCGATCGTTCTGAAGGGCCACTCGACCACCGAGGTCTACCTGCCCGATTGGCTGCAAGGGGTTGATCCAATTGCGGCGCAGGTGACGACGCGTATCGGGCGGGTGGTTGCCGGTGCCATCGAGGTTCGGTCAGACTCGGCGGCGAGCGGCGTGGTACTCCCTCCGGTGTCCGCCGAGATCTTCTCAAACTACGTTTTCCCGCTGCTCTCGGAGACTACAAACCAAGCGGTCACTCTGCAGCTCTACAACCTCTCCGACACCCAGCAGAACGCAACCATCTCCATCCGCCCGTTGGCATCAACCGGGGCGGAATCGCCGACCACGACTCAGGCTTCGGCGACCACCGTGGAGGCGGGGTCTCCGCGATTCAAGGAGTCGGTCCCCGCCCAAGGCACGCTGGGTATCCCTCTCAAGACGATCGCTTCGGTGCCCATTGGTACGCCTTTCTCCATGCACGTGAGCGGTGGCGTGGTGGCGCTAGTCGTGGTGAAAGGTTCGACTGCCGGCCCGCTTGCCGGCCTTTTCGAGGTGCCGGGGGTGAAGATCGCCTGGCACCGATGGCTTGAGCTCGCCTATGGGCCACCAAGTGGACTTGCCGGCAACCAGGTGGCGATGGTGGTGGGTTCGGCCGCTAACCGGGGTAGTGGCCTTGTCGAGCCGTTCTACTTTGGGCGTAAGGTGTCTCCTACGGCTCAGCTCAAGGGTATCGACAGCACCGCCGGGGTTCCCTTTGTTATAGATCGCACCAAGGTCCAGGTCTACGCGAGCAGTTTCCCTGGAGGCCTACCCGCGGCCTTCACAATCTCGACCTCGGATTCGACCGTGGCCGCGATGGCCCTCATCGGCGCTGACGGCAGCCTCACGCCATTCAGCCAGATTCCCGTCAGCTAAGGGCTGCAGCCGATTTATACGACCTGCGGCGGCGCAGGTCGAATAGCATTTGCCCATGGCTAGATGGGGCATTACTCTTCCGCTCACCGACGGGGGCTTGGCAGCCCAACGTGAACCGTTGGCTCGCCTTCGTGCGGCGGGCTACGTTGACGCCTGGAGTGCTGAAGTTGCGCAGTACGACGCGTTCACCCCGCTCGTGCTCGCCAACGAGTGGGAGCCGGGAATGAACCTGGGAACGGCGATCGTCCCCGCGTTCACGCGTGGTCCTGCCACCCTTGCGGTTTCCGCCGCGGCCATGGCCGAGCTGGCTCCCGGACGCTTCACTCTTGGGGTCGGCTCCTCGTCGGACGTCATCGTCTCGAAGTGGAATTCGGTTCCCTTCGAGCGGCCCTACTATCGAACGCGTGACGTCGTGCGCTTCCTGCGCATGGCGCTTGCCGGCGAGAAGGTCGACCGGGAGTTCGACACGTTCGCTGTGCGTGGCTTCAGGCTCGCCTCGCCCCCTGCGGAGGTTCCAAAAATTCTCGTGGCTGCCCTGCGCGAGCAGATGTTGCGCATGGCCGGGCGGGAGTCCGACGGCGCCATCATCAATTGGCTCTCGCCCGAGGACGCGGGGAAGGTCGTCCCAATCGTGGGGGAGGACAAGGAGATCGTAGCTCGGGTCTTTGTCGCGCCCGTCACGGATCGCAGCGCGTTCTTGGAGGGAGCGCGGCGAGCAATTGCCGCATATCTGAATGTCGGTGTCTACGCAGACTTCCACCGGTGGCTTGGCCGAGGTGAGCAACTCGAACAGATGTGGGAGCTTTGGGCCCGCGGGGATCGGGCGGGCGCGGTGCGCGCTATTCCGGAGGAAGTCGTGGACGCCTTGGTTGTGGGCGGCACTGCGGACCAATGCCGTCGGCGAATTGCCGAATACTTTGACAACGGGGTTAGTGTCGTCACACTAGCAGTTATGCCATTTGGAGTCGATCCGCTGGAGGCGGCACTTTCCCTCGCCCCGGGAGCGGCCGAAGGCGATTGAGGGGCGCTAGTCGGCCAGCCGGTAGGCTTCTCCCCATAGGCGGTTGTACCCCAGTTGATGGAGCAGGTTTGCGGCCTTCAACAGATAGGCCGCCGGATCATCCGCTGAGGCGGGAAGGCCATGGGCCAGTGCGTCGGCTATGCCCTCCACAATCGGGAACGAGCCGGGTAGCGGTTGGTCGGCCTCGAGTATCTGCGCCAGCCTGGCCACGTCTCGCTCTCGAGCGAGATCGGGGGGTCTCTCGACAATGGCGTAGAAGCGTACAGCGGCCTCGCGCAGGGCCGTCGTAGAGTGGGTGCGTTCCAAGAGCACTACCTGGGCCGTACCTGCTGCCGGGGCGTAGAAAGCCGGATTGTGGTATTTCCAGCCCGATGGCTCGCCCGCTGTTTTCCAAATCGTCGACGGTCCGGGTCCATCGGTCCAGGCAAGGCGAAGCTCGGCCGGTTGCCAGTCGAAGCCTATGCCGGGAAAGGTCTCGAGCGCCTGGGATATCGCGTCGGCCGTCTCATTGCGCGAAAGCGGCCTGCGCCGTCTGGAAATGCTTTCGAATCTCACGGCACCTTCCCTCGATCTTGACCAGGGCGGTCTCCGGCCCTCAAGCCGTAACGATAGAGGAGCGTGCCATCCTCTTCCAGTACGGAGGAGAGCTTCAATTGGATCAGGCCGAAGCCGCCACCGGGTCCAAACGGTCCGCCATGGTGACTCGGCGCGGCAAGGGGCGTCATCGTAAGGCAGATCTCGTCGATGGCGCCGCCGGCCAGGAGCAGGCCCAGCAGGGTTGGTCCCCCTTCGCACACCACGCTTCGATATCCCAGGTCCGACAAAGTGCTGCGCAGAAGGCCCATCTCGATCTCGCTTTCGCCCAGGAATAGGAACGATGGCTCGACCTTGAACGATTGGGCGAGGTGTTCCGCCTCGCCTCGCCGCGCGCCGGAGGTGGCGATAACGACCTGCTCGTCGGATCCGGCGAGCGGCGCCGTGGCCAGTCCGTCAAGGGATCTGGCCACCACAACCAACTTTGGAGCGGCCGCGGTAGCCCTCGGAATCTCCTCTGGCAGGTTGGGCGCGGCGAGGGAAGTGTAGCCCTCGGCGATGGCGTTTCCTCTCCCAATCACCACGGCGTCGGCAAATGCGCGGATCACTTGGAACGTCTTGCGGTCGGCACCGCTGGAGAGAGGGCGCGATACGCCGCCGACTTCGACGGCGCCGTTCACCGTGGTCACCATGTTCGCGCGCCAGAACCCCTGCGCGAGGCTTGGCGGCCGATAGATTGCGCCAAGGTCCGCCGCCTCGTCGCAGACGGGGAAGATTTGCCTCATATGCCTAGGCTAACCTGGCTCCCCGTGAAAGCGGGGGTGCACGGGCGCCACGGATTCACCTGGTGCCGCCGGGTAGGCTGGTGGGGTGGCCTCGCAAGTCTCATCGCTGTTGGAACGCAAGGTCGACTTTGACATCAGGGCTGCGGTTGAGCTGCTGTCCCCACCTCCGCGTTTTGCCGGGACCAGTTTCCAGAACTACATTCCCAATCGGAGCTTTCCCAGCCAGGCCGAGGCAGTCAGGTCGTGCCGGGAATTCGTCAACGCCATTACTTCGACCCAGCCGGGCCGGCGAGGCCGTCTGTCGCTGCGCCGTCAGGCGCGTCCTCAGGGAAGTGGGATATACCTCGATGGAGGGTTCGGCGTGGGCAAGACGCACCTGCTGGGTGCGATCCACCGCGAAGCGCCGTCTCCCAAGGCTTATTTGAGTTTTGTGGACCTGGTGAACTTCGT
Organism: Actinomycetes bacterium; assembly: GCA_021850605.1. Lineage (GTDB taxonomy): Bacteria > Actinomycetota > Acidimicrobiia > Acidimicrobiales > Acidimicrobiaceae > Acidithrix. The sequence continues at coordinate 5,693 of JAJZLQ010000081.1, forward strand.
CGGCGCTGTTGGCTTCGAGCGGGCCGTGCAAGAGTTGTCCGGATACGTGTTGATCGCCGTTGACGAGTTCGAGCTGGACGATCCCGGAGAGACGGTACTGGTCTCTTCGCTCTTGGACCGGCTTGCCTCCGCCGGGGTCAACTTGGCAGCGACCTCGAACACCTTGCCTGATCGCCTCGGGGAGGGCAGGTTTGCCGCGGTGGATTTCATGCGCGAGATCCAAGGCCTGGCGGCGCGTTTCCAGGTCGTTTCGATCGACGGTCCGGACTACAGGCACCGCAGGCTTAACTTGGCCGATGCCGAGGCCGACGGGAAGCGTCTCGTGGAGATGGCGCTTGCCCGAGGTGAGGTGATCACCTTGGACCGGTTCGAGCCGTTGCTCGCCAAGCTTGCGGATACCCATCCGGTCATGTATTCCCGGCTGATCCAGGGCGTGGACCTCGCGTTAATCGAGCATGCCCACACCTTCTCCTCACTGGACGCGGCCCTACGCTTCGTTGTCCTGGTGGACCGAGCCTACGAAACCGGGACCTCGCTGGTCCTCGCTGACGTCCGGTTGGAGCGGCTCTTTCCGGAGAGTTTTATGAAGGGCGGCTATCGGAAGAAGTTTGGACGAGCGCTGTCTCGTCTATGCCAGCTGCGGGAAGAGGCAGAGAGTAGGCCACTGGGGTTAGAGGGGGACGGACCAGCGGATGAAGGTGCCGCCGAGGCTGGCTGAGCTTCCGTAGTCGAAGGAGCCCCCAAGGTCCCTGGCGCGGCTTTCCATGTTCCCGATGCCTCTGGAGGTTGCGGAGCGTTCTCCCACCATTCCGCGCCCGTTGTCCTCGACCATGACGGTGAGCTCGTCCGGGGCCACGCTGAGCGACACGGTTGCGGTTGACGCCTGGGCATGCTTGGCGATATTGGACAGCGCCTCGCGCACCACTTGCAGCACCTGGTTGGCGAGCGGAGGGTCCACGAGGGTGTCGAGTGGGCCTGCGAAGGTCACCGACGCTTCGAATCCGAGCACCGGCTGCATCTCGCGCACCAGGGAAAGTATCCTTGCACGGAAGCTCTCACGGAAGCGCTCGCGCGAGGTCTCCAGGGCGAAGATGGTGGCGCGGATGCGCTTTATGGCCTCGTCCAAATCGTCGATGGCGGCCTGTACCCGTGTGGCGGCTTCAGGCACGATGATGACGCGCAGTGTCCCCTGGAGGGCGAGTCCGATGGCGAAGAGCCGCTGGATGATCTCGTCGTGAAGCTCCCGGGCTATCCTTTCCCGGTCGGCTCGCATTGCATAGTCGGCGACCGCCGATTGCAGCCGAGCGTTTTCGATTGCGATCGCCGCCGCGCGTGCCAGGTAGGAGATCAATGTCTCGTCGTCCTGGTCAAATTCCTCGGCTCCCAGCTTGTTAGTTAAGTAGAGGTTGCCGAATACCCGCTCGCCCACCGAGATCGGGACCCCAAGGAAGCTGGTCATGGGAGGGTGGTTCGGAGGGAAGCCCACGGCAAGCGGGTGCTCGGAGACGTTCTTGATCCGGATCGGCTTGGCGTCGGTGAGCAGGAGACCGAGCACGCCGCGGCCGGTCGGCCTTTCCGGAATCAGATTCTCGGCGGCCGGATCCATGCCGTAGGTGATGAATTCGCTGAGGCTGCTCCCGGAGTCGTCCAGCACACCGAGTGCGGCGTATTGGGCTGAGGCCAGCAAGCAGCTTTCGCGAACCAGGGTTTCCAGAACCACGCGCAATGAAAGGTCGCGCTCGATGACCAGAACCGCGTCCAATAGCCGTCTGAGGCGCTGGGGGTCGTCGATCTTGCTGAGCGGCATGTCAAGACTTTACCTTCCACGAAGAGCTCGGAGTGAGGCTCGGTCACGGAGGTATACGTGGGAGGGGCGGTGTCTGGTGGCCGGTAAACGCGCGATGGTGGTTTGCTAGTCTGTGCGCGGATGCAAACGAAGTGGAGGCGCAGATGGCCGAGGTGACGGTGCGGGAGGTAAACGGGTTGCGTTTTGAGGAGCGGGACCTGAGGGGCAAGGTGCCGGTCCTGGCCGATAGTGGCGCATTCGGCGAGATTCCGCTCGTCCGGCGGATCGACCCAATCTTCGGCACCGGAGTGCGATTTATCAGCGGCGCCAAGATCCAGCCGGAGAGTAGGGCGGATGTGACCGAGCTGACCGCCTCCGGTGGCTTCTGCCCCTTCTGTCCGGACTTCCATGAGAAGTACACGTTTCCCTTCCCGGCCGAGATGGTCCCCGAAGGCAAGATAAGACGCAACCGGGCGCTCGTGGTCCCCAATATCATTGCCTACTCCACATACTCCGCAGTTGGGGTGTACGACTCCACTCGCCACTTCGTACCCATGGAGGAATTGGACGCGAACCTCCTTCATGACGCCCTCGCGGCGATGCTCCAGTTCGTTCGCGATATTCGCTCTTATGATTCTCAGGCCAGCTATAGCTCGATCAACGCGAACTACCTTCCTCCGTCGGGCAGCTCGCTCATACATCCGCATCTGCAGTCTTCCAACGACTACGTGCCGCTCGCCTCGCAGGCGGTGCTGATCGAGCGTGCCCGCCGCCACCGGAGAGAGGGCAGGGGTCTACTGCTCGCGGACTACGTGGAGGCCGAGCGGGAGGGTCCACGCTATATCGGTCGCTTGGGGAACGTGCACTTCCTGGCCCCCTTCGCCCCAAGTGGATTCAGGGAGGTGTGGGCCGTGCCGGGTGGTGGTGCCGACCTTACCGACCTCGGTGACGAAGACGCGACGGCTCTCGCCGAGGGGCTCGCCATGGTGTTTGCGGCCTACGTGGAGTGGAACCTGGGAAGCTTCAACTTCGCCCTGACAGGTGGTGGGCCAGACGCGGCTGCACTTGGCCTCAACCCACTCTTCCGCATAGTGGCCCGCTCCAATCCGGATCCTTACTATCGCTCGGACGTGACCTATTTCGAGCGCCTATACGGCGAGCTGATGGTGGATATCACGCCAGAGGAGACGGCTGCCGAGCTCCGTCAGCGCTTCTAGCTGCGGGGAGGTCCGGCGACGCGGCCTCGTGGTGCTCGACGCCGGCCATCCGCGGCGCGTTCGGCGGGCGGACTTGCCTCGGTGCCGCCCTGCTAGCCGGGCGGTCGAAGTGATAGCGCGTTACGGCGAGAGCCGTCACCGCGATGGTGGCCAGAATGTAGAGGCCGGCAACTACGGCTGTATCGGTACCCGCGGTGATGCCGTGAATCATGATAAGGATGAAGCTGATCAAGGCGTAGCGATGAACCATCTTCCAGTTGAAGAGCTTTATACGGACTTTCATCCAGGCAGTGATACCCACGGTGAGAACCGTATAAAGGGCGAGCGTCCCCAGGGCGACCGGAACCGGCCGGTAGTTGCTCATGAGCGGCACGAACGCTCCTAGTGCCCCTACCTTGGCAAAGCTATCGGCGAGGATTGCGCTGATGTGGATGAACAGGAGCACCGCGCCGGTACCGGCCAGGGTTTTGTGCATGGCGTTGAGGGTGATCGGATGAAATAGCCCCCCCGTCTTGTTCCGCTTGGGGTGTGTCATCCAGAGCCCGACGCAAACCAGGAGCGTGGTAACAACCACCAGCGCAAGGCCGGTGCCACGAGCGATCACCCAAGGCGCCAGCGACGGAGTTGTCTTGCCGGCCAGCACCCTCACCGTGGCGAAGCCGGCAATCACCGATCCCGAGCCGACCAGAAGCGCGAAGAAGACGGAAGGGGCCTGGTCCTCGCTGTCGCCGGTCTCCGGACCCCGCGTGCCTGGGCGCTCGCTGCGCCCCGGCAGTCCACCTTTTGTGTCGAGGGTGCCCATTTCAGGCACTCACGAAGAGGCGTTCAAGGGGAGAGGAGACTTCTGAGAGGATGCAGCCGGTGGCCCGCGTGGAGGCTTCGGCTTGAACTTGCATGTATCGTGCCCACGCCGGGCTGTAACGGATTTCCCCGTCGGCTCCGATCATGAGAGCGGCGATTTCGCGCTCGCGGCCTAGCGCCATGCCGCCCGCTTTGCCCAGCAGGAAGATCCATTTGGAGTAGACCTCTGCCCGTGCCGAATCAGTGTCCACGACGGTAACCGCGTACAAGTCGGTCTCCGCTGAATCCATATTCGCGGGGTCGATGATATGGTGCTTGGTTTGCCCGCCGACTTTCCAGTTGCGTACCTTGACCGAGGAGGTGGCGACCGCAGCTGTTCCCACACGCACCAGCATCGGCAGGCGCGCAGGGGAGAAGGGGTTCTCGATGTCGATGAACCAAGGCTCCCTGTCGTGCGGATCCAAGTAGGTCCGAATATCACCACCGGCTTCGATCAGATGGCTGCCCGAGTCACTATGGCGGAGGTGGTCGCTCAACATGCGCAGCGCCAAGCCCTTGCCGATTCCTCCTAGGTCAATAGGCTCTGGGCCGATCGACAGCACTCCTGCGGGTTCGTCGAAGACTGCGCAAAAGTCTGATGGCGGCCGGGTCGGCGAGCATCCCGCCCTAGGCGGTAGCTCCGCTCCGGTGCCAACCTCTGTGAAGGAGCGCTCGTACCCGAGGTACTCGAGAGCGCGCTTCACCCGGGGGTCGAAGTAGCCTCCGGTGAGACGGTGGGCATTCAGGGCCTCGAACACTGCAAGCCTCAACAAGGTGGAGGGGTGAGCAAGGTCGCCGGTATGGTTCAAGGCGGCGAGTTCGGAGTCGTCGCGGAAGCGGCTCCAGGAGGACTCCATGCTCTGCAGCAGTTTCTCGGTAGCCTCGACCAGGCGCCGGGCGTTCGCGGTTGTGGCTTGCCGCAGCTGAAAGTTGAAATGGGTTCCCATGGCCTGGACGCGCCAAGTGCGTGATTGCTTCTTCATCCCGTCACCCTGCTGCCAGCATGCTGGCCGTAGTAGTGGCGGCGGGCGTGTTTCCGATTGGGACCGATGGCACGCGTACCGTGTTCCCGGACGAAGCTCCCGCGCTGACCGGAGTCGGCGCGGGCTTTTGGTTCTTGATCGCGGTAATTCCGTTGGAGATGCTGGAAAGTCCTGCCTGGTCCTGCGCGGAGGCTGCCTGTAGCGATGCGAGTTCCGAGGCGCTGTGGTTGAGAGCACTCGCGACGGCGAGGTACTCCTTTTCGGCCGCTCTGGCCGCCTTGAGCTTGGCTGCATTTGCAGCCCGCTGAGCCGTGTTGTAGAGGTGACTCGGGCTGGAGACGAAGGACACGGCTTGCATGGTTACATATGCCGTTCCCGGCACGATTATCGCGACCGGGGCCAGGCGACGGGCGGCCATCCTTGCCTTTGAGGGGCGGCGCTTCTTGGTTTCCGCCATTTTGCTTCCTAATCGTCGCCGCCGGAGTCGTCACCCTTGGCACTTGATGCGCTGGTAGTGGCTGCGGGTGCAGGTGCCCTGGTCACCGTGGAGTAGCTGGAGACCGCAGCTGCTGCCGCACGCTGCTGAGCAGCGAGCGCGGCTGCGCTTGCCTGGGCCAGCTCCTGTTGCTTCGTCGCGAGTTCAGAAGAAGTCTGGCCGAGCTGGGTCTTGATCGCCTGCTCCTGCTTGGTGAGTGCACTTATCGCGGACTCGAGTTGGGAGGTGCGCGCCTTTGCCGTCGCACTTACGCCGGGTGCGTTCGTGTCCGCCGAGGTGTTCGTGGTCCCGATTACCTGGGCCTGGTGAAGCGCGAGTATCACGCCCAACCCGCCGCCGGCGCTTACCAGCACCTTGACGGGATTCGAAACTTTCATCAAGGCTCCCTCCGTATCGCCCGCCTTGCGTTCGATACGAGTTTCGATGGCTTTCGGGAGGTGGTGATGATTGGTCCGTGAGAATCGTCTTAGCCGCCTTGGGCCGCCGCTTCAGTCCGAGGCGAGACGGTCCTGATACCGGGCCATGGCCGAGATCCACTTTGCCGTGTCGTTGGCTCTGAAGCTGTAAAAGCCGCGCACGTCCTCATGGGGAAGGATCAGGAACTCCTCCGCGTCCATTGCCCGCACCACCTTGTCGGCCACCTGCTCGGGCTCGAGGACGTCGCCGGCTTGCAACACCGCGGCCTGGGCGAGCATGTGCTCCTCGTTTTGCCGTCCACCCTCGGGAAAGAGCATGTTGGTCCGAACACCCATCGGGCAGAGTACGGAGACCTTGATATTGTCCCGCCCATGGGTTATGGCTATCCACTCTGACAGAGCAACCGATCCGTGTTTGGTCACCGCGTAGGAGAGTGCGCCGAGGTTGGTCAGGAGCCCAGCAGCGGAGGCGGTGTTGACGATGTAGCCGCCACCGCGCTCGATCATGCCTGGCAAGAAGCTGCGTGCCAACCTGACCTGTGACATGACGTTGATGTCCCAGGAAGCCTGCCAGGCCTCCTCCAGGGTGTCCAAGCCTCCGCCGAACGACACGCCGGCATTGGCGAACAGGACATCGATTCCGCCGCTTTGCTCGGTCACCGCTCCAGCCAGCAGCTCTATTGCATCGCGATCGGCAAGATCCACAGCGACCGAGTAGCTCGAAGTGCCGCCGGCCGCGATTTCGTCGGAGACCTCGCTCGCGCCCGGCCCGTTCTTGTCGACGCAGACGACGACCACTGGCTCTTCGGCAGCTACGCGCCGCGCAATCGCGCGGCCAATTCCCGATGCCGCTCCGGTAACCAGTACTGACTTGCCATGAAGTTTCATGGCCCGATGCTACCTAAGCTCGGCGCTGCCTCGCCTGCGCTTTGCCCAAGTGGCCCCGAACCTATCGATCCACGCGGGTGTGCTTTACTTCGTTGAACTCGGGGTGCCCGAAGACCTGATCGAGCATGCGCTCGACCACTTCTTGGGGTTTTTCCGAGGAGTCGGCCGGCCTCTTCATCACCCTCACGAATGCAGCCTTGTCGCCGTTGAAGACGGTGGGCACGCCGAATACCGCTAGGCGATCAACCTGATCCTCGTGGATCTCACGCATGCGGTGTGCATAGGTACCCGCCTCCACCTTGGCGAAAACGGCTTCCGCGTCGATCCCATGCTCCGCGAGCACCTTGGCGATCTCTGACCGGTCACGGAGGCTTGCTCCGCGGTCGTGGCGTATGGCGAACAGGTCCAGATGAACCTTCAGGAACCTGTCTGGAAACTCCTGGGAGACGATGTAGCCGACTTCATTGGCAAGCCGGTCGCCTGCCCGGTCCGGGTCGTCCCAAATTGCGGGGTCCCCTTCCTCCACGTGGACCTGGGAGAGGTTGAAGGGGAGAAACTCCACCTCGTAGGGCTCACCCTCTTCCAATGCGGCCACTACGTGCTCATTGAGGTTGCGAGCGAAGGGGCAGCGGTAATCGTAATTTATGGAGAATTTCGATATGGTCACGGTTATTGAATCCCTATTTTTGCCACGGTTATTCCTCATTTGCCCCCAATAGTTGACGAATCACCGATCCGTCATGCTTGTAGGTCAGCTGGGTGGCGGCTTCTTCGGCGGAGAGCCAGATGATCTTGTCCACCTCTTGGTTCGCCGCGAAATCTCCGCTCGTGTAGCGCATGAGAAAATACATGACCGTCTTTTCGCGGCCACGGTCATCCCTGTACCTTGTCACGGCATGTCTATCGGCGAGAAGCGTACCAACGATCCCGGTCTCTTCGAAGACTTCGCGCCGCGCGGCGTCCTCATCGGACTCCCCCTTGTCGATCTTGCCCTTGGGCAGGGTCCAGTCGTCGTAGTGAGGCCGGTGGACGAGGCATACGAGCGGCATGTCGTCCACGTAGCGAACGACCACCGCGCCTGCTGCGCGAACGGTCAATGCCGCTCCGCTCGGGAGTCAATCGGAAATATCTTTTTCACCACCAGGCCGAAGGCCGTGCCGATTGCCAGTCCGGCCACCACGTCGGAGGCGTGGTGCATGCGGACGTGGATTCGCGAAGGGGCGACCAGTGCGGCGAGTCCCACGTATACCGGCCAGAGCCGGTCATTATCGCTGAGTAGGACTGCGGCACATGCCGCAGCAGAGGCATGCCCGGAAGGAAACGAGCTGGTGAGCGGGGTGCGTATCTCATGGGGCAGATCGCCCTCCCAGGTAGGGCGGCTGCGACCGAAGATCGTCTTGATGCCAAGGTTTACCAAGATGCTCTCGGCCAAAAGTGCCGCTGCCGCGCGAACTGCGTAGCGCTCTCCACCCTTTCGCAGTCCTCGAACAGCTGAAAGTGTGAACCAGAGAATGGAGTGGTCAGCAACGTTCGACGCCCCGAACAGGATCCGGTTTGCCATGGGCAGGCCGCGCAAGGGGGAAAAGATTGTGTCGACCGCATCGTCGAATGGCTTGAAAAGCTCGTGTACGTCCGTCAATTGCTTAGACCGTCCACAGCGCCGCCACCGCGGCTGCCGTCCTTCCTCGAACCACGAGAGACCTTAAAGGTCTCCAGCAGTGAGAGGCTACCCCCTTGGGCGGGGCATAGGTCCTGGTAGCAGCAAAAGCGGCACAACTTCGATGGCCTTGGACGGAAGTCCTCGCGCTCGCAGGCATTGCAGACGGCGCGCCAGACTGCTTCGGTCCGGGAGGTGAGGCCCTTTAGGGTCTGCTCGGTGGGCGAGGCCACGATGCGCGTGGCGTCGCGGAGATAGACAAGCTGGACCCGAGAGGGACGCTGACCAAGCACTTTTTCACAGAGCAGCGCGTAGAAGTAGACGCCACTCAGGCGTTCGTTCTCCTGGACCTCGCCGGGGAGCTTCCCGGTCTTGTAATCGGTTACCGTGAGGGTGCCGTCATCGTTCAGGTCGAGCCGGTCTATGACACCGCGCAGCGTGACGCCACCCAAGCTGGTCTCCAACCTCAGCTCGGTTGCGATCGCCGTGACCTTGGTGGGGTCTTCAGCCTCGAAGTCCTGTAGTACCAGGGTGCGCATTTCCCTGTGCAGCGAGTGGAGGTTGGTGGCCGTCGATTCGAGTCCGCTCAGCGTTCCTTCGGACAATGCCTCCGCCCATACCTCTTCGGCGAGTTCCAAGGCTCGTTCGCGGGTGCGGTTGGCGCCGTCATATCTGAAGTAGAGCCTGTCCAGGACGGTGTGGGCGAGCGTGCCTCTCAGGGTCCAGGGGGTTATCGGCTGGGGTATCTTGTCGATGACCGACAGGCGGAAAGCGAGTCCGCACTCCTTGAAAGAACTAACTTTGGACGCCGTAATCGAGCCCGGTACCTGTAAACCCATATCACTCAGCCAACGTCACCTTTTGTTGGCTTCGATTTTACCAGCTTGATGCCCTGCAGCGGTTCCGCGGTATTGCGTCCTAGCCGAGGAATGCCTCGGCCATTCCCGCAACTTCGGAAGGGGACTCGAAGGGTCCGAAGTGTCCGAGGCCCTCGGCGATCGCCGGTTCTGCCACCGTACTCCTGGCCGCGAGCAGGGAAATGTGCTCAAAGCTGAACGAGTCGGTGCGTCCCCCGGCCACCAGAAGCGAGCGTGCCTTGAGATTGCCCATCCTGTCCCATGCATCGTGGCAGATTGCCTGGGTATAGACCTCGGCTTCGATCTCGCGAGGGCATGTGAGATGGATCTGGCCGTCAAAGCCGCGGGTCCAGCCCGTCTCGAGATAGAGGTCGATCGTTCGCGGATCGAAGGTGTTCATCGGAGGTTTGGAGGTGAAGTTCGCTGCGGCTTCCGCACGGGTGGAAAAGGTCTGGCGCCGTTTGCGGGTCAGGACCGCGAGCGAGGCCTCCTCATCCGGTTCGGGCTGGGCGGGTCCGATCACCACCGGCTCGTAGAGGTAAAGAGACCTGAACAGCCCCGGGCGCTCCTGCTCCGCGAGGAGGAGTCCCGCGCCTCCGTAGGAATGGCCGAAGCCGTGCCAGGCCTTGCCGCCGATGTGGTGGATCGCTTCCTGGATGTCCTGGCTAAGGACGCTCCATGGCAAGTCCGCAGGAAACGCGCCGCCAGAGCCGCCGTGGAATCGGGCGTTTAGTCCCCAGCAGTGGAAGCGATGCCGCAGTTCACTGGCGATTGGGAGGTACATCCGCGCGCTGAAGCCCGTCGCATGCACGAAGAGCAGGTTGTCTCCCGTGCCGCCGAAATCTTCCAACACGATGCCCGTTTCATCGGATGCGTAGAATATTTCGGTGTGAAGGGCTCGGAATTTGGTCATTGCAAACGAATTGTAGGACGTCACGGCCCCACAAGCTCCCAGGAGCCGTGTACTCGCGGCTGCCGAGCCATCTGAAATGCGTGGTCTTGGGCTTTCGCTTTTTCTCTCCGAGCTTCCAGGAACTGGTGGGATGCCGGTCGCGGATCTTTCGGAGCTTCCCGGCCTGGCGGAGTGGGCTGCACGGTGTGGGTTGGCTTCGCTGTGGCTGGGGCCACTGCTCCTGATGCCGCCCGGCTTGCCGGTCGGGCCGTACAGCCCGGAGTCGCGCTTCCTGGTGGACCCGCTTTATTTTCCGGCCCTCGGCCCGGAAAAGCCCGATGGGTCCACCATCGCCCAACGCGTCTTCGCCCAACGCAAGGCGCGCGCCGCCACCTACCTTGCTGCCGGGCCCGAGGCCATCCGGAGCCAACCTGCCTACAACTGGGACGCGGAAGCACGCATCCGCGAGTTGCTGAAGCCGGCACAAGTCGAATTGGCAGGCCAGGTGTACGCACGTCTGGCGGGCTATGTAGGCCGGGACTTGAACCGGATGCGTGATGTCGTGATCACATCGCAGGCACTGGCCCACGGAATGATTGCAGCTGCAAACCGGCGGCTCCCCATCGGTCTCGACCTCCCTGTTGGCGTGGTGCCCGACGGCGTTGATGCGGTTGCGCTGAGCGACTGGGCCGTGCGGGGCGGTGCACTTGGAGCTCCGCCCGACTATTTCAACCCCAATGGTCAGTCCTGGGGGCTCGTCGGGTTTGACCTCGGAGCTTTTGGCCCAGAGCAGGACTACTTCCCTCTAATCGGGGCTTTGGAGATTTTCTCTTCCACGGCGAGCGGGTTTCGAATAGACCATGCGATAGGACTCCAGCGCCTTTGTGTGGTCCGCGAGCGCGAGGACGGCGCTGGTGACGCGGTATTCGTCCCGCAACCTCGCGATGGGACACTCGCGCGGCTTGCGAAGCTTTCGAAAACGCGTGGGCTGACACTCGTTGCCGAGGACTTGGGGGTGGTGCCGGATGGGCTCCGTGAGGCGCTTTCGGGGGCCGGCCTTCTGCTCAGCAAGGTACTTTGCTTCGAGCATGAGGCACCCTCCACCTTTCCGGAGGCTTCGGCGCTGTCATTCGGTACTCACGACACGCCGACTCTGCGCCAGCTGGCCGGATTGTGTGCTGAGCCCGCCGCCTTCGGCGAGGCTGCTGACCTCGTTGCGAGTCATTTGGAGCGTGCCACCGGCGGGAGGGGAATCGAGGCGCGTTTTCGGGCGACGGCAGAGGAGCTTGCCGGCCCGAACCCAGCCGGTTACTTTGGCGAAGTCCTGCCACGGGCACTGCGGGTCCTGGAAAGTTCTCCTTCGAGGCTTGGCCTCATAAGTCTCCGCGATTTACTCGGCTCCTGCGAACGACTTAATCTGCCAGGCGTTGGCCAGGATCATCGGGACAATTTTTTTCTGCCGCTGGTCGATCGTGCCCAGCTCGGGTCGTTGATCGGCCTTGACCAGATATTCGATGGTTGCTGAGGACCCCGCTAGTAGTGTGATCGCGTGGAAAACTTCATCTCCTCATACGGCCTGCTAGCCGTCTTCGTCCTGATGACACTCGAGTCCGCGCTGATTCCGGTGCCCTCCGAGATTGTTATGCCATTTGCGGGCGTTCTGGCCGGCCTCGGGAAGATGAACTTGGCGGCAGCGATCCTTGCCGGAACCTTCGGCAACCTTTTGGGAAGCTATATCGCCTGGGCGATCGGCCGCACCGGCGGAAGGGCGCTGGTGCTGCACTTTGGCAAGTACGTGAGAATCCGTGAAGAGGACGTCCATCGTGCCGAGAAGTGGTTTGCACGCCGGGGCGAGGCTGCCGTCCTGGTGGGCCGCCTGCTGCCGGTGATTCGTACCTTTATTTCACTTCCGGCCGGCGTAGCCGAAATGAAGCCCGTCCGCTTTGGCGTTTTCACGCTTATCGGGGCTCTTCCTTGGTCTGCGGCGCTAGCCCTGGTCGGTTACGCAGTTGGCTCGAACTTCACCTACGTGGCGAGCTACATAAAGTACGCCGGTTACCTGATTGCGGTGGTGGCGGTAGTGGTGATTGTGCGCTTCTTCATCAAGCGCTTCCGCTCTGCGGACAAGCGTCTGGTTTAGGGCGTCGCTAAGCTTTAATCGTTCGGGGAGTGGCGCAGCGGCAGCGCACCTGGTTTGGGACCAGGGGGTCGGGGGTTCAAATCCCCCCTCCCCGACCAATGGCCAGGTTGCCTGGCACGGGGGTTCCGGATGGCCGTCAGGCTAGTATCTGGGAACGCGCGGGTGTAGCTCAATGGTAGAGCTCCAGCCTTCCAAGCTGGTGGTGCGGGTTCGATTCCCGTCACCCGCTCCAGATTTTCTTCCTTCAGCCCTAAAAGGCCGTTCGAGTCCCCGGGCTCGCCGGTCGGGCGTGCAAATAGCGGATACGAGGTGTAGGTTGCACTAGGTTGCCACCGTGGACCTGCGGGACCGGCCGTTGGCGGATGGCCTCAGCGCAGGAGACCGTACGCAGTCCCAATGTGACGGTTCCGTACATGCGCCCTGCATGCTTCCGAGCGGCGAGCTCCTAAGCGTCAACCGGACCCGTGCTCGGCGGTCGCTTGGTTGGCTTGACTTGCTTGGGTAAGATGGATGCCCAGCAGTGCCGGGGACCACGCCGGCTCGCAGCTCAGCGCGAAGGGGGCCGCCTTTTGGCGTGCTCTAACCAGGCCAGGCCACGGTCTGCCGGATCGGGGCCTCGGCGCCCTACTGGGAGGCCTTGATGTTCAACGATATCCCGATCGGCATGCTCGAGCGCATGCAAGAGCTTGAGCGCCTTGACCAGGCCGATCGTATCGATGGAACTCCCCGGCTTGACCGGCTCCGCCAGATTCCGGAGGAGACGGGGCGCTTCCTTGCGCTTTGGGCGGCCTCGGCCCCAAAGGGCGCATTCATCGAAATCGGGACCAGTGCCGGCTATTCGACACTCTGGCTCTCGCTGGCCTGCAGGGCGAGCGCTCGCACCCTCACGACCTTTGAGGTGTTGCCGCGGAAGGTCGCTCTCGCCCGCGAGACATTCTCGCGAGCCGGCGTTAACGACGTGGTCAAGCTGGTCGAGGGCGACTTTCTTGATTACGCAGACGAGTTTGAACAGGTGGGGTTCTGCTTCCTCGACGCCGAAAAGGAAGTGTACGAGGCCTGTTACAACGTTGTTGTGCCGCGCCTCGTGCCCGGAGGCATTTTGATCGCGGACAACGCCATAAATCACCGCGAGACACTGCAGCCAATGCTGGATGCCGCCCTCGTCGATGATCGCGTCGACGCTCTCGTAGTTCCCATCGGCAAGGGTGAGCTGGTTTGTCGCCGGAAGACTTGAGCCGCTACGGATGTTGGCGTGACTCAGTGTGTCGTGTGGTAACGGGTGAATCACTCCTGTTGACGGGTGAGCTGCATCCTCGGGAACGCCGATGGTGAGGGTGACCACCGGATCCAAATCATGCCCTGTGGTGGGAGTTGCGCCGGTGGTGTTTTGGCCACAGGCGCATAGGCCCCCGCTCCAGATACTTTTGCGAAGGCATCCCGGGCCGACGTAGCCGCCGCCCAGTACCGGCCACGTGCGCGCCGGCCCGTCACATACCGCCGTCGGCCTTTGATGCGTGCCTTTGGGTCGCGTCGCGGCCCGCGGTCGGCTCTAGGTTTCCCACCCAGGAGGTACGACGTGGCGGCAACGCCGCGGCCAACTGTTCGGAGCCAAGGTACACGCCGATCTTTTGAGACAATGCCGGCCCGCACCCAAAAAGATCGAGGCGGATTTGCTGGCCATGGGTTTCCAACTCGAATGCGCTCAGCATTTGCTCGACCGAGCCCTTTTCGTCCTGGCGCGCGTCCTTGATGGCAGGTTCGAAGGCCGTAAAGGGTTACGCGGGGTCCCCGTATTGGCGGAGGAAGCTGCTAATCGAGTCCATGGAGCCGCCTGTTCCGCCCACTCGTTGGACGAAAGGGCGAGGGGGTTCCGATGTTCGTGTGGGCAACCTTCCGCCAGTGGACGAACCATGGCACTGCGGCGCATGGCCCCGGAACGTTTGTGCAGCCGGCCTTAGGTACACGCCGGCGTTTGCTCAGGCGCTTATCCAATACGGCCATCGGCCGAGAAAGGGCCGAGAAAGGGAGGATGTCCAGCCGGTGGAATCAGCCCGGGGATATCCAAGGCGGCAGTCCATACTGGTGCTTCGCAGAATCCGGACGGGGCTGCAGCCGGGAAGTGCCCAATAGCGGATGCACTCAGGCCCTGGCTGCGCGCTTTCAAATCGAGCGGTGGCGGCCTTTCGCAGACGAGTTGAGCGCCAATACGCCATGGTGAGGTCATCCCCGCGAAGGCGGTGTTGGATCGCGTGATCGGCTGACTCTCTAATTCAGGCGGCAGCCTTCATTGATGCCAACTCCATCCGCGCTGCCTACCTGGGCGGCTAGAATACCCCTAAGGGTATTGATGGAGGCACCAGCGATGAGCAACGATACCGAGTTGGCTGAGCCGCAGCCCGCCGGAATCCAGCTGAGCGACGACGAAGCCAGGGACCTTTTGCGCCGGCTCGCTCGGGTCGAAGGCCAGGTTAGAGGTCTGGCCAGGATGATAGAGGAACGTCGTGAGTGCGACGATGTGGTAACACAGTTCCAGGCAACCCTCAAGGCGCTGGAGCGGGTTGGCTTCAGGATGGTGGCTGCCCAGTTGTTCGCGTGTGCGAAGAGGGACGACGTCCAGTCGCTGGAGGAGTTCGAGAGGCTGCAGAGCCTCTTCTTGAAGCTTAAGTAGTGCGTTCGGGCGGCGACGGCGACGCTGGCGCCAGGAGCGTTAACGCAAGACCGCCGCGGCCAATGGCCGCGGCGGTCTCTCTGTTCTTGGGATCCGAAGCTCAGGCGACGGTTCCGGGCCGACCGTTCCCGGCAACGATGTCGAGTCCATGCCGCGCCCAGGAGACCATGCCTCCATCGAGATTGTGGACGTTGAATCCGTGCTGAGCAAGGAAGGCTGCGGCACTCGCCGAGCGTGAGCCTCCGCGACAGACGACGATCACGGGCTTGGTCTTGTCGATCTTGTGGAGGTTTGCCGGGATGGTGTTAAGGGGTATGTGCTTCGCGGAAGGAGCGTGCCCGTGGTCCCACTCCATCTTCTCGCGAACATCGACAAGCTGAGCACCATCGGAGATCATTCCTTGGGCGTCGCGGGCGGATACTGAGGGAAGCTTGGTTCTGAAGAACAACAGTCTCTCCTTGGGTCGGGACTTTTGATCCATAATACCCGGGAGGGTATCTTTGACGCCCCGCAATGTACGTACATTTAAGCGTGCTTTAATTTTCGCCCTAGCTGGCGTCGCGCTGGGACGCGGGCTCGGCCGAGGCCGGCCATGGGCAAATGAAGCAACCTGACCTTGGGCAACTAACTTGGTACCCATATGCAATCCCACACCGAGCAACTCGACAATAACCAGATAAAGCTTCTCGTGGAGGTTCCCGAGGAGGAGCTGGCGCCAGAGGTGGAAAAGGCCTTTCTAAAGGTGTCACGGCAGGTTCGACTGCCCGGATTCCGACCGGGCAAGGCGCCGCGGCGGGTGTTGGAAGCCAAGCTTGGCCAAGGATTTGCTCGGGCCGAGGCGATAAATGACAACGCCGGCCGCTGGGCTGAGCAGGCAATAATCGACAACGAGGTCGAGGCGATCTCCCGTCCGTCGGTGACGGTCACCGAAGGCGAGGACGAGGGGCCGCTCAAGCTCGATGTGGTCGTCGAAGTTCGGCCGGCGTACGCCATCGAGGGCTACGGTGACCTTCGCATTGAATTCCCGTCGCCGAACGTTTCGGACGAGGAGATCACCGACCAGATCGAGAGGTTGCGCGAGGCCTTCGGCAGTTACGAGGACGCCGCCGAGCCAATCGGTGAAAACTCCGTTGCCACCATCGACTTTGAGGTTGCCGAGGAGGGCTCGGACCCAAGTGCGGTGACTGATTACGTGCTCAGGATCGGTGCCGCCGAGCCGGTGGAGGGCCTCGCGGAGGCACTGTCCGGGAAGTCTGTCGGCGATACTTTCGAGTTCGAAGTTCCGCCTTCGGAAGAGGGCGGCACGCCACGCAAGGTGACCGGTACGGTCAAGGCCCATCAGTCGCTGGTCAAGCCCGAACTGGACGATGAATTCGCCAAGGACGTCTCGGAGTTCGAGACCCTGGCCGAACTTCGCGAGGATGTGCGGACCAGCCTCGAAAACTTCCGCCGCTCGCTGCTTAGAAATTCGTGGCGGCAGGTGCTGGCGAACTCCCTTTCCGAGGCCGCAGGCATAACCGACCTACCTGGTTCCCTGGTACAACGAGAGTTCGAGAACCTCTCCCACGACTTCGGCCATCGCATTGAGAACACCGGTTTGAGCTTTGCGAAGTATCTCGAGATCGCCAATACCACGGCCAACGAGCTCTCCTCGCGGCTGGCCTCGGAGGCGGTCATTGAGACCCGCCTGGACCTGGCTCTTAGGGCTCTGGCAACGGCGGAGGGCCTCGAAGCCGACGAGGAAGAGATTGATGAGCAGGTAGCTCAGATCGCCCAGGCCAGCGGACTTGATCTGGACGACGCAAGGGAGCGCCTGCGTCTCAGTGGGCAACTCTTCGCGCTGCGGGCGGAGATCGCAAAGCGTAAGGCTCTCGACTGGGTTTTCGAGAATGCGCAGCTCGTCGACGACAAGGGCAATGTCCTCAGCCGCGCTGACATTACGGGCGAGGCCCCCAAGGCCGAGGAACCCGAGGTTGAGGCTGAGCCCGAAGCGTCGACAGGGGCCGGAGAAGTTGACGGGGAAGAGGCGGCGGAGTAGATCCGCGCTTTGCGTCGTTGACCTACCCTAGAGTGCTGTCCGGCAAGAAGGAGTCGCAGGTGAAAGCTTTCAATTATCTGGTTCCAACGGTGGTGGAGTCTTCCAGCCGGGGCGAGAGGGCGTATGACCTTTATTCGCGGCTGCTCCGGGAGCGTATCATCATCCTGGGTACCGCAATCGACGACGCCGTTGCGAACCTGGTCTGTGCCCAGATGCTCTTTCTCGAGTATGAGGACCAAGAGAGGGATATAAATCTCTATATCAACTCGCCTGGCGGTGACATAACCGGGCTGTTTGCCATCTATGACACCATTAAGTTCATCCGGCCTGATGTGTCCACTTTCTGTTTTGGTCAGGCGGCCTCTGCCGCCGCCGTGCTTTTGGCAGCCGGAGCCAAGGGAAAGCGGTTTGCTCTGCCGCATGCTCGAGTTCTGCTGCACCAGCCCTACGGCGGAGTAGGTGGCCAGGCAACCGACATCGAGTTGCAGGCTAAGGAAATCCTGCGTATGCGGGACCTGCTCAACGAGATGCTGGCCGCCGACACAGGGCAGGCCGTGGACAAGATTCAGGCTGATACCGACCGGGATTTCATCCTTGATGCCGTGGAAGCCCGTGAGTACGGGGTCATCGACGAGGTTCTTTCTTCTAGAGGCGCTGTGGAGGCGGGCGCGATCGCCCGCTAGACAGACTGTGATCTTGGGCCCGGGATGTGGCGCCTGGCCCACCGGCGAGGCTAAGGTACCGAATTGGAGGTAGCGGGGGATGGCCAAGTTTGGTGAGAGCCAGGATCTGGTGAAGTGCAGCTTCTGCGGAATGTCGCAAAAGCAGGTGCGCAAGCTGATTGCTGGCCCCAGTGTCTACATCTGCGACGAATGCATTCGTCTGTGCGTAGACATCATCTCTGAGGACGAAGGTTCAAAATCCGATTTCCGGGTGGAGAAGCTGCCCGCGCCCCAGGAGATCTCCGCCTTCCTCGATAACTACGTGATCGGCCAAGAGCGTGCAAAGAAGGTGCTCTCGGTCGCCGTCTACAACCATTACAAGAGGGTCCAGCAGGGCAACGTGCTAGACAAGGAGGTGGAGCTCTCCAAGTCCAACATCCTCCTGTTGGGGCCAACCGGATGTGGGAAGACTCTTCTTGCCCAGACACTTGCGCGCATGCTTAACGTTCCCTTCGCCATCGCCGATGCCACTGCGCTCACCGAGGCCGGATACGTGGGTGAAGATGTCGAGAATATCCTGCTCAAGCTGATTCAGGCTGCTGACTACGACGTTAAGCGCGCACAGACCGGGATCATCTACATCGACGAGATCGACAAGATTGCCCGTAAGGCGGAAAACCCCTCGATTACCAGGGACGTCTCGGGCGAAGGCGTTCAGCAGGCATTGTTGAAAATCCTGGAGGGCACCGTGGCCTCGGTTCCGCCCCAGGGAGGCCGCAAGCATCCCCATCAGGAGTTCATCCAGATCGATACCACCAACATCCTCTTCATCGTTGGTGGTGCGTTCTCGGGCCTCGAGAAGATCATCGAGGCCAGGATCGGCAAGAAGAGCATTGGATTCCGTGCCGATCTCAGGGGCGATAACTACGACGAGTCGGAGATGTTCCACTACGCGCTGCCGGAGGATCTTCTCAAGTTCGGCCTCATACCCGAATTCGTTGGGCGCCTACCCGTCATGGGGGCGGTCTCCAACCTCAAGCGAGACTCGTTGATCCGGATCCTCGTTGAGCCGAAGAACGCACTTGTCAGGCAATACAAGCGCACATTCGAGCTTGACGGCGTCGAACTCGAGGTCAGTGATGATGCCCTGGAGGCGATCGCGGATCTGGCGCTACTGCGCGGCACCGGGGCTCGTGGCCTAAGGGCCATTCTCGAGGAGGTTCTCCTGGACGTGATGTACGAGCTTCCATCGCGGAGCGACGTGCAGCGTTGCGTGGTGGATGCCGAGGTCGTGGCCAAGAGGGCCGCCCCCACTCTGGTTCCGCGCAACGGTGGAAGCGAGCGTCCCCCGCGGACGCGCCGCGCCTCCTAGCTCGGGCCGGCTCGGAAGTCGACGCACGATGGGTTGGACGATCCAGGAAGCTTTGGCTTGGCTAGACGGGCACGACAACTTCGAGACCAAGGGCGCATTTGCCAAGGAGCCATCCCTCGAACCTGTAGCCAAGGTCTTAGAGGCGCTCGGCATTTCCTCTACTGAGTTCCGGACGATCCATGTGACCGGGACGAACGGCAAGGGATCTGTCTCCCGGATCTGCACCGAGCTCTTGGTGCGGATGGGCCAGAAGGTCGGCACGTTTCTCTCCCCCCATCTGGACCGCGTAAACGAACGTATTCTGATCGGTGGAATTCCCGTCACCGACGACCTGCTGGCCTCCGAACTTCTGCTGGTCGCCGGGGTGGAGGAGAAGCTGGGATTAACGCTTAGCTGGTTCGAGGTGCTTACCGCCACGGCCATCTCGCTCTTCTACGCCGAAGGCGTGGAGGCAGCGGTGGTCGAGGTGGGTATCGGCGGAACCTGGGATTCGACCAACGTGGTCGATGGCGATGTCGCAGTGGTCACCTCGATTGGGCACGACCACCTTGAGCTCCTGGGACCTGGGCTGGAGGGTGTCGCCGACAACAAGGCGGGGATCATCAAACCGGGATCCGTGGCAGTGCTCGGGGCGATCCCGGATGACCTGACGACTTATTTTGACAGGCGGCCGAACCGCGGCGTCCTGAGGCTTGGATGCGATATCTCGGTTTCTGAACAGACGCTGGCCGTGGGTGGGTGGCGCTTCGATCTGCGAACTCCCAGAACCATCTACCAGGAGCTTTTCGTGGCGCTCCACGGCCGACATCAAGTCGAAAATGCCGCGGTGGCGATTGCGGCGGTCGAGGAGCTTGTCGGATCGAGCCTTGATTACGACACCGTCGGTGAGGCCTTGGGAAGCGTATCGGTGCCTGCAAGAGTCGAGGTGGTCTACCGCAGCCCGCTTGTGGTTGTTGATGGGGCGCACAATGCCGAGGCGGCTGAGGCGCTTGCACGCACCTTTGCCGAAGAGTTCTCGGGAATCGAGCCAGCATACGGCGTCGTTGCCATGCTCGCGGGCAAAGATGCGAACGCGGTGTTGAGAGCGATGAAGTCGCGATTGGCCGGCGTCTTTGTTGCGACCATCGGCGAACAGCGCGCGATGCCTCTTGAGGCACTTGCGGCGGTGGCACTCGAAGAGGGTTTCTCTGTGCTGGAGGCTTCCTCGGTCGAGGAGGGCGTATCCGAGGCGATGCAGCTGGCCGGTCAAGACGGCGCTGTGGTGGTGTTCGGATCTTTTCGGACCGCCGCCCGGGCGCGCCGCTTCCTGCTCTCTTAGAAGCCGTTGAGAGCGCCGAGCCATCTAGAGGCAGCGCCAGATCGGCCCGGTAGTCTCTAAGAGCTATGGATTCAACCTTTTTTATGTGCAAGCCCGACGCCGTCGAACGCGGGTTGGTTGGCGAGATTTTGTCGCGGCTAGAGCGCAGGGGACTTACGCTGGTGCGCGCTGAATTGCGCCAGTTGGACGAGGCAATCGCCAAGGCCCACTACGCGGAGCACGATGGCAAGCCGTTCTTCGGTGAGCTGGTGTCCTTTATCACGCGATCCAAAGTGCTGGTATGTGAAGTGGCTGGCCCTCGGGATACCTGGTCCGTCGTTCGCACGATAATGGGGGCCACCGATCCGGCCAAGGCGGCACCCGGAACGATTCGCGGCGATCTGGCGATCGAGATCGGCGAAAACCTGGTGCACGGCTCTGACTCGGCTGAAGCCGCAGCTCGCGAGCTTGCCCTGTTCTTTCCGGAGCAATAACGGATTAGGTGGATAGACTGTTGGGTCGTGGATTGCGCTGCCGGCAGCACCTCGGCGCCGGTGCCCAAGCTTAAGGCTATTCCGCACTTTTTTCCACTTCTCTGACCAAGGAACCCTCCGGAGGCACACATCATGGCATTAGGCTCCTCATTTTTAGGGCGCGATATGGCGGTCGATCTCGGCACGGCAAACACCCTGGTGTACGTGCGCGGTAAGGGGATCGTCCTCAACGAGCCCTCGGTGGTCGCCATCAACACCAAAGACGGGCGGCCCCTGGCGGTTGGCCTCGAGGCGAAGCGGATGATCGGGCGTACCCCGAGCAACATCCAGGCGATCCGGCCCTTGAAGGACGGCGTGATCGCGGACTTCGAGATCTGCGAGAAAATGCTGCGCTACTTCATTCACAAGGTGCATAACTCACGGTTCGGCAAGCCGCGTATGGTGATCTGCGTCCCATCCGGGATTACCGGAGTCGAGCAGCGTGCGGTTCAAGAGGCGGCCGAGTATGCGGGCGCACGGAAGCCGGCCTACATCATTGAGGAACCAATGGCCGCCGCCATCGGCGCGGGCCTCCCCATCCACGAGCCCACTGGCAACATGGTGGTTGACATGGGAGGGGGCACCACTGAGGTCGCGGTCATCTCGCTCGGAGGAATTGTCACCTCCAAGTCGATAAGAATCGGCGGCGACGAACTTGACGAGGCGATCATCACCTACATCAAGAAGGAGCACAGCCTGGCTTTGGGCGAACGCACCGCGGAGGAGATGAAGATGGCCCTCGGCTCGGCGACCGTCCTCGAGGAGGAGTTCCAAGCCGAGATAAGGGGTCGGGACCTGATAACGGGCCTTCCCAAGACCATCGTCGTCTCGACCAAGGAGATTCGCAAGGCCATCGAGGAGCCCATCTCGGCGATCGTCGACGCGGTCAAGTACACCTTGGACAACACGCCGCCGGAGCTGGCGGCCGACATCATGGAGCAGGGAATCGTCCTGACCGGTGGCGGCGCACTTCTGAACGGCCTTGACAGGCGCCTCCACGAGGAGACCGGGATGCCCATTGTCGTCGCGAACAACCCGCTCCAGTGCGTTGCGCTTGGTTCGGGACAGTGCCTCGAGGAATTCGAGGCACTCAAGCGGGTGCTGATCTCCTCCAGCAGCCGCTAGGAGGGACTGCCATTACCGGTGGCCGGTCCCGTTTTCAGACGCCCTCGCATAACGCTTATAGTCATACTGCTGATCTCGCTGTCGCTGCTTACCGCTAGCTATCGGGGCGAGCCACCGGTGATAACTTCGGCAAAAGGCCTGGTGCGCAGCGTAGTTACGCCGCTGCGCCAGGCTGCTACCGCCGTTGTCTCTCCGGTGTACGACGTCGTGGCAGGAGCATTCGAGTACAGCTCGGTCAAGGCGCAGAACCAGCGGCTCCAAAGCGAGGTGGCGACACTCAAGAACCGCCGCATTGCGGACCAGGGTGCCCAGGCGGCGCTGAACTCCCTGACGGCAACGCTGCATCTGAGTTATGCGGGCAACATCAAATCCACCGCCGCGCAGGTGATTTCCTATACGCCGTCGAATCTTCAGCTGAGCGTGGAGATCAACAAGGGTTCCCACCAGGGAGTGCATGTTGGCAACCCCGTCGTTGCGGCGTACGGCCTGGTGGGCCGAGTTGTGGCTGTGTCGGCGGACAGCTCCACTGTGCTTCTGGTTGACGACCCCAACTTCGCGGCCGGGGTGCGGATCCAGCCCAGCCGCCAACTCGGCCTGGCTGTTGGGCAGGGCTCCGCCAGGTCGCTCTCTGTGCAGCTGGTCGACCCGGGAACCGTGTTGAAGAAGGGCGAGGTCGCCTATACGAGCGGGCTTCAGGGGGAGATCTATCCGCCCGGCATTCCAGTAGGACGCGTGGCCGATGCCTATACCGCCCCGGGCGCGCTGCAGGAGCACGTTGATTTGACCCCGGTCGTCAATCTGGCCAGTCTCTATTTTGTCTCCGTCCTCGATTGGCTCCCGGCGGGAACGCCATGACCTTTTCCAAGGTGATCAAGCTCATTCTTCTCGTGCTGACGTTTGGAGTCTTGCAGAGGTCCCAGCTGGGTACGGTCACCCTAAGTGGGGTCCACCCCGACTTCCTAATCGCAGCCACCGTGATGTTTGGCCTGATCGAGGGTCGCGAGGCCGGCGCGGTAGCCGGGTTCGTACTCGGTCTATTGGCCGATTCCTTTACCACAGTGCCGTTCGGCGTGTCGAGCCTTGTTTACGCCTCGATGGGTTACCTGGCCGGGATGCTGGAGGTGACGTCGCTCCCGGAATCAAAGGTGGTTGACGTCGTGGTGGGGGCGGCGTGCACCGGTGGCGGAGAGGTCTTGTTGTACGCCGTTCTAAAAGTGCTTGGGCTGCATTCGATCCTTGAGCAGCGGCTGGTATCCGCCGTGATGGTGCAGCTGGCCATGGGGGTGCTATTTGCGCTGATCCTGGCACCGGTGGTCAAGCGTCTCTTGAGGATCGGTGTCGAGGAGCGGCCGCCCTCGCGCAGGGCCTTCTGACGGCCAGGGGCGTTAACCACCGTCTTATCGGTCTTGTCTAAGTTGGTTGGAGGGAGGTGTCATGAGCTTCATCGATTCCGAGTCGCCGAACGCGAGTGGTTTGTCCCAGCGCAGGCGGGTTCGAGCCATGGGCTTTGCAGTCTTCGCCCTCTTCGTTGCCCTGGTCGCCCGGCTGTACTCCCTGCAAGTGCTACAAAGCCCTACTTATCAGGCCCTCGCCAATCAGAACCAGACCCGCCAGATAATCACCCCCGCGCCGCGGGGCCTGATCGTGGATCGAAACGAGAACCTTCTGGTGGGCAACCAGGTGGTGGAGTCGATCACGATCGCACAGAACACCACCATCACCAATCCTCAAGTACTGCCACGTCTCGCGACGCTACTTGGCGTGCCGCTTGCTCAGATCAAGGCGGCCGTCAACAGTCCCAACAACAGCCCGTATGCGCCGATTCCCGTTGCCTACAACGTGGGAAAGGACAAGATCATCTACATCAAGGAGCATCCGGCGCAGTTCCCGGGCGTATCCAGCTCCTTGACCACCGAGCGCGTGTATCCCGAGGGGTCGACCGCGTCGCAGGTCCTGGGATACGTTTCGCAAATCTCGCAGTCCGAGCTCACCAAGCTTGCCGCTCAGGGTTACCAGGCCGGAGACCAGGTCGGTCAAGCCGGCGTGGAGGCGAGCTTCGAGAAGTATCTGCGTGGCGTGCCCGGCAAGAAGACCCTACAGGTCAACTACGCAGGACAGGTGGTGGGGACGCTAGCCAATAATCCCCCGAAGCCGGGCGACAACGTGGTGCTCAGCATTGACCTGAGCCTTCAGAAGGCGGTTCAAACCGCGTTGGCCAATCAGATCCATGCACTCTCCAACACCTTCGATCCGATCTTCAGGCGCTATCTGACCGGCCTCTCCGGAGCCGCGGTTGTCGAAGACGTCAACAACGGTCAGGTTCTGGCCATGGCCTCTTACCCGACCTACAATCCTTCGGTTTGGGTGGGGGGAATCTCCCAGGCGGCATACAGCCAGATCACGTCACCGTCCTCGGGAGATCCGATCCTGAACCGGGCCATCGACGGCTTATATACCCCCGGTTCCACCTTTAAGCTGGCCACTGCTTCGGCGGCGCTTTCGAGCGGCCTCATTACCCCGTACTTCTACTACAACGACACCGGTGTGTTCAATATCCCGAACTGCAAGCCCGGAACAGGTCTTTGCAGCTTTCACAACGCCGGCTACGAGCACCTTGGCCCGATCAACATAGTCACCGCGCTAACGGCTTCTGACGACGTCTTCTTCTACAACCTTGGCTACCAGTTCTACGCCAACATGAACAAGTACGGAAAGACCCCCATCCAGAACATGGCGGCCAGGTACGGATTCGGTTCCCCGACTGGAATCAACCTTCCGGGCGAGGCGTCCGGCATGGTCGATTCTCCACAGCTGCGGGCCGCACTGCACAAGCAGTATCCGGCCGCATATCCCTATACCTCGTGGTACACGGCAGACCAGATCGAGATGGCGTTCGGCCAGGGGGAGACGCTGGTTACACCGCTGCAGCTTGCCAACGCATACGCGACCTTCGCCAACGGCGGCACACGCTACGTTCCCCAGATCGCGGTGGGTATCGTCAACCAGACCGGGAAGCTGGTTAAGAAGTTCAAGCCTCAAGTGGTCGATCGTGTCCAGCTCAGCCCGCAGGATCGAAGCGCGATGCTAACCGGTTTTGAAGGGGCGATCGGGAACCGGCTTGGCACCGCTTACGGCACCTTCATCGGCTTCCCACTCAGCTCCTACCCGCTGGCAGGTAAGACTGGAACCGCGTCGGTTAGTGGCCAGGAGCCCGACGCTCTTTTCGTGGCCTTCGGTCCCGTGCCAAATCCCAAGTATGTCGTGGCGGTGGTAATCGGCCACGCCGGATACGGTGCAACCGGCGCTGCACCGGCGGCCAAGGCGATCTTCGAGTACCTTATGACCCACAACGTCGGCAGCCCGGTCTTTTCCATGCCTCACATTCCGGCGGGTGCGACCACCTACGCTCGCTACGGGGTCGCCACTACGACAACGACATCACCCAAGGGTGGGGCACCGAGCACCACCACCACCACTAACAAGGGCTGAACAGGCCGGGAGTCATTCGGTCACGCGCCGATGCTCCGCGTCCGACTAAACTGGTGTCAAATGGCAGCCTTTGTTCTTTGGATAGTGCTTATTACCGCGGGCTCAGCGACCCGCCGAAGCCTTTCCGCGGCCCCGCTCTCCGACGCGTGGCCAACCAGCGACGGCAGCCGTGGATCATCAGTTTTCGGCAACACTCCGAATCTTCCGCGTAGCGGCAATCGCCGACTGACGGCGGTCGGTGTGTCGACCACGGGGGGGCTCGCGAACTATGGCGCGGGCGCCACCTCGGATGTGGCCGAACCAAGACGAATTGCAGGTTTTGCATGGCAGACGAAAACGCACCCCAGGCGGCTCCCGCCGCTCAGGTGAGCCCCACGACCCCGACGGTATCTGCCGACGGGGCTCAAGCATCCGCAGGCCGTGGCCCGGAGGGTCAAGGCGGGCAAGGCAGAAGAAGGCGGTCCCGGGGGCGCCGGCCTTCTGGACAGGGAAGTGGCGCCCAGGGCGCAGACACCGATACCAAGACCGGGCCCGGCAACGATGCGAAGGCCTCCGAGTCGGGCGGCGATCACCAGCCACATCGGCCCAGGCTTCCTCATCTGAACCGGGGCGAGGCCAACCAAAAAGAGCAGGCCAAGGAACCTTCGGCAGCTCAGGCAGTAGCCAGGCAGCGCAACCGGCGGCGCAGGCCTCCTCGCGAGCACGGTAGCGACCTCGAACCGGTGCGCTACGCGGTGGACGGCCAGCTCGCCTCGGAAACGAGCAGCGATACGAGATCTTCGCGCCGCGCCAACCAGCGAATCGGCCGCTCCCGCAACGGCAGACCGGTCGGCCGCTATTTGATGTGCGTGCACCGCTCCGAGGACATGGTGCAGATTGCCGTTCTCGAGGGGCGGACGCTCATCGAGCACTACGTTTCCCGTATCGGGGCGGATCCGAACCAGATCGACGGCAATATCTATCTCGGCCGGGTGACCAATGTGCTGGCCGGGATGGAGGCGGCTTTCGTCGACATCGGGACCTCCAAGAACGCGGTCCTCTACCGTGGCGACGTGCGCTATGACCGCGAGGACCTCATGGACCAGCCGAACAAGGATGTTCGCATCGAGCATCTACTGAGGCCCCGCCAGGTTGTGCTCTGCCAAGTGACCAAGAATCCGATTGGAACCAAGGGGGCGCGGCTCACCCAGGAGGTCTCCCTTCCCGGGCGCTTCGTGGTACTGGTTCCCAATTCCGACAGCTACGGAATATCCAAGCGGCTGCCCGATGATGAGCGTCGGCGACTGCGCAAGATCCTGGGCGATTTGAAGCCGGATGGCTTCGGTGTAATCGTGCGGACCGCCGCCGAAGGGGCGTCCGCTGAGGAGCTGGGTCGCGACATAAGCCAGCTGGTCGAGATGTGGAACGCAATCGAGGCCAATGCCAAGACCGCCCACGCCCCGGCGCTGCTTTACTCCGAACCTAACGTGGCCGTCCGGGTGATTCGCGAAGAGTTCAATCGCAACTATCGGGGCGTGATCATCGACGACCGGGAAATCTACGAGGAGGTCCACTCCTACGTCTCGAGTATCTCGCCGGAGTTGGCGGATCGCGTCGAGTATTACGACGCCGCCGAGCAGGGGTTGCCAATCTTCGAGCTGAACCATGTGCACGAGCAGCTGCACAAGGCGATGGACCGCAAGGTCTGGCTTCCGTCCGGAGGATCCTTGATCATCGACCGCGCCGAGGCGTTGACGGTGATCGACGTGAACACCGGCAAGAATGTCGGCACCGTCTCGCTCGAGGGGACGATCCACCAGAACAACCTGGAAGCCGCCCAAGAGATCGCCCGCCAGCTGCGGCTGCGGGACATCGGAGGCATCATCGTCATCGACTTCATTGACATGACGGTCGAGGCCAACAAGGAGGACGTTATGCGCACCTTGAAAGAGGCACTTGCGCGTGACAAGACCAAGACGCAGGTATACGAGATGTCCCAGCTCGGCTTGGTGGAGATGACCAGGCAACGCGTCTCTGAGGGACTGGTCGAGGCTCTCAGCGACACGTGCCCGACCTGCAAGGGCCGTGGCGTCGTCTTCTTGGACGTCGACGACGTCTGATACCGCTAGAATGATCGACCTATGTATGCAGTGATTAAGTCCGGCGGCAAGCAGGAAAAAGTTTCGGTGGGCGCCTCCGTACGCCTCGAGCTCCTCGAGGGGCTCGTCGGCGACGCGGTCGATCTCCGGCCGATAATGGTGGTCGACGAGGATAACGTCGTGGTCGGCAAAGAGCTTGGCGACGCTGCCGTAAAGGGCGAGATCGTGGGCTTCGAAAAGGGCCCCAAGGTGCGTGGCTTCAAGTATCGCCCCAAGGCGAATATGCGTAGGCGCTGGGGGCACCGGCAGAAGTACGCGGTTGTCAAGGTTCTAGAGATAACCAAGTAGCGATTCGCCAGATATTTTCAGGAGAGGCTTCAGATGTCCAAGACCAAGGGCGGCGGTTCTACCAAGAACGGCAGGGATTCCAAGGCCAAGCGCCTGGGTGTGAAGGTTTATGACGGTATGGCCGTCACGGCCGGTTCCATCCTGGTTCGTCAGCGCGGAACCAAGTTCCATCCGGGAGTGAATGTCGGTCGGGGTAGCGACGACACTCTCTTCGCGACTGCGGAGGGCACGGTCAAGTTTGGCGAGCGCAAGGGCCGGCGACTGGTCGACGTCCTCTAGGTCGTCAGGAGCCGCATGGCGGCAAAATAGGCTTTGTTGAAAACCTCGGCCGTTGGACCGAGGTTTTCTCTTTGAAAGGGACAAATGGCAGGCTTCGTCGATCAGGCGCAACTGCACGCCAAGGCCGGTGACGGCGGCGCGGGTTCGGTGTCGTTCCGCCGGGAGGCCCACGTCGATAAAGGTGGGCCGGATGGCGGGGACGGAGGGGGTGGCGGAGACGTGATCCTCGTGGCGACCGACGAGATGGCGTCGCTGCTCAGCTTCGCCGACCAGCCATATCGCAGGGCGGAGAGCGGAGTCCATGGGATGGGCAAGCAGAGGCATGGTCGCAGTGGCCGCAACTTGGAGGTCCTGGTACCCACGGGTACGGTCGTCCGCTCCTTGGAAGGCGAGGTTGTGGCCGACTTGGCCGAGGCAGGGATCCGCTTTGTCGCGGCAAAGGGCGGAGAGGGTGGTCGTGGCAACACGCGCTTCCTGGCCAATAAGCGTAGAGCGCCATCATTCGCCGAGCAGGGGGAGCCGGGCGAGGAGAATTGGTTCAACCTGGAGTTGAAGCTGAAGGCCGACGTAGCGCTGGTGGGCTATCCCAACGCCGGCAAGTCAACCTTGATCTCGGTGATTTCCAGGGCGCAGCCCAAAATTGCCGACTATCCCTTCACCACCCTCAAGCCCAATCTCGGCGTGGTTCGGCTTGCCGATGACAGTGAATACGTCGTCGCCGATATACCTGGGCTGATCGAAGGCGCGTCCGAGGGGAAGGGGCTCGGACTGGAGTTCCTGCGCCATATCGAGCGCGCACGAGTGCTGGTCTTCCTGCTGGATGCGACCGAGTCCCAGGGAACGTCCGTGGCCGAGCAGTACCGTGTCCTCCTACGCGAGCTCGAGAACTATCTCCCGGAGCTGCTCGATCGCCCCAGGCTGGTAGTGGTCTCGAAGGCCGACGTACTAGACGAGGAGATATTGCACCATTGCGAGGAGTACCTTGGGGTGTCGGTGGACATGGCGATATCGTCGATTTCGGCTCTCAACGTGGAAGCCCTCAAGCGCAAGCTTGCTGAGGTTGTCTCGCGCTCCAGGAGCGAAGCGGGATCCACCCGCTCCTCGGACGCCATCTTCATCAACCTGACGCCCGACGGCTTCAAGGTCATCCGGCTGGGTGAGCATCGCTTCCGCGTGCTTGGACGAGCCGCCGAGCGCGCCGTGGCTCTCTCGGACGTCACCACGCCTGATGCGCTGGAGTACATCCAGACCCGACTTCGCCACCTGGGGGTGGACAGGGCGCTGACCAGAGCCGGCGCGACGGATGGCGATGAGGTGGTTATCGGCACGTTCGAGTTCGACTACACCCGGGATTGACGGCGGCACCCCGCCGTGCGGCAGGGGCTAGCCTGGCTGGTGCATGTGGCCTGGTCTTGGCGTCTGCGGTGGGCCGGCGCGAGGGAGCGCATTAGTGAATCTGGTCGTGAAGATCGGGTCTTCGTCGGTTACGACCGACGATTTGGACGTGAACCATCAGGTGCTTGATTCGATCTGCGACCAACTTGTGGACCTGCACGCCGCGGGGCATCACGTAGCGGTGGTGAGTTCCGGTGCCATCGCCCTTGGCCTGGGTCGGTTGGGCATGAGGGGCGAAAGACCGGCTGACCTGGTCACCCTGCAGGCCGCATCCGCTGTTGGGCAGGTCGACCTGATGGCCAATTGGGCGGCCGAGTTGGCCGAGCGTGGCCTGGTATGCGGCCAGATCCTCCTGTCCGCCTCCGATTTCATGGAGCGCCGCCAATACCTTTCAGCTCGGGCGACGCTGTCCCGGATGCTAGAGCAGGGGATCATCCCCATCATCAACGAGAACGACGCGGTCGCCGATGACGAGATCCGCCTTGGGGACAACGATAGGATTGCCGCTCTTGTGGCAGGCCTGGTCGGTGCGGAGGTTCTGGTCCTCTTAACCGACCAGGAAGGACTCTACACCGCAGACCCGCGTCGCTTCGAGGACGCGAACTTGATCGAAGAAGTGCAGGAGGTGACTCGGGAGCTTGCCTCGCTGGCCGGTGGACGGGGAACCAGTCGGGGAAGCGGCGGAATGGTTACAAAGATCATGGCCGCCAGGATCGCCGCGTGGTCCGGGGTCGAGACGCTCATCGCAGCCGCCTCCAACCCCGAAGTGCTGCGCGCTGCACCCTCGCGCAAGCAGGGGGTCGGCACCTGGATTGCCAAGAGCCGCCGGCGCCTTCCTTCGCGCAAGCTGTGGATCGCCTTCGCTCTCCCGGCGAGCGGATACGTCAAGGTCGACGAAGGGGCGCGCCGTGCTATGCGAGACCGAGGTTCCTCGCTGTTGGCGGTGGGTGTGACCGAAGTGGGCGGTGCATTTTCCGCGGAGGACGCCGTCGAAGTTCTGGCCGATGACGGCACGGTTATTGCCAAGGGCCTGGCGCGGCTAGGCGCCCCAGAGCTAAGGGCCGAAGTGCAGCACCGTAGGGCGGGTATGGCGGCGGACTATTCTGCGCTGGCGTTACACCGCGACGACATGATCCTCCTGGAGGGTTAGCCCGCCCCCGCCAAGGCCGCTCTCATTAGGCTGGAGGGGAATGAAAGATTTCACCGCTGCGAATTCCGAACTGGTTGCACTGGCCGGCAAGGTGAAGGGTGCGTCGCGCCACGTCAGGCTTGCTTCCGCCCAGCAAAAGAACGATGCCCTGGGCTATATGGCGGAGGGCCTCGAGCACGCTATCGACGAGATCCTCACGGCCAATGCCGACGACGTCGCGCGTGCTCGTGGCGAAGGCATGCCCGCCGGCCAGGTGGACAGGCTTGCACTCACCGAGTCTCGTGTCAAGGAGATGGCGCTACAGGTGCTCGAAGTCGCCGCTTTGGCCGACCCGGTCGGACAGATCACCCGGGGATACCGACTTCCAAATGGACTTGCGGTAAGCCGCGAGAGGGTTCCTCTTGGAGTGGTGGGGATAATCTACGAAAACAGGCCCAATGTCACCTCGGATGCCGCCGCTCTTTGCCTGAAGAGTGGCAACGCGGCCTTTTTGCGCGGCTCCTCGGCGGCTTTCTCCTCGAACCGCTCCATTGCCTCGGTCCTGTCGGAGGCGCTGGTCAAGGCCGGGCTACCCAGGGACGCGGTGGCGCTCGTACCGGATGCGTCGCGGGAATCGGCGGTCGCCTTCATGCGTCTGCGGGGCTACGTTGACTGCCTGATACCGCGTGGTGGACGGTCTTTGATTGCCGCAATCGAGGAGCACGCAACGGTTCCCTACATCATTGACGGTGAGGGGAACTGTCACATTTTCGTCGACGCCAGCGCAGACCTGGATGCCGCGGAGAAGATAGTACGCAATGCCAAGGTGCAACGGCCAAGCGTGTGCAACGCGGTGGAGACGGTCCTGGTGCACCGCGACGTCGCCGGGGAGTTCCTCGCCCGCATGGACAGATTCCTGGCCGAGGTGGAGATTCGCGGCGACGATGCGACTTGTGCGGCGATTCCTCGCGCTATCGCGGCCACCGACGAGGATTGGGCTACCGAGTATCTGGATCTGAAGCTGGCGGTGCGCGTCGTCGACGACCTCGATCAGGCGGTGGACCACATCTCGCGCTACGGCACCGGGCATTCGGAAGCGATCCTTACCAACGATTACGCCAATGCCAGCCGGTTCACGAGTGAGGTTGACGCGGCGGCGGTGCTTGTGAACGCATCGACCCGCTTCGTCGACGGCAACCAGCTCGGCCTGGGGGCTGAGATCGGTATCAGCACTCAGAAGCTTCACGCACGAGGCCCTATGGGGCTGGAGGCTCTCACCACCGAACGGTATGTTATCGAAGGCAGTGGGCAAGTGCGCGGCTAGCGCAAGGGAACGGATGGAACATTGAAAGCCACGGGCGAGGGATTTGCAGGAATAGACCAGGTGAGCGAGGCACTCGCCCAGGCTTCGTATTTGCCGAGCCAGGAGATCTCCACCACCGTCTACCTGGCCACGGTGTTGCATAAGCCCATCCTTGTCGAGGGTCCGGCCGGTACAGGGAAGACGGAGCTGGCCAAGGCCCTCGCGCGAGCTCTCGATGCGGAGCTGGTCCGCCTGCAGTGTTACGAAGGGCTTGATGACGCCAAAGCGATCTACGAGTGGAACTACTCCAAGCAGCTGCTGCGAATACAGGCCGCCAGGGCCGCTGGCGAGGATCCCGCCGACTGGGACGCGGTCAAGGAGAACATCTTTTCGGAGGAGTTCCTGCTTGCCCGCCCGCTGCTGCGAGCTATCTCCTTGGAAGATCCGGCGGTCCTGTTGATTGATGAAATCGACCGGGTCGAGCTCGAGACCGAAGCCCTCTTCCTGGAGCTGCTTTCGGACTTCCAGATCACCATCCCCGAATTTGGTACCGTCTCGGCCACCCGCCAACCGATCGTGATCCTTACCTCGAACAACACTCGCGAGCTCTCCGAAGCTCTCAAGCGCCGATGCCTCTTCCTGCACATCGGTTACCCGAGCAAGGAGAGGGAGAAGGCGATTCTCATGCTCAAGGTGCCGAGCCTTCCCGAGGAGCTGGCGGCCAAGATCGCAGACTTCGCGGCAATGTTGCGATCCCTGGATCTCAAGAAGCACCCCTCTATATCCGAGACCCTCGATTGGGCGGTCACCCTGCTCACGCTGGATGCCAAGGATCTGGATCCCGCGACGGTTGCCTCGACGCTCAACGTGCTGCTCAAATACCAGGCGGACGTGGAGAAGGCCCGGGCGAAACTCGGATAGGAGACCGATGATCGATCAGCTGGTCTCCTTTGCGGATGCCTTGCGCGAGGCCAAGGTCCCGGTTTCCATGACGGAGGTGGTCGATGCCACTTCAGCCGTGCGCGCGCTTGGAGAGATCGACCGGCCCACTTTCCGCACCGCCCTTTTTGCGACCATGATCAAGGACGAGGGCCATCGTGAGGTCTTCGATCTCCTCTTCGACGTCTTCTTTGCCAATCGCCATCCAACCTCGTCGAGGGATGAGGAGCCGGAACGCGGGGAAGGAGGCGAAGTCCCCCCGAGTGAGGCGCAGCAGCTTGGGGGTGGGGGCGGTGGTGCCGACGAGCTCCGCCGAATGATGATTGAGGCGATGCTCGCCGGCGATATGGCCCGCCTGGCCCGCCTGGCACGAGCTGCGGTGGCACGTCACGGTGGATTGGAGAAGGGGCGCGCTGTAAGCGGCGTATATTACGCCTACCGCACCCTGAAGCAACTCGATGTGGAGATGGTCTATGCGAAGCTCCGCGAGGAGCTGGCCGGGACGGAGGGTGAGGGAGCCATCGGGGAGGCCATCCTGGCTACTCACGTCGAGCAGCTGGTGGCCGAACTGCGCCAAGCGATTGAGGCGGAAGTACGTCGCATGCTTGTCGAAGATCGCGGTGAGGAGGCGGTGGCGCGCACCCTGCGTCCGCTCCTGCCAGAGGACATCGACTTCATGCAGGCATCCCGTGACGAGATTCAAAAGATTCGCCACGCCATCGGACCGCTGGCGCGCAAGCTGGCGACTCGGCTGGCCAAGCGTCGCATGAGCAGGAGGAAGGGACCGCTCGACTTCCGGCGCACGTTTCGCGAGTCCCTCGGCTACGGAGGTGTCCCGGTCAAGCTTGAGTTCCGGCCCCCGCGGCTCTCCAAGCCCGAGATATTCATCATTGCGGACATCTCAGGATCGGTCGCCGCCTTTGCACGTTTCACGCTCCAGCTCGTCTACGCACTCTCGGAGGAGTTCAAGAAGGTCCGCAGCTTCGTCTTCATCGATGCGATCGACGAGGTCACCGGTTACTTCGAGAGCGCCGGCTCCGTCGAGGAGGCGCTCAAGCTTGTGAACACCAGGGCCAACGTTGTCCATGTTGACGGCCACACCAACTACGGCCATTCCTTCGAGCAATTCCGGGAGAACTACCTGCCACAGCTCTCGAAGAAGTCGACCGTTATCGTCCTTGGCGATGCGCGCAACAACTACCATGCCTCCCGAGCGGATTTGCTAGGTGAGATACGCTCCCGGGCGTCGCGACTCTATTGGCTGAACCCGGAGCCGGCTTCCTATTGGAACTCAGGCGATTCGGTGATAAACGAATATTCGCGATACTGCGACGCGGTGGTGGAGTGCCGCAACCTGCGCCAACTCGAGGCATTCATAGAGCTGATCGGCTGAGGCTGTTTCAACGGGCCGGGCTTCGGGTTCCGCCGCTGGCGGATCGCGGTTTCCCCCTCCGTAGACCATGTCCTGCTACGGCGAATTGGGTCCGGTGCCATGATAGGGCTTGGCCGTCGGAGAATATGGCGCGGCCGATGCTCCCGCCACGCCGCTTGGCAAAACGGCGCGAGATGCCGGAACCGAATTCAGGTCCGGTCCTCTACGGGGTTTCTGGCATGGATCGACCTCGAGCTCAATGAATGACGGCCGGTCGACCGATACGCACTATCCGGCGTGGCCTGGGCGTTGCGCGCCGAGGGAGTCTCTCGAGTAGTTTGCGCAGCGGGTTCGGCGATGACTGGAGCGCCAGGGATCCACCCCTTCCCGAACGTGAAACCTGTCGTTTCGAACGAGGTGAGCCGGCCCGAGCGGGGAGCGTCACCAGAGGTGCCTGCGTAGGCCGAGTTCGCAGCTCTTGGACGCGGCGTCTAACAGGAGACGTCGGCGTCGTAGTTGCTCATGAAGCCGGTCTGGATATACCAGGGTATTCCGCCGGCGAATGGGTTCAGGGCGCCCGTGGTGCTGTAGAGCGTGGTGCAGGCCGAAAGTCCGTCCGAGGAATAGAACCAAAGCGGGATCGGCCCACCCCCGGGACCAAGTATGGTGGCGCCGCCACCGCTGGTCGTGCCCGTGGTGATCTGCGCGTACATCGTCGCATGGCCAGAGTAGAGGCCGGCAATGATCCCTTTTTGGTTGAAGTAGTCGACCGCGCCTTGGATCGCTGCGGTGTTGACGGCCGGGTCGGAAGTCCAGTAGGTGCCGGCACCTTCCACGTCTATCCACCAGATCGGCGAGGAGACGCCTGCGGCGTTGGCTTGGGCGAGCGCGTATGCGGCGTCGTTGTAGCCGTAGTTGAAGGCCTGTGCGGCAAGCGTTGTGGGCGACTGCGGCCCGCTTGTGTACTCCGTGCTCGGCGTCGAGCCCCAGGAACCGTTGACGATTGGTAGGCCCATGAAGGTGTAGAGCTGGTAGCTGCCTTGCGCCCAGGTCGCCTCCTTTGCCATGCAGGGGTTGGACGAGGTGAACGGCCAGCCGTTTACTTCGACCATTACGAAGGTACCGCTGGTTGGCGGGGTGGACAGGCCGCACTGGAAGTTGCTCACGTCGAAGCCGACGGCACCCGTCATGGACGAGACGATGTAGGTGGCCGAATTGAGACTGACCACCGGCGCAGGGAGTGTGGTTCCGCCCTGGGAGCCAAAGAAGGTGGCATCGCCGAAGGTGAAGATGCCGCCGTCCGAGGCGACCAGCCAGTACCCCCGGCCATCGGGGGTCGAGGACATGCCGACGATGGGCTTGTTGAGGGTCATGCCGCCCGTGGAGCCAAAGAAGGTGGCATCGCCGAAGCTGAAGATGCCGCCGTCCGAGGCGACCAGCCAGTAGCCCTTGCCATCGGGGGTCGCGGCCATCCCGACCACCGGCTTGTTGAGGGTCATGCCGCCCGTGGAGCCGTAAAAATGAGCATCGCCGAAGCTGAAGATGCCGCCGTCCGAGGCGACCAGCCAGTAGCCCTTGCCATCGGGGGTCGCGGCCATGCCGACGATCGGCTTGTTGAGGGTCATGCCGCCCGTGGAGCCGTAGAAATTGGCATCGCCGAAGCTGAAGATGCCGCCGTCCGAGGCGACCAGCCAGTACCCCAGCCCGGTCGGAGTGCTCGCCGAGCCGACGATCGGCTTGTTGAGGGTTATCTGGCTGGTGTCGCCAAAGAAGCGGGCGGCGCCGTGGCTATAGATGGTCCCGTTGGCGGTGATGATCCGGTAGCCGAGATAGTTGACTGAAGACACCGGCGCCGAGCGCGGCATCGATCTCTTCGCACCTGTTGACGGCGCGCCTGAAAACGCTGCCACCAGCAGGATCGAAAAAACGACAATAAGGAGCCTAACAGTGCGCTTCATGCCCGTTGCGTGCCTCTTCGGTGGTCCGATTCCTGGCCGCCCGGCCCAAAGTGCCGGGCTCCGTTGCACCGGGTCAATCGGCGCAACGCACTATTGAGTTATCGGTCCAGAGTACGCGCTGCTGAAATATAACCGGCAAAATGGCAGGCCTGCAGATGCCCTGGCAGGAGGATTGTTGCAAGCAGCATCGCAGGTGAAAGGTACAAAATGTTCTTCGATGTCGAAGCTGGTGCCTGGGTGATGGGCGGACATCGTGGGCAGCAAGAGGCGAATGCTTTCGACCTTTGCGGAATCGTGCTGTTATCCAGTGTGCCCGCAGGCCGGGAGCCTCAGCTCTGGATCAGCATCTCCGCAACTCGATAGACGAGGTCAAGAGACTGGCGTGCGTTCAGGCGCGGATCGCAGATGGTGTTGTAGGCGGTGTCGAGATCCTCGACACTGACCTCGCGTGAACCGCCAAGGCACTCGGTCACGTCCTCTCCCGTAAGTTCGACGTGGATGCCGCCGGGCCAGGTACCGAGCTTTCGGTGGACTCTGAAGAATCCGGCCACCTCGGCTATGACCGCCTCGAGGTTGCGGGTCTTGAATCCGTTCTCCGAGACGAAGGTGTTACCGTGCATCGGATCACACGACCATATCACCGGGTGGCCCGCGTCGGTAACGGCCTTGACCAGTGGTGGAAGCTTGGATGCGACTTGCTCGGCGCCCATCCTGGAAACGAGAGTCAACTTGCCGGGGATGCGATGGGGGTTTAGAATTTCGCAGATCTCGAGGGCTTCGGACGGGGTCGTTGACGGCCCGATCTTGCATCCCACGGGATTGGCGATACCCCGGGCGAATTCCAGGTGGGCATGCCCTATCGCTCGGGTCCGCTCCCCGATCCACACCGAATGCGCGCTCAGGTCGAAATACTGGCCCGAGGCCCGGTCATAGCGGGTCAAGGCGGAGTCGTAACCGAGCAGCAGGGCCTCGTGGGAGGTCCAGAAGTTGACCTCCCTCAGGTGCTCCTCCTGGTTCAGGTCGATGCCGCAAGCCGCCATGAACTTGAGCGCGCGCTCGATCTCGAAGGCGACCGCCTCGTAGCGCTGCCCCTCTTCGGATGTGGCAACGAACTCCTGGTTCCATGTGTGGACCTTGGAGAGGTGGCTGAAGCCTCCCTTGGTCAGGGCGCGCAGAAGGTTCAGCGTTGCGGCCGATTGGTAATACGCCTGGATCAGCCGGCGCGGATCGGGACGCCGTGCCTCCGGGGTGGGTGCGTCGCCGTGCACGATGTGACCGCGGAAGGCTGGGAGGATCTGCCCCCCGATGTTCTCGGTGGCCGACGAGCGTGGCTTGGCGAACTGGCCTGCGATACGTCCCAGCTTTATAACCGGCACTCCGGATGAGTAGGTCAAAACCACGGCCATCTGCAGGATGACCTTGAGCTTGTTGCGTACCGTGTCCGCCGAGTAGTCCTGGAACGACTCTGCGCAATCGCCTGCCTGCAGCACAAATGCCTTGCCTTTGGCGGCCACGGCGAGCTGCTGGGAAAGGTCGCGGATCTCTGCCGGGTAGACGAGGGGCGGAAGCGAAGCGAGTTCTTTCTCGGCCAGCTCAACCTGGCCTGGGTCGTCCCATTCCGGCTGCTGGAGAATGGGCAGCTCCCGCCAAGAATCCGGTGTCCACACGTCAAGTCTCCATCTTCGCCGGCTGACGGGCTCCCCCCAACCATCGCAGCTTGGCGCGGCCGTAGCTGATCCCGAACGGGTCCAGCTTCTCTGTTACTTATAGGATAAGGCGGAAAGCTTCCGAAGGGTGAATGCCGGTGCGTCAATTCAGGTTCGCCGTCCAGGTGTCGGCGCTTACGGAGAGCCCGCGGCAGCTGGCGGATCTTGCCCGCCAAGCCGAAGACCTTGGCTACTCCGCAGTGTTCGTTCCTGATCACCTTTCAGCCGACCAGTGGTCTCCCATGACCGCTCTTGCCGTGATGGCGCAGGCCACTACGGTTGTCTCGCTCGGTGCGCTCGTCTTCTGCAATGATTACCGTCACCCGCTGCTGCTAGCCCAAGAACTCGCGACTTTGCACGAGCTCAGCCAGGGGCGGGTTGAGTTCGGTCTCGGTGCGGGCTGGATGAATTCGGACTACCAGGCGAGTGGGATGGCCATGGACTCACCAGGTATCCGCATCGACCGCCTCGCGGAGGCGATCGAGATCCTGGCAAAGCTCTTCTCCGAACGCAGTTGCACCTTCGAG
Organism: Actinomycetes bacterium; assembly: GCA_021850605.1. Taxonomy (GTDB): domain Bacteria; phylum Actinomycetota; class Acidimicrobiia; order Acidimicrobiales; family Acidimicrobiaceae; genus Acidithrix. Next base: position 44,083 of record JAJZLQ010000081.1, read on the forward strand.
GGCCGGCACTACCAGATCGCGGGCGCCCGCCTTCAGCCGAGCAGTCTGGAACGGCCACCCCGGCTGATAGTCGGTGGTGGGGGGCGCAAGATGCTGGATTTGGCTGCAAGGCGCGCCGATGTGGTCGGGGTCAATGTCAACCTGGCCTCCGGGGCGGTGGGGCCACAATTGGTCGCTGAGGTAGGCGCCGAGGCCTTCGATCGGCGCATCGGCTGGGTGCGTGAGTCGGCGGGCGAGCGCTTCGCGGAGGTCGAGCTGCAGTGCCTCACCTTCGTTGCCAAGGTTTCGCCGGGTGCGCGCGAGTGGGTCTCCTCGATGGCTCCCGCCTTCGGGCTGGGGGCCGAGGATGCGCTTGAAGTGCCGATAGTACTGGCCGGCGAAGCCGGCGAGGTTGCCGAAACCATCGAGAAGCGCCGTGAACGCTACGGTTTTTCCTACTGGGTTGTCCATCAGGCCGAGCTCGAGGAGTTCGCCCCCGTCGTTTCCAGGTTGGCGGGGCGTTGAGCGGCAGGGACGGTGATGCCGCTCCCAAGCGGATTGGCATCTTTGGGGGAACCTTCGACCCCGTGCACGTGGGTCACCTTGTCGCGGTGGTCAATGCCATGCACGGAGCCTCCTTGGACAGGGTCCTCATGGTGGTGGCAAACGTCCCCTGGCAGAAGGAGCGCACCCGTGCGATCTCCCCGGCCTGGGTTCGCTTCGCGCTTCTCAAGGCGTCGATAGACGGTGTCGGAGGGCTGGAGGCTTCGGACATCGAGATCCGCCGAGGTGGCAAGAGCTACACCATCGACACGGTTCGCGAAACCAAGGAGCATTACCCCGAGGCGGAGGTGTTCCTGATCGTTGGAGCCGACGCGGCACGCGGACTTGCCTCCTGGGAACGCTCGGAGCGCCTGTCCGAGCTGGTGACTCTGATTGTTGTCAACCGTCCCGGTACGAGCGTGACGTCGGAGGAGCTCTCCGGCTGGAAGACACTGTTCGTGGAAGTGCCGGCGATTGATATCTCGTCGACCGACATCCGCGCGCGTGTCCGTGAGAACCGGCCGCTCGACTTTCTCCTTACAAGGGAGACCATTGATTTCATTCACAGATCAGGGCTGTACGTGGAAGGCTCGGAGATAGCACGAGAGCAGTGAATGCGGAAGTGGAGCCGCTGGTAGAATCGAATCAGGCGATACGACTTGCGGAGGTTGTTTGAAAAGCGATATCCCTTCCGGCACCCCGACGACCGAGGCCCTCGTCAGGGCAGCGGCTGATGCGATTCTCGACAAAAAGGGCGAGGATCTGGTGGTGCTGGACTTGACGGAGGTCACTCCACTCACCGACTACTTCATCATCTGCGCCGGCAACAACTCCAGGCAGATCAGAGCTATTACGGAGGAGGTGGAGACCAAGGTCAAGGAGGCCTTCGCCGTCTCGCCGCGCTCGATTGAGGGCCTGGGGGACATGAGCTGGGTGCTCATTGACTACGTGGACTTCGTTGTTCACATCTTCCTACCCGAGACGCGCGACTATTACTCTCTGGAGCGCCTCTGGGGAGACGCGGCGAGGCTGGAGATACCGGTACGGGTTTGAGACGGGGGTTTGCCCCGCCTCAGCTGAAGTCGGGGCCCGATGCCTTCTTCCGCTTGAGCTCGAAGAAGCACCCGAGTTTGGCCAGACCGGCGAAGTGCTCGTAAAGTTCGACGGCTTCCTCGTCGCCGGGGACGCGGCACAGGATGGGTCCGAAGAATCCCTGGGTTGTGCCGGCCGCCTCGATTGCGACGATTGGCACGCCAACATCTTCGCCGGCCATCTGCATCGCACGTTCCATCGATTTTTCGATCGGTACGTCCCAACCCTGGTCCGAGGCTGCGTCAGCGAACTTCTCCATACCCAGCTCTTCGAGCACGGGCAAGTAGTCGAAGGTGCGGCCGAGGCCCTGCTGGTGGTAGGCATCGCCGATGCGAGCATACAGTTCGCCGGTGATCCGGTTCGCCTCTTCAGGTTCGAGAGCGTCGCTGATTGCCGCAACGATCCTCAGCACGCCGAGGCCGTACTCCATCCCGGCCCGATACGCGTCGGGAATTCCGAGTGGGCGGTTCTTGATCAGCAGGGAGAACGGCAGATAGCGAACCCTAACACCTTTGACGGCGCTCACCCGGCGAATCCATCGAGACGCCAGGTAGGTCCATGGACATGCGGGGTCGAAGTAAAAATCGACCTTTTCTTCGGTCGCGGTGGTCATCGCAGCTCCTCTTTCTCTTGCCAAAGCCTAGCCCCAGCTGCCTGAGGAGTGAAAACGCCCGGGCTTGGGGCCCGGGCGTTTTCTGGGGTTGGGGGAGAGTTCCGACAGGGCCGAGCCGACCGAAGGGGTGTTACAGCCGGCTCGGGCCTTGTCGTTGGGTGGGGACTTGGTGGGCCTGCCCGCCTATTTCCTTGGCGAGTGGTAGCCGAGAACTCCGATGGCCTCTTCGTACTGCTCGCGTGTTATGTCTCCCTGGGCGAAGCGACGATCCAGGATCGACTTTGCCTCCGGAGCCTGCGGTTGGGTAGCGTGAGGTCCTCGGTCCCGATTGAGGCCGAAAATCAAATAGATGAGAATCCCGATTATGACCAGGAAAAAAAGCATTCCGAAGATCATGCCGAACGGGAAGACGCTATATCCTTGTCCATACCACATCTTCCCTCCTTTCAAGAGCTCGACCACATTTCCGGCCGGTGGGCTCATTGCTCAATTTCGCTTTACGTAATCCACTCTGCCTAGCGAAGTTGTGAATCCCTTGTGAGGCACCTAAAGCGTTGCTAGTAGCTTTGGTGCCGTTTGTGACCCGCGCTCCGTCTCGGCGCTCCGTCTCGGCGCTCCGTCTCGGCGCCGGAGGTGACTTGTGTAACAGAGAAGTAATAGTGCGGACTCCGTTCGGAAACATGGCTCCCGTACCTTGATGAAATCCGCGTCGGGCAAAGGCCCTCAGCGGATTTGGGAACAGGGAGGAAAATGCACTACAACTCCGGTGACACAGCGTGGGTGCTTGCCAGTTCGGCCCTCGTGCTCTTCATGACCCCCGGGCTTGCATTCTTCTACGGCGGCATGGTCCGTGCGAAGAACGTGCTCGGAATGCTCATGCAGAACTACGTGGCGATTGCCGTGGTCAGCATCGTGTGGGTATTCATCAGCTACTCGCTGGCCTTTGGTCCGGATATCGGTGGCTGGGGACTTTTGGGGAGCCTGCACTTCTTCGCCCTAGCACATCCAAACCAAACGATTCCCGGCTACTCGGGATCGACGATTCCGCCGCTGGTCTTCGTGGCGTTCCAGATGATGTTCGCCATCATCACCCCCGCCCTCATCACCGGCGCAACCGCGGACAGGTTGCGCTTTGCGCCCTTCGTGGTCTTCGTCGCCATATGGTCGATCATCGTCTACGCGCCGATTGCCCACTGGGTCTTCGACCCTAACGGATGGCTCTTCAAGCTGGGCGCCGAGGACTTTGCCGGTGGGACGGTGGTCCACATGAATGCGGGAGCCGCAGGCCTGGCCATCGCGATGGTGGTCGGCAAGCGGCGCGGCTGGCCCAAGGAGCCGATGCCGCCCCATAACGTGCCGTTCGTTCTTCTCGGTGCGGGCATTCTCTGGTTCGGATGGTTCGGCTTCAATGCGGGATCGGCCCTCGGCGCGAACGTGCTCTCCGCACACGCTTTCATCAACACCAACACCGCGACCGCCGCGGCATTACTCGGCTGGATCCTGGTGGAGAAGATTAAGCGTGGCAAGTCCACCACGCTGGGAGCCGCTTCGGGTGCGGTTGCCGGCCTTGTGGCCATCACCCCGGCATGTGGTTATGTCGATCTTTGGGGGGCTACGATCATCGGCCTTGCCGCTGGAATCATCTGCGCACTCGCGGTTTCGCTGAAGTTCAAGGTTGGCCTCGACGACGCCCTCGACGTGGGAGGCGTCCACCTGGTCGGGGGCATAGTCGGCGCGCTTCTCATCGGCTTCTTCGGCACGGCCGCCGTTTCGGGCGCCAACGGCCTCTTGTACGGGGGCGGCCTGGCTCTGCTTGGCCATCAGGCTGTGGCGGTTGTGGCCGCGGGCACCTACTCTTTCGTCGTATCTTGGATTCTTGCCAAGATCATCCACAAGACGATGGGCTTCCGTGTGAGTGCTGATGACGAACTGGAGGGGATGGACACCGCGCTGCACGCGGAGACCGCCTACGAATTGGGTGGGGGATTCCTGCGGAGCCTGGCTTCGTCGGGTTCCCCGGAAGCCAGGGTTGGCGTGCCTCAGGACCCGCCGCTTATCGACCTCTCCGGAAAGCCAGGTGAAAGAAGATGAAGCTGATCGTCGCGATCATCAAGCCCTTCAAGCTGGAAGACGTGCGCAATGCGCTTACCAGGGAGGGCGTCGTGGGGATGACCGTCTCGGAGGTGCAAGGCTATGGCCGCCAGAGCGGGCATACCGAGGTCTACCGTGGGGCTGAGTACCAGACCAGTTTCGTCCCCAAGCTGAAGATCGAGCTGGTTGTGTCGGACGATGTCGCCACCGAGGTGGTGGAGGCGATCGTCGAGGCGGCCCGCACGGAGAAGATCGGCGACGGGAAGGTGTGGGTTCTCGACGTCGCGGAGCTGGTGCGGGTTCGCACCGGTGAACGCGGCGCAGAGGCGATCTGAAGGCTGTTGATGGATACCCTCGGGTGGCGGGGCCTTGGCCTCGGCCACCCGAGAGTTTTAACAGTGGCTTAACATGGATTCGGCGTATCCGAAACGCCTCTGCCTTTAGCTTGCAGCCCGGGCGCTCTCCCGCGTCCGAACATTCTGTCAAGCCGGGGAGGGGCCATGCACTACAGCGCCGGAGACACCGCCTGGGTGCTGGTAAGCGCCGCCCTAGTTCTCTTCATGACCCCCGGGCTGGCCTTCTTCTACGCAGGCATGGTCCGTTCGAAGAACGTCCTCGGAATGCTGATGCAGAATTTCGCGACCATCGCGGTGGTCAGCCTGATCTGGGTCTTCGGCGCCTATTCGCTTGCTTTCGGTCCCGACTGGGGTGGGGCCGGGTTGATCGGCACACTCCACTTCTTTGGTCTTGCGCATTCCAGCCAGCCCGTACCGGGGTACACCGGCGCCATCGCCCAGCACATTCCTCCTTTGGCGTTCGTGGTGTTTCAGATGACCTTTGCCGTGATCACCCCGGCTTTGATAACCGGATCGACGGCGGACCGCCTCCGCTTCGGACCCTTCATCGTGTTCGTGGCGCTCTGGTCGGTGCTGGTATACGCGCCCATCGCGCACTGGTCGTTCGACCCGCACGGTTGGCTTTATCGCATGGGGGCGGAGGATTTTGCCGGCGGCACGGTTGTCGAGATAAACGCCGGGGCGGCGGGGCTCGCCATCGCGGCAGTCGTAGGTCGGCGGCGAGGATGGCCCCGGTCTCCGATGCCGCCGCATAACGTCCCGCTTGCCCTGTTGGGCGCGGGAATCCTCTGGTTCGGCTGGTTCGGCTTCAATGCGGGGTCGGCGCTGGGTGCCAACACACTTGCCGCCCACGCCTTTATCAATACCAACACCGCCGGGGCGGCGGGACTCCTGGGCTGGATCGCCATGGAGAAGCTGCGGGGAGGGAAGTCGACAACCCTGGGCGCGGCCTCAGGGGCGGTCGCCGGACTAGTGGCGATCACTCCGTCCTGTGGATTTGTCGACGCGGTCGGAGCGGGCGTTATCGGATTGGCCGCCGGGGCGATCTGCTCTGTGGCCGTGTCGGCCAAGTTCAGGATGCGTCTGGACGATTCGCTGGATGTCGGGGGAGTGCACCTCGTCGGCGGTGTTATCGGCATGGTCTTGATCGGATTGTTTGGAACTGCCGCGACAGGTGGAGTGAACGGACTCCTATACGGCGGCGGCCTGCCCCTGCTCGGCCATCAGGCTGTGGCCATACTCGCCTGCGGCGCCTACTCGTTTGGGGCCACCTGGGTCATCGCCAAGGTTCTGGACAGGCTGGTGGGCCTGAGGATGACCCCGGAGGACGAGCTGGAGGGAATGGACACGGCCTTGCACGCCGAGTCCGCCTATGACTTCGGGGGATCGTTCCTCAGGTCGCTGGGTGGTGGCGGATTCAGGCCGGCCGAATAGCGGAGCTCGATGGACCGCCACGGGCTCGGATCGGATGAACGGATGGAGTTTGTGGTCGATGTCTTGACGCTCGTGGTTTCGGCGGCCCCTCGTGGTTGCCCGTCGCAAGCGCGATCCGGTCGGTTGCGCGTCCCTGTGGTGCCGGTCTCGATGGCCGACGCCGGCTTCGGCCTTTTGGCCCCAGGGTCGGAGCTGGCGTGAACAGGGAGCGCGACGAGAGAGTGGAGCGCTTCCTGGCTCGCCGGGCGGATCTTTTAGCCGCCGACTGGCGCCGGCTGGAGCCAATGGCCGAAATGGCTGAGGTGTGCGACGCTTTTCTTGCCGAGTTGGCGCAGGGTGAATCGGGGATCGCCCTGGTCGCAGTAGGGGGCTACGGCAGGCTGGAGATGGGCCCCTACTCCGATTTGGATATATTGCTCCTACACAGGCCGCGCGCCAAGGTCGACCGGCTTACCAATACGATCTGGTACCCGATTTGGGATTCCGGCGTCGCCCTCGACCACTCGGTGCGGACTGTACCCCAGGCGTTGCGCACGGCATCGACCGACCCTCGGGTCTTGATCGGAATGCTTGACGCCCGCTTGGCCTTCGGCTCCCAGGAACTCTTCCTCGGACTCAAGGGTCGTGCGGAGGCCAGCTTCAGGTCGCAGGCGGAGCACTACCGGAGTGTCTTCCGTAGCCAGGTCGAGGAGCGGCGTAGCCAATCCGGTGAACTGGCCTTCCTGCTCGAGCCGGACCTCAAGGAGGCTCACGGGGGCATGCGGGACATGGTGGTCCTTGGTCACCTGCTGCGTTTGGAACCCGAACCCACGCAGGCGCTGGAGATCCTCGTCGGCCACCGGGCTTTGCTGCTGCGCATCAGAAACCTGGTCCAAGCTCGTGCGGGCCGTGCGCAGAACCGCCTCCTGCTGCAGGACCAGGACTGGGTGGCCGAGGCGGCGGGATGTTCCGACGCCGATGACCTGATGGCAAGGATATCGGAGATTGGCCGATTCGTCTCCAGGGCCCTGGAGGAGAGCCTGGCTCCCGCCCCCCGTGCCCGTGCGCACCCGCGGGCGGTCGATCGGCGGGAATGGCCGGCGGGGTCTCTCAGCGTTCAGGCCGGGCAGCTGTTTCTGGACGCGTCGGCTCTGGAGGGCCTGGACGCCCAGTCAGTGATCCACCTGGCGGCTCTGTCCCTCTCGATCGGCGCTCGCCTATCTTCTGCGACGTTGGAGCTGCTCGCCGAACGGGTGCCACCGATGGAAGGGCAATGGACCCGCGGAACCTTCTCCGCCCTGGTCTCCCTCCTATCCCACGGCCGGGAATCGATAGCCTTGATGGAGCGTCTCGACCATTACGGCCTGCTCGACAAGGTCATCCCAGAATGGCGCCTGGTCCGCTACCGGCCCCAGCGCAACGCATACCACACCTATACGGTGGACCGGCATCTGATCGAAGCTGCGGTGGGCGCCGGCAACATGAGGCGGGAAGTGAGGCGTCCCGACTTGCTGGTGGTGGGGGCCTTGCTGCACGATATCGGTAAGGGGGCATCCGGCGACCACTCCGAGTCGGGCGCCGAGCTGGCCAGGTCAATCGTGACGCGGATGGGACTGGAGCAGGGGGATATCGAGGTGGTGGTTCGCCTGGTCCGGCACCATCTTCTCCTACCCGATACCGCCACGCGCAGGGATATCTCGGATCCGAGGACCATCCAGATGGTGGCCGAGCGAGTGGTGGACGCAACGACGCTGGAGCTTCTGCAGGTGCTTGCCGAGGCGGACGGGCATGCGACCGGTCCAGCGGCCTGGTCGAGTTGGAAGGAGGGCCTGATTGACCGGCTATGCCGCCTGACCTTGGCGTATCTGCACGGCGAGGTCGCCCCGGTGGCACCTTCGTTCCCCGGGGACTTCGAGCGCGAAATGATCGGGCGCTTCGACGGAGCGCCGAGGGTCGAGGCAGGCGATGACCTGGTATGGGTGGTTGCCCCTGACCGGCTTGGTCTGTTCGCCAGGGTTGCGGGGACCCTTTCGCTGCTTGGCCTGAGTGTGGTCGAGGCCGATGTCTACTCCGAATCCGGGGTTGCAATCGAGCGTCTCCGCGTGGTTGCGCCCCACGGCAAGGAGATCCGCTGGCAACGTTTCGAGTCGGAGCTCCTCAAAAGCCTTGCCGATGGCCACCAGCTGGAGAAGAGGCTGGCCGAGCGAGCGGCCACCAGCTCTCGCCGTCGCCGGGTGGCCCCTTCGGCCGCGCTGACTCCGCGTGTGACGATCCACGGCGACGCCTCCGAGCGGGCGACTGTGTTCGAGGTGTGCGCACCGGACTCGGTGGGCCTGCTGCACCGCCTTACGAGCGTCTTTGCACGCCACGGGCTGAACATCGTTCACGCCAAGGTGCTCACGCTCGGAGACGATGTGGTGGATACCTTCTACGTCACCGGCGCGGACGGACGCGTGGTGGTCGAGCCTCGAGTTATGCACGCCGTCCAAGGGGAGCTGGAGGGCGCTCTGGAGGATGCGCTCTCCCGGGGGCCCCAACAACCCCAGCCCTCGGCTCCCGCCACGCGAAGCTAGGATCTGGGGCGCGATTCGAGCCGCATCCGGAGGTGGTCATGGAATCCTTCCCCTTCGTGGTGGAAGTCGGCGACATAGTTGACCAGCGGACCGACGTCATCGTCAACGCCGCCAACAGCTCACTCATGGGTGGCGGGGGAGTGGACGGGGCGATCCACCGGCTCGGGGGTCCGGCGATACTGGCCGAGTGCATGGAGATCAGGCGGACTATATACCCGCGAGGGCTTCCGGCCGGCGAGGCGGTGGCCACCTCGGGTGGGAACCTGTCCTGCCGCTGGGTCATCCATACGGTCGGTCCCGTGTATCGCGATCCGAGCCAGTTTGACTTGCTGGCCTCCTGTTACATTCACTCGCTGCTGCTCGCGGCCGACCTTGGGGCAAGGTCGATCGCCTTTCCTCTGGTCGGAGCGGGCGTCTATGGTTGGCCCGCACCTCTGGCCAGCCGCGCGGCGATCGAAGGGGCCCGCCGGGCGCTGGAAACAACCGGGGGAGTCTCGGAGGTCCGCTTCGTGCTTTACCGGGATGAGCTCGCCGAGGTGTTCAGGGCGGAGCTGGAGCGCGGGCCAAGCTAGCCGGACGCACCGTCGCCGATCATTTCGTAGACGATCCGGGCCGCCAGCCTGGCGCCGCGGTTGTCGATGTCGTACACCGGGTTCAACTCGGCCACGTCTGAGAGTATGAGCTTGCCCGAGTCGCGCAGTACGCGCACGCATTCGAGCACCACCGCCGGCGGCACTCCCAGGGCGGCCGGCGCCGAGACCGCCGGCATTGCCGAAGAGGGGAGCGCATCCAGGTCAACCGTCAGGTAGATCTGGTCGAATGCGTGGGCGATCTCCGCGAGCAGCTCACGTGGCACCTCCTGCATCTGCATGTCCGTGAGGTAGGTGGTGCCGATTTCCTCGGCGGTGCGGAAAAGGGCGGCGGTGTTCGCCGCTTCGGAGACGCCGAGGCAGAAGTAGTGGAAGCGCGCGCCGTCCGACCGGGAAATCCCTGCCATCTGGCGGAATGGGGTGCCGGAGCTGGGCCGGTCGGAGGAACGCAGGTCGAAGTGGGCGTCGATGTTGACCACGGCCAACCCCTCGGTGCCCTCCCCCCTGGCACGCAAGGCGGAACGGATGCCAAGATAAGACCCCCAGGCCACCTCGTGACCCCCTCCCAGCACCACCGGGCGGTGCCCGTTCGCGATAACGGCCGCGATTGCCGTTGACAATTCCGCTTGGGCCTGCTCGAGCCCGTCCTCGACGCAGGCGACGTCCCCGGCGTCGTATAGAGGGTGGGCAAGGTGAGAGGCCAACCCGCCGAGTTGGGCTCGCAGCGCGGCGGGTCCACCCGCGGCGCCGGGCCGGCCCTGGTTGCGTACCACCCCTGCGTCGCAGGCGAAGCCGATCACCGCCGTGCCCGGTGCGAGTTCCGCCCCATCGTCGGTGGGGATCGATCGCTGGTGCAGTCGAACGGCGTCCGGCGCCTCGGCCGAGTCGTCACGTCCGCTCATTTGCGTTTGTGCTGCGGTGATCCTCACGGCGCATGGCTCCTTTCACGAAGGTCGAATGCAGGGGGCTGAAGCCAATGTTGTAGCTGAGCTCGGCAGGAGTGTCCGCGTCCCATACCGCCAAGTCGGCACGCATCCCCTTGGCGATCGCGCCCCGGTCGGAGATGCCGAGCGCTCGCGCGGCATTGGCCGTGGTGCCCCTTAGCGCCTCTGCGGGAGTGAGCCCGAACAGCAGGCAGGCCATGTTCATGGCCAGGGGGAGGCTTTCCAGGGGTGAGGTACCGGGATTGTGGTCGGTGGCCACCGCGATCGGCACCCTCGCGGCTCTCAGGGTGGAGACGTCGGGGGCGCGGCTCTCGCGAAGAAAGTAGTAGGCCCCCGGCAGGAGCACAGCCACGGTGCCTGCCGAGGCCAGCTGCGCGATCGTCTTGGTGCCCGAGTACTCGAGGTGATCCGCGCTTGCCGCGCCCATGCGGGCGAGAAGGGCACCGCCTCCGGTCTCTGTGAGCTGGTCAAGGTGCGCCTTCACCGGCAGACCCAGCCTCTTGGCAGCCAGGTAGTAGCTCTCAAGCTCCTCGGCGCCGAAGGCGATCTCCTCGCAGAAGGCGTCGACCGCATCCACCAGCCCCTCGGATACGAGGCGGGGGAGCACTTCTTCCGCCATCTCTCGCAGGTATTCTTCCTTGGACCGCTGGTAGCCGGGTGGTATGGCATGTGCTCCAAGAAAGGTGGTGCGCACCTCGGCGATGCCGATTTCACCCAGGCGCCGGGCCACTCGCAGGATCTTCTCCTCTGTCCGGGCATCCAGGCCGTAGCCGGACTTGATCTCGACTGTGGTGGCGCCGTTGGCGGACATTCTTTCCAGGCGCGCCTTGGCTCCCTCGAAGAGAGCCTCCTCGCTGGCTGCGCGCGTCGCGGAGACGGTTGAGGCGATCCCCCCGCCGCCCGAGGAGATCTCCTCGTAGCGGGTGCCCGAGAGGCGGTGGACGAAATCGCCCACACGCTTGCCCGCATGGACAAGATGTGTGTGGCAGTCGACGAGCCCCGGAGTTACCAGTCTTGCGCCTAGATCGATCTCCTGGTCGGGCCGGAGGCCGGATGGCAGTTTCGCCTCCGGCCCGTACCAGGCGATGAGGCCATCGCGGATATGGATGGCCTGCCCTTGCAGGTGAACGAAGCTCGAATCGGCCGTCGTGTCGCCTATGGCTGCTCCGCGGAGGAGAAGGCTCGGCCCCGTCACCGCTGTCCTTTTAGCATTGGCAGGTCGATGCCGGTCTCCTCTGCTGTCCGGATTGCGAGCTCGTATCCCGCATCCGCATGGCGCATTACGCCGGTGGCCGGATCGTTGAAGAGCACGCGGGCCAGCCGCTCGTCAGCGGCCTCGCTGCCATCGCAGACGATGACCACCCCGGAGTGCTGGCTGAATCCGATGCCTACGCCTCCTCCGTGGTGCATGGAGACCCAAGTGGCTCCGCCCGCGACGTTCAGCATCGCGTTGAGGAGTGGCCAGTCGGCCACGGCGTCGGAGCCGTCGGCCATGGCCTCGGTCTCACGGTTCGGGCTCGCGACCGAGCCGGTGTCCAGGTGGTCTCGCCCGATTACGATCGGGGCACTCAGCTCACCTCGCCGCACCATCTCGTTGAAGGCAAGTCCAAGGCGGTAGCGGTCATTGACTCCCACCCAGCAGATTCGCGCGGGAAGCCCCTGGAAGTGAATGCGATCACGGGCCATGTCGAGCCAGTGGTGCAGGTGTGGATCATCCGGGATGAGCTCCTTCACCTTTTCGTCGGTCCGGTAGATGTCCTCGGGGTCGCCGGAGAGGGCGACCCAGCGGAAGGGGCCGTATCCCTGGCAGAAGAGGGGACGGATGTAGGCGGGGACGAAGCCGGGGAATGAGAATGCCCGCTGCACGCCCATTTCGAAGGCGACCTGGCGGATGTTGTTGCCGTAGTCGACGGTGGGGATCCCCTCGTCGGCGAAACGGACCATGTACTCGACGTGCTCGGCGATCGACCGCCTCGCCGCCGCAATGACGGCTTGTGGGTCTTCGGCCTGCATGTGGCGCCACTTGGCCAGGTCCCATCCCTGGGGAAGATAGCCGTGCAGCTGGTCGTGTGCACTCGTCTGGTCGGTCACTGCGTCGGGGCGTATTCCGGCCGCGTAGATTTCCTTGATCACGTCCGCCGCGTTGCCGAGCACCGCCACCGAGACCGCCCTGCCCTGCTCGTGGGCGCGGTTGATGACCGCCAGCGCCTCTTCCAGGCTGTGGGCCTGGGTGTCAAGGTAGCCGCTCTGCAGACGCATCTCAATCCGGGAGGGGTCGCACTCGATGGCGAGCATCGAAAAGCCCGCCATGGTAGCCGCCAGAGGCTGGGCGCCGCCCATGCCCCCGAGCCCGGCGGTGAGGATCCACCTTCCCGAGGCGTCACCCCCGAAGTGCTGGTTGGCCATGGCGTAGAAGGTCTCGTACGTGCCTTGCACGATGCCCTGGCTGCCGATGTAGATCCAGCTCCCGGCGGTCATCTGGCCGTACATCATCAATCCCTTGCGGTCGAGTTCGGCAAAGTAGTCCCAGTTGGACCAGTGGGCAACGATGTTCGAATTGGCGATGAGAACCCGGGGCGCGCCGGCATGTGTGCGAAAGATCCCCACCGGCTTACCGCTTTGCACCAACAGGGTCTGATCCGGCTGGAGGCGCCGCAGCGAGGCGAGGATCTCGTCGTAGCACTCCCATGTACGGGCCGCCCGTCCTATGCCGCCGTAGACCACCAGATCGGAGGGATGTTCGGCCACCTGGGGGTCGAGATTGTTCTGGATCATGCGGTAAGCGGCCTCGATCTGCCAGTTGGCGCAGGTGAGCTGCGTGCCTTTGGGCGCGTGGATCACCCGGTCCGGATCGTGACGCGGGCCCTTGGGCTGTTCCTGCACTGAATTTTCCTGCATCTGGTGTCTCTCTTCCTGATCGGGACAGGGTTCAAAAGTCTCCGGTGAATTCGAACCGGCTGGCGGGATGATATAACTCGGCGACCGTGACGGTCGTGGTGGGGGAGAAGGTTCTGCGCCACAACACCAGGACCGGTTCGTGCGGCGCCAGGCGAAGCGTCCTGGTGATCGAGTCGCTCGGCGCCTCGGCACGGATCCGGTACTCGGCCCGTTGCAGAGGAGCGACCTGCAGGAGGTAGTTCGTCGGGGTGACGGAGGTGAAGTCCTGATCGAGGTATCCGCGGGCGGCCGCGGGGTTAACCAGGCGGCGCTCGAGCTGGATCGGCACCCCGTCCTCGAGGTGGAGCATCTCGGTGGAATAGGCCTGCTGCCCGGGCTCCATGCCCAACTCCGCCGCTTGTGACTGGTTCAGGGTCACTACCCCGGAGGTGAGCAGCTCGGCCCGATAGGCATGGCCGCGCGCCATCACATCGCTCCTGATGTCGCGGATCTCGACCAGAGTCGAGCCGTAGCGCGCCTGAGAGACGAAGGTTCCGGATCCCTTTACCCGGTGGAGAACTCCTTCATGGACCAGGTCCACCACGGCCCGGTTGGCCGTCATGCGCACCACGCCGAAGAGTCGCGCCAGCTCGTTTTCCGAAGGGACCCTGTCTCCCGAGCGGAGCCTCCCTTCCCCGATCTCGCCTAGCAGGAAGGACTTGATCTGCTCGTAAACGGGTGCGTCGCCGCTGGTGCTCACGCGGCCGTACCCTTGGGGAAGACGGCCAATGGTGAGAAGGCGGACACGGACCCTGCTTCGACCAATTCCTTGGCCCGCTCGATGTCGGCCGCGAGGTAGTGATCGATGTCGTAGTGGGGGACGTGGGCCCGGATCAGCTCCATTACCGGCGCGAGGCCCGGGCTGGTGGCATAGGGCGCACGAAGATCGATACCCTGGGCTGCGGCAAGCAGCTCTATTGCGATTATGCCTGCCACGTTGGCCGCTATGTCGCCCAGCTTCCGGGCGGCGAAGGTGGCCATGGAGACGTGATCCTCCTGATTTGCCGAGGTGGGGAGGGAATCGACGGAGGCGGGGTGGGCGAGGGTCTTGTTCTCGGAGGCGAGCGAGGCCGCCGTCACGTGAGCGATCATGAAGCCGGAGTTCACGCCCCCGTCCTTGACCAAAAAGGGCGGAAGGCCCGACAGGCTTGAGTCGATGAGCAGCGCGATTCTCCGCTCAGCCAAGGCGCCGATCTCCGAAGCGGCGATTGACAGCATGTCCGCGGCGAAGGCAACCGGCTCGGCATGGAAGTTCCCTCCCGAGAGGACCTCGGTGGTGTCGGCGAAGACAAGGGGATTATCCGAGACCGAGTTTGCCTCGGTCAGCAGAGTGGCGCCTGCTGTGCGGATCACGTCCAGGCAGGCTCCCATCACCTGGGGTTGGCACCGCAGGCTGTAGGGGTCCTGCACCTTCTCACAATCCTGGTGGCTAAGCGCGATTTGCGACCCTGTCAGGAGTTGCAGATATGTGCGGGCGGTGTCGATCTGCCCCTGGTGCCCCCTCAGGTCGTGGATGCGGGCGTCGAAAGGGACGAGCGATCCAGCGGCCGCGTCAACGGACATCGAGCCCGAAACGACGGCGGCTCCGAAGAGGCGCTCCACCTTGAAGAGTCCTGCCAGAGCGATCGCGGTGGAGCACTGGGTCCCGTTGAGAAGCGCGAGTCCCTCCTTGGCGCGCAGCGCCATTGGCTCGAGGCCCGCCAGAGCCAGCCCCTCTCGAGCCGGGCATCGCCGGCCGTCGATCCAGACCTCCCCGACGTCGAGCAGCACCGCCGCCATGTGGGCCAGCGGCGCCAGGTCTCCGGAGGCGCCGACCGAACCCTTCGACGGGATTACCGGGATCGCGCCCCGGTTGAGAAGCGCGAGTAGCGCATCGACCACCGTAGGGGTGATTCCCGAGTAGCCGCGTGCCAGGCTTGCGACCTTGAGGAGCATCATCAGGCGCACCACGGGGACGGGCAAGGGTTCGCCAATGCCGACGGCATGGGAGAGTACGAGGTTGCGCTGCAGCAGCTCCAGCTGATCGCGGGCGATACGCGTGTTTGCCAGCCGCCCGAAGCCGGTATTGATGCCGTAGGCGGCGTCCCCTTTGTTGGCGATCCGCTCGACTGCGGCCGCGCCCGCCGCTATTGCGGTTTCTGCGGCGGGGTCGAGTTCCGCACCTTCGACTTCGAAGTAGGCCAGGCGCAACTCGTCAAGTGTCAACGAACCCGGTTTAATGGTGATCATCGCAAATCCTGTCTATACAACCTTGCGGCAATAATACCGAGGCAAAGTTGTCTAGGCAAGTCTCCCGGCAAAATTCCTTCTCTTCCAGCGGTAGGGCCGAAGGTCCCTATTTCAGGGAAACCGGCGAGGTCCCCCTTCCCTGGTTTGACTCCGTGGCCGTGCCGGAGCAACATCGAAGGCGGTTGCTTCAGGTGCGGGAGGTTCATTGGCTATGGCTGCGGACGGCCGAGCGGGCGGCGAGAGCCGTGCCCTGGTCTACACTTCGATTGCCACGGCTGTGCTTACCTATGGTCTGGTGGCTCTCGGAAGCACTGTCAGAGTGACCGACTCGGGTATGGGCTGCCCGTCCTGGCCTCTCTGCTACGGCCAGCTCGGCCCGATCTTCCATTATCACCCGATCCTGGAGGAGAGCCATCGCTATTTGGCGGCCATCGTCTCCGTCTTCGTCTTCGCCACCTTGGCGCTCGCGCTTCGCTCTGGCCGCCTGCTGATGCTCCGCCGGGCGGCGAAGGTTGCCGCCGGGTTGGTCGTGTTCCAGGTCCTTTTGGGAGGCCTCACGGTGCTGGCGCGCAACGCGCCGTGGACCGTCGCGCTTCACCTGATCACCGGTCTGGTCTTTCTCGCCTCGGTGACGGTGACGGCCACCTTCGCGGTCCTGGGCAACCGCTATCGCGGTCTGGTATCCACGGCTCGAAGCTGGGGCTTTTGGTCGCTGGGCACCACTTTGGTGCTCCTCTTCTCAGGGACGCTTGTTGTCGGGTCGGGGGCAGGCGCGGTCTGTCCGACATGGCCGGTCTGTTTCGGGAACGGACCGGGTCGCCTGACATTCATCGCGCTATTGCACAGAGTTGTCATGGGGACCGCGGGCGTGCTGATCGTAACCTTCCTGTTGCGAGCCTGGCGCGATGGGGACAAGGGTTGGCGCCTGCGCTCGGTGTTCCTGATGGCGTTGTTGGGCCTGGTGGCTCTGATCGGCGCCGCCGTCGCCATAAGCAAGTCGGCCCCCTCTTGGGCTGATGTGCACCTCGCGGCGGCGGCACTCCTCTGGATCACGCTCGTGGTGCAAACCTTCACCCTTGGGGCGGCCCCAAGGTCGGTGGAGGCGGATACTCCCGTGGTTCAGGAGGCACGCTAGGAACCGGCCAGCGCCTTCAACACCGCTTCCACGTCAGCGATGGTGTTGTACAAGTGGAACGACAGCCGCAGGCGCCCTCCGCGGTATGCGGCCGAGACACCCTCGGCAAGGAGGCGTTCCTCGGGCACGTCGCTGGTGATACTAACTATGGCGCTGTTGTTTTCCGGAATGCCGACACCATCGCAGAAAGCGTTCCCGAGGGCCACGTTGTGGCGGCGGATTTCCTCGAGATCGGCTCCGGCAAGGAGTTCGAGCGCGATAGCGGCGGCGGGCGTCGAGAGCCAGTCGGGAGAGGCCTGGAATCCGCGTCCACCAGGCGCGAGGCGAAGTGGCGCTCCGTAAACCGTTGACCAGGGATCGTCTCCGGAATACCAGCCGGGGAAGAGGGGCTTGACCCATTGCCTGGCTGCGGGCGAAAGGGCCATAAATCCCGTGCCACGTGGTGCAAGCAGCCACTTGTAGGCGCTTGCGCCTACCACGTCGAAGCGGGAGGCACCGATCGGCAGCCAGCCCGCCGCCTGGGTCGCGTCGATGAACGTCCGCGTGCCGGTTTCCCTGGCTCTCTCGGCGAGGGCGTCGAGGTCTACGATCCGGCCATCCGCCGACTGCACCGCGGCGACGGCAACCAGGTCGGTTTGCTCGCTGATCGAATCGATCAATCGATCGAAGGGAACTCCGGCCGCCTGGATTCGTCCGGCCTGCGCTGCGGCCAGGAAGGGGAAAATGGTGGAGGTGAACTCCTCTTCCGCATAAAGCACGCGGGCGCCTTGGGGCAGCGACGCGGCGACCATGGCCGCTGTCACCGAAAGCTGGCCGACGATGCCGACGTCGGCGACCTCGGCTCCAGCGAGTTGGGCAAAGGCTGTTCGTGCGCGGTTGACGTCCTGATCGAAGGCGGCAACATCCTGGGTTCCATTGGCCCAGGAGCCCAAGGTGGCATGGAACGCCTCGACTGCACGCCTGGGAGGGATGCCGACGGTGGCGGTGTTCAGGAAGTGGTTGGCCGGGGAGAATTCCGACCGCAGGTCGTCGATGATGGACAAGGGGGCCTTCTTCTGGCGTGTCTCTCTGCTTCTACGGGAAAGACATTAGCCCAGTGCGCCTCCCAGCACGGAGGCGAGCATGGATGGGGACTCCGGCAGCACCTGGACGGCGGGGATGGTAGCCCACTGGGTGTAGTTCCCGAAGCCTGAGTAGAGAGCCGTGGCGGTAAGCGATTCCTTGGGCGACCTCGCCCCTGGCAGCGGGGCATTGATGGAGATGCGGCTCACCAGACCGTTGGAGCCAACCCAGACGCTGACCTTGGCCGTCTTTACGGGAGGTATCCCAAGGGCTGCCAGGTCCGCACCCGCTTTGCCCGCTGGCAGCGAGAGCGAAACCGAGTAGGCCTCGGTGCCCGACGGCGCACCGCGCGCCCGCGTCACGCCGTTGAGTTGGCCAAGTTTCAGCATCGAAAGGAGGGCCGTAGGCTGCGAGGCGACTCCGGCAGCCATCTCGCCCGCGTTTCCACTTTGCTCCAAGGCGGCGAGCATCTGCGAATAGCTGACGGACACGTAGTGGATCCCAGAGGGGACGAAAGCCTTGAGCGAGGGCGGGACCGTCACATACAGGGTGGAACCGACGACTGCCAGCTGCACAGTCTGCTTTAGCGGAGCGGTCGCGATTAGGGCGACGTTGTTCAAGTACTGCTTCCCGCTTCCCGAGTAGCCCGCCTTGGCGCTCAACGCCATGCTGGTGGTGCTGCCCGAGGCCACCGTTTCGCTCGAGAGCACCTCAGCCGCTGGGGTGGCCTCGGTGGCGGCCACGGCCTTCTCGAGCTTGGGCTGCAGCGAGTTGTGGGTGCCGGCGGACGACGAGCCGCCGCAGGCGGCCGCGACCGTTGCAACGGCGAAGAGGGCGGCTGCGGTGCCGGCCGAATTCAGGCGACTCATGAGTGGCCTCCTCGGGCTCAATGGCTTGAGAACGAGGATATCAGGGGGTATTTTCGCCTGGTCGTCACCATTCCGCTTAGCTTTCGGCGTGCTTGCCCATGATCGGGGCAACGTATGCCTCGCAGTAGTAGGGAATCGATACGACCCCGTTCTGGTCTGCCCTCAGGCGCAAATGCTCCACGGCTTCCTCGATCACTGCAGCCCTGGTGTCGGGCGGCAAGGTGGAAACATGGCTGAAACTTTGGACCAGGCTCCTCGCCCCTTCGAGATCGACCCGATGCTCGAAGGTCGCTTTGCGGAGGGTGAATGGGCCGAAACAGCCTGTTGCGGAGATCTCCTCGGCCACTTCGCGATCGACGGTCCCAACCGCGTAAGCACGCGTGATCCGGTCGAACTGGGCCACCCAGTCGACCTCCAGGGAGCGATGATTCCAAAGGAGCGCCAGCTCCCCGCCGGGCCTCAGCACGCGGCGGATCTCTTGGGCCGCGGGCTTGAGGTCGAACCAGTGCGCTGCCTGGCCGGCGATAACCAGGTCGAAGTGTTGGTCGGGGAATGGCAGGTGCTCTGCACGGGCCACGACTGCGGGAGTTGCGGGAAGGGCCCCGCGTAGCTCTTGGAGCATTTGACGATCGAGGTCCGTGGCAACAAGGGAGGCGAGACCAAAAGAGACCAGCGTGCGGGTCAGGAGGCCGGTTCCCGCGCCGAGCTCCAACACGTCGGTGCCGCTGCGTACGATATCGGCGACCAGGGTTTCGGGGTATCGGGGCCGGGCTGCCGCATACTGGTGGGCTACGGCTCCGAAGCTGCGGCCGAGCCTGTCCTTCAGCCCTCCTTGCGCGTGGTCGTCGTGTCCTGCTGGCACCGGATAGAGATTAGCTGGGTGCATCGTTGGCGCCTCGGCAGCCGGGGCGCTAGCCGAGAAGGGCGCCTATGTCGTTCTCCACCGCGTTTATGTCGAAGGTTATTTGGGTGCCGGTCTGCGAAGCTGCCGCCTGGGCCGTAGTGGATCCCTGCACTGCCAGAAGGCAGTCTTTAGCGAAGCTGTTGGAATCCGAGACTGTCGCACCCCAGTCCTTGGCGAGCGGCTGCGCGCCAGGTTGAGGCTGCTGCTGCATCCTGGTTGTGTCGGATTCAAGCTTGGTGCACTGTGACTTGGCCACGGCGAATTGCCCCGAGCTCAGTGCGTTGGCCGAAGCCTGGTAGTCGGCTTGGAGCTGCTTTACGTCGGCCATTCCGTATTTCTCGATCCAAGAGGCGACGTTGATCGCCCGGATCTCCGCTGCCGACTGCGACCCGCACGATGCCGCCACCAGGGAAAACGAGCCTAGGGCGAGCGTTGCTGCCACTTGAAGGAGCATCCTGGTTCGGCCGACCTGGAGTTTCATGCCCCCAACATACCGGCGAATGACGACTTCGCGGGGCATCTTTGGCAACGCCTAGCGTGTTTCGCCCAGGCCGTCTCGGTGCGGGCGCGCGCGTATTCATGACCAAGTCGCCACGCGGGGTAACTGCATCCAAGTCGCCACGCGGGGAGTTTGGGTCGAAAGTCCCTATTTGGGGTTCGGCGTGAGTGACAACCGTTTCATATCCATGGGCCGCTCGTCCCTTTGCTGTTTGAATCCGTGCTGCGAAAATCATGCGGTGAGCCGGATTTCTCGGCGCAACGAAAGGGTTGAGATGCAGAGACGGGTATTTGATACGCTGATGAGCTTGGCGGGTTTGGTCATGGTTGTGGTCCTACTCGTTGCCGGGTCACTACTTCTGGTGGGAGCCAACTTCGCCAATTCCAACGTTCATGACCAGCTGGCCGCCCAGCAGATCTACTTCCCCACCAAGACCGCATTCGAGCATGCGAAGGCGGGCACTGAGATCACTCCAGGGATGATCCCCTACCTGGAAAAGTACGCAGGACAGCAGCTTCTGACCGGTGCGCAGGCAGAGGCCTACGCCAACCACTTCATCTCCGTTCATCTTTCCGAGATGCCCTATGGTGGCGTTTACTCGAAGATAAGTGCGGCCGCGATGGCCAACCCGAAGGATGCCAGCCTGCAATCCTTGGTGAACACCTCGTTCAAGGGCACCACGCTGCGCGGCCTGCTGCTTGAGGCCTATGCATTTTCGGTCTTCGGGCAGATCGCCCTTTGGGCGGCCATCGCAGCCTTCATCCTGGCGGTCGTCATGCTCTTCCTGGTGATCTTCGGCTTTGCTCACGCTCGCCGGGTTCCCGCGGAGGTGACCATAGGCCAGGCGAAGCGCGAGTTGGTGAACGCCTGACCCTGGCGCCCGTGAGGCGTGCGCCAGGAATGGCCGGAAGGCCGGTGGACAAGGACCCGGAGCTCGATTCTCCGGGTCCTTTGCCTTGTGGCCCCTCTGCCCACGCATTTGGAAGAAATATCGTATAATAAGATGAATGGATGTTGGCCGGCTGCCTGAGGGTGACGATAGGAGCCTCTGCGATCGTGTTGTGCGCGAACTCGGCTCAGCGATCGTGCGCGAGGAATTAGCGCCAGGTGGATGGTTTTCCACCGAGGCCGCTCTGGGCGAGCGCTTCGGCGTGAGCAGAAGCGTGATTCGCGAGGCCCTGAAGCGCCTGGAGGGCAAGGGCCTGGTGGAGGCCAAGCCCAAACGAGGGATCATGGTCCTCCCGCGAGATCGCTGGCACCTACTGGATCCCGAGGTTGCCTCCTGGCGTTATCGGGAGCTCCGTGAACCGCGGCTCCTACTCGAACTGGTGGGCTTCCGCGAGGTGATCGAACCTGCGCTCGCGGCTGCCGCCGCCTTGCAGGCAGACGAAAACGATGTGAACCAACTCCGCGAATTGGCCATTGCCATGCGGGAGGCAGGGTCGAGAGCGGCCGAGCTAATCAAAGCCGACCGTGCCCTGCACCGCGCCGTAGCCCGGATTGCCGGCAACAGCCTCATGTATGCCGCTTTCGCGGCCCTCGAGCCGGGGATGGCCGAGCTCCGTAGCGTCGGCTCGGAGTCGCGCCTGCGCGGTCCGGGCCACAACGAGGATCATCACCTGCTGGTGGAAGCGATTGCCAACGGCCAGCCCGAGCTTGCGAGGGAGACGATGGCACGTATCGTCCACGCTTCACGCCTGCAGGTGATGGAGTTCTTCGACCGGAGCCGGCTGGGCAGCCGGCGAAGCACGTCACGGGGCGGGATGGTCTGAGGCCTTCGGGGCGCGTCGGGCGGGTCGTCATTTTCAAGGGGGGCAAGTGAATCTGCCAAGTCAGGTCGAAATCGTGGAGGTGGGGCCGCGCGACGGCCTCCAGAGCCTCCCTCAGCACTTCTCCACGGAGAAGAAGATCGCCATGATCGAGGCGCTCGCATCCACCGGAATCAGCCGCATCGAGGCGACCAGCTTCATGCGCCCGGAGACGGTCCCACAGCTGGCGGACGCCGAAGCCGTCTTTGCCGGGCTACGGAGCCAGAACGGTTGCACCTACAGGGCCCTGGTGGCCAACCGGCGCGGAATGGAGCGCGCATTGGCGACGGGCGTCCGAGAGGTGGTGCTCTTGGCCACTGCGAGCGAGCGCTACGTAAAGATGAATCAGAACACCAGCGTCGAAGGCAACCTGGCGGCACTGCAGCTGGCCGTCGAAGCAGCTGGAGAAAGTTCGATGCGGCTGGTTGGCGCGATCGCGATGTCGATCTTCTGCGCATACGAGGGGCCGGTGCAGACTGACCGCACCTTGGAAATCGTGCGCCGCTACGCGGAAATGGGCGTCACCGAACTTTCCTTGGCGACCAGTACCGGAGTAGAGGGACCGGCCGAGGTTTACCGCCTGGTATCGGTGGTGCTTGATGCGTACCCGGCAACCAAGGTGGGCGTACATTTGCACAATGCCAACGGCATGGCGCTGGCCAACGCCATGGCGGCCATGCAAGCGGGTGCGACCGCTCTCGAGAGCTCGATCGGCGGGATCGGCGGCGGGATCCGGCTTCCCGGCGGCGACCAGGATCATGGGAATGTCGCGACGGAGGACCTGGTGCATCTTTGTCTCGAGCTTGGAGTGGAGACTGGGGTGAGCCTCCCGGTGCTGCTCGAGGCGTCAGGGGAAATCGAAGCATTGCTCGGAATCCCTTTCAAGTCCTACGCGGCTCGAGGGGCTACGAAGGATGGCTTGATGTCCAGTGCCAGGACGGCCGGCTGGGAAGGTAGGTAGAAGTGGCTGGAAGCGGTGAGCTCATGGGATCCGGGCAAAAACCCCTTGACGGTATTCGGGTTCTGGATCTGTCCAACCTTCTTGCCGGTCCCACCATGGCAATGCACTTGGGGGACTTTGGCGCCGACGTGATCAAGGTGGAGCAGCCCGGATGGGGCGACGAGCTCCGACGCTGGGGCCTGTCCAAGGACGGGGTCCCTCTCATGTTTAAGCTGGTGAACAGGAACAAGAGGGTTGTAACCGCTAACATGCGGGTTCCCGAGGGCCAGGATATCGTGCGCAGGTTGGCCGCGACGGCCGACGTGGTCATAGAAAACTTCCGACCCGGCACCCTTGAGCGCTGGGGGCTGGGCTATGAGCAGCTGTCAGATATCAATCCTCGTCTGGTGATGGTACGCGTCACCGGCTACGGCCAGACAGGACCGTCTTCGCAACGTCGCGGATTCGGGACCATCATCGAGGGGATTAGCGGATTCGCGGCACTGACGGGTATGCCTGGAGGGCCGCCGCTTCTACCCTCCTTCGGCTTGGGGGATGCCAGCACGGCAATCTTTGGCGCCTACGCAGCGATGCTCGGACTCTTTCATGCGCAACGCACCGGCAAGGGCCAGTACGTCGACCTTGCCCTGTACGACGGCCTTATCATGTTGCTCGGCTCGCACATCATCGACTATGACCAGCTAGGGTTCGTGCAGCCGCGCCTGGGAAGTCGGACCGCGTTCGTGGCGCCTCGCAACATATACCCCACTGGCGATGGGGAGTGGGTCGTTATCGCCGGCTCCACGCAGAAGACTTTTCTCGCCATTCTCGATGCACTCGACCTGCAGGAGCTCGGGCAGGATCCGCGCTTTGCGACCAACGCCGACCGCCTGCAGAACGTTGAGGTGCTCGATGAGCTGATCACGGGGCGCCTGATGCAGCTGACGCAGGCGGAGGTTCTAAAGCGCCTCGAGGATTCCGGCGCGGCGGTAGGGCCAATCTACGACGTCGAAGACGTCCTGGGGGACGAGCAGATGAAGCATCGCAACGTGGCCGTCGCCGTGGAGGACCCCGAACTCGGGACGATCCGGATGCAGAACGTCGCCGTCAGGCTCTCGTCCACCCCCGGGGAGGTCCGTTGGAGCGGACCCGGGATCGGCGCCCACAACAGCGATGTGCTGGGTGGCGAGCTCGGTTTCAGCGACGACGAACTCGATGACCTGCGTGCGAGGGGTGTCATCTAGGCGCTTTCAAGTGGCATCTCCGTGGTGCTGGCCCCGCGATCCGCGTGGCCGCAAGACCAGGAGGCGCGTCGATCCAGGGGGCGGATCTTCGCGGCGGGCAGCGACCACACGATCCGATCTGTAGTCCCCCTCATTTCGAGAACTCGCCCGCGGCGTGAGCGCGGCGGGCGCCTCGAGGGCCCCCGGGCCTGCCTGTACCCTTAAGGCACCTTTACCGGTGGTGCCACGCCATCGGCACCTGACATCGGAGGAGAGACGCACCTCGAGAGACGTTCGTGACAAGGGTATATGCCAGTCGTGTGCCTCCTTCATCAGCGCGCCGGTTCAGTCGACCGGAGGGTCGCGCGCAGTGAGTGGCCGCCGGGCGCCTTTGCAGGTTCGCGCCGGATGCTTAGGGCGGTCGAAGCATAAGGATCTATTGGGCCATGGCCCACATCAAGATGCCGGGCTGGGTCACGCTCGAATAAGAGGTATTCGGTGCTCCCCACGACCCGGTGTTGATGCTCATGATTGGGCTGGGTGCCCAGCGGGTGGCTTGGCCGCGGCCGCTCTTTGAGCGCTTGGCGGCAAAAGACCGGTTCGTGATCGCCTCCGACAACAGGGACTTGCAGACTCTCTTCGACGATCAATGACGGTTGGGAGGTGCTCTCGCCGGTCGTAGAGGTCGCGATGAGAGGAGACCTCCCGCTGGCGACCGATTAGCACTTGGGGCAGAGGACCTCGCCGATTATCTGCTCGATGCCGATCTCGGCCACGGGCCCCTGGCGTTGGTAGTGAAGGACTCTCGTGCCCTTCAGTCCGACGACGGCGTTGCAGATGTCGTTAGGATCGACAAGGACGGGGGAGCTCGTAAAGGCTTTGTATTTCTTCACAGCTTGAGAAGCTACAGGTTCCCCCGTCGCTCCTGTTCCCAGGTGGACTTCATTACCGAGCCAGCTTTCCGAGAGCCTCAGACCCCGCTAAAAACTGAAGAACCAGCAAACCGTGCAACTCGTTCCCGGCGCAACCCTTACGCTCGTCCACGCATGGGACACGACCGCCCTGTACCGCGCAACGGCTTCGCGACCTCGCCCGCGGCACCGAAACCGGATTAAACACAAAGGTCACACCCATGGTGCATTCTGGTGATGCGCGTTTGTTGGTGCGATATTGTCGGCGGTGGGTACGACTTTTGGTGCGCCCCCTGGGATTCGAACCCAGAACCTGCGGATTAAGAGTCCGTTGCTCTGCCGTTGAGCTAGAGGCGCATCGGAACAATTAACTTAGCAGGCAGCGGCCGGGGGCAGTCCAATCGTCGAAATCGGCAATCATGAAAGCGCCTGTAGGGCGGGTCCTGCGCGCGGGCGCCCAGCGACTCTTACCGATCTTGATGTAATGAGGAGTTGGGGTGACCGAGGGGACTCGAACCCCCGACCTCCAGGGCCACAACCTGGCACTCTAACCGACTGAGCTACGGCCACCGCGCGCCTACAGCTTAATCGTGGCGTGACGCGACTCTGGCCAGCGGAGGTGAAGCTTTGGCAACTGAGCGCCGATGCGGCGCCGTCTTTTGGGCGGATGGGCGGACATTAGATTGGTAACCAACTAGCCCCTGTAGCTCAGTGGATAGAGCAACTGCCTTCTAAGCAGCAGGTCGTAGGTTCGAATCCTACCGGGGGCGCAATATAGGACTAGCTCAGGGCTGGTCCTTCTTCGATTCTCGAGATTGACTACATCCGGGCGGCATAATGGTTGTCCGGTCTTCCGTGCACCTGGACGATCCTGCACCACGACACCAATCGACCCAACTCTGGGCCCGCGAGCCCGTGCGTTGGCGGGTCCACGAATCTGTCGGTTAGCGGTGGGGAGCATGCGGATCGATCGCGTCCCGCAAGCGGCGGGCCCGCACGAGAACTTCGAGCGCGGCGAACCTCCTGGTGCAGAGGTCAAGGCGCTGACCCGTGGCGGGCTAGTCTCCGCGAGAGAACGGGCAAAAACATGGAACGGAGAAGTGGATGAGCGACGCATTTAGCAAAGAGGAGCGAGCCGCGATGAGGGCAGCAGCCTCCGAAGCAAAGGCAGCAAAGGCGGGTGCGGATATGGAAGCTGCATGCCTCGCTGCAATTGCTGCCATGTCGGGTAAAGACAGAGAGTTGGCAGAAACACTCCATGACTTGGTCAAGGAGCATACCTCTCTGGGGGCGAAGACGTGGTATGGAATGCCCGCTTATACCAACGGCGACGGCAAGGTAGTCGTATTCTTCCAGAGCGCCGCCAAGTTCAAGGTGCGATACGCCACCATTGGATTTCAGGAAGCAGCGCACCTCGACGAGGGGAACGTCTGGCCGACCGCGTATGCCGTGTCCAGCCTGACTGCCACCGACCAGCAGCGGTTGGTGGTACTACTCAAGAGAGCCGTCGGTTAAGGGGCAGTTCCGTGCGCTGGGGTCTTTGGGGGGCCGCCCGCACAACCATTGCCCTGGCCCGTCGGCGTTCCGACAGTTAGCCGTATACGGGCTGGCTCTTGCAGGAGGGTGATGAGATGTGCCTTCCAGACGAAGCGGGGCGCGGATGGCCATACCAGACTTATGTCGAGTCGAGCCGAGGTGGTATGGCCAGGTAAGCCATTCGGCGTCGCTGATACAAAGAGTTCGTGACCCTGAACTGGCTTTTCGTGCGCCGCGTTGGGGCCCGGACGAGTGTGCCGCCGATCTGCAAAGCGGGAACTTTTCGGGGTGGTTGCCGTGCCGTCTAGACCCGGAAGAGCGTTGCGAACGCCAAGGTCTGGCACGTCGATTCTGGAGCAGGTACGCAGGGCGAATACTTGCTCGAATCGACGGGGTTCGGCACGTGCGTATCGATATTAAATGGGCTCCAGGACATTGACTGGAGAAGCCATAGCTATATAACATCGGCCACATTCCATCAAGGGGGGCGGAGGTGCCGTATGGACCAGAAGATCAAAATCGAGCTCTATAGGACGATGGTTCTGATCCGCAGTTTCGAAGAGGCGATACTGCGCGATTATCATGCTGACAAGAAGCCTGCCTGGGATATCGGGGCTGGGCTGATACCAGGCGAGATGCACCTTTCCGCCGGCCAGGAGCCGGTAGCGGCGGGGATATGTGCCAATCTCAGCTCCGGCGATGGTATCACAGCCACCCACCGTCCGCACCATCTTGCAATTGCTCACGGAGTGAGCCTCAAGGCACTGGCGGCGGAGATATTCGGCCGGGAGACCGGGCTCGGCAAAGGGCGAGGCGGGCACATGCATCTTTTTGACCCGGCGAGCCACTTCTCATGCTCGGGGATAATCGCAGAGGGATATCCGCCGGCACTAGGGCAAGCGTTTGCCTTCAAGTGGAAGAAGACCCCGAACGTCATCGTGGCGGTGACGGGAGAGGGTGCAGCGAACCAGGGAGCTTTCCACGAGTCGCTCAACCTGGCCGCACTTTGGAAGCTGCCCGTCGTCTTCGTGGTCGAGGACAATGACTGGGCCATATCGGTGCCTAGGCAAGCCTCGACCGCCATCGCGTCAAATGCCGAGCGAGCCGCCGCCTACGGAATTCCCGGAGAGCGCATCGAGGACAACAATGTCGAGGCGATCTGGCGCTCGGCCAAAACGGCGATAGACCGTGCCCGCTCTGGTGAGGGGCCATCGCTGCTCGAGATTCACACTGTTCGACTCTGGGGACACTTTGAGGGGGATGCCCAGGCATACCGGGATGACCTGGATGCGGCGAGGGCTCACGATCCACTGCCGGCTTACGAGGCGCAGCTGATAGGTGAGGGATTTCTTGACGCCGCTCAAGCCGAGGCCATTAAGGAGGAGTCTGCTGCCGAGGTAGAGGCGGCCTTGTCCTTTGCGAAAGCCTCACCTTTGCCCGACGCGGCCGATGCTCTCCGCTACGTCTTCGCCTAACACCGAGTTCAGGAGGAAATCGAAATGACAGTTACCGAGAAAGAGGCGTCGCCTGCCATCAGGCGGCTCACCACCTCGAAGGCGATGGTGGAGGGAATCGCCCAGGAGATGGAGCGCGATCCCTCTGTCTTTGTCCTGGGAGAGGACGTTGGCGCATATGGGGGCATTTTCTCCTCCACTACTGGTTTGCTCGAGCGGTTTGGGCCATCCAGGGTTATGGACACACCCATTTCCGAGACCGCCTTTATCGGGCTGGCTACAGGGGCGGCCACCGAAGGAATGAGGCCCATCGTGGAACTGATGTTCGTCGACTTCTTCGGAGTGGCGATGGACCAGATCTATAACCACATGGCGAAGATTCACTTCGAGTCGGGGGGAAATGTGAAAGTTCCCCTTGTCCTGATGACTGCGGTGGGAGGTGGGTACTCCGATGGAGCCCAGCATTCCCAGTGCCTTTGGGGGACCTTTGCCCACCTTCCCGGGATGAAGGTGGTGGTACCCTCCAGCCCTGCGGACGCCAAAGGCCTGATGATCGCGGCTATCCGGGACGACAATCCCGTGGTCTATATGTTCCACAAGGGGATAATGGGCCTGCCTTGGATGGCTCCCAACCCGCGGGCCCTGGCGCCTGTGCCTGAGGAGGCCTATGAGGTGCCGATAGGATCGGCTGCGGTGGTCCGCCAGGGCAACGACGTCACCATCGCTACCCTCTCGCTCTCCGTGCATCATTCCCTCGACGTTGCGGAGGAACTGTCTGCAGAGGGCATCGAGTGCGAAGTAATCGACTTGCGCACCCTGGTTCCTCTCGATCGCGCGACCATCCTCTCCTCGGTGGCCAAGACCGGTCGGCTGCTCGTCGTCGACGAAGATTACCAGTCCTTCGGACTCTCAGGTGAGCTGGCTGCAATAGTGACCGAGACCGATCCGCGCTTGCTCAAGGCGCCCTTCCTGCGAGTTGCCGTGCCTGACGTGCCAATTCCTTACTCACGCCCGCTCGAGTACGCCGTCTTGCCCACCAAGACACGCATTGCGGCGGCGGTTCGAAAGTTGGTGGGGTGAGTAACGAAGTCCGTTTTCCGGTGCTTTCCAGTGATCAGGCATCCGAGGGACTGGTGGCCACCTGGTTCGTTGCCGACGGCGAATCCGTCAAGACCGGTCAGCTCATTGCCGAGGTGCAGGTAGACAAGGTCTCCGCGGAGGTGCAAGCTCCCACGGCCGGTGTCATCCGCATCATTGCAGGGGCACAGGCGACCGTGAAGCAAGAGGCGCTCATCGCCGTCATCGAATAGGACCGTTGCGTCCGATTGTGCCGAACGACGGGCGGACTATTTCCACGGGCGTGGCCGGTGCCGAGGTGAAGGTGACGGCTGCGGCAAGTCGGGTGCCTGGGGAGAAATCCTGCGTCTAATCCCGCTGTGCGTATTTGGGTGCCGCCGTTTCCGACGTCAACGCCGGAGGGAACCACCTTGGGTCGGGCCGGATCTGTTCGAGTCCGGTTCGAGCCAGAGGGAATCTCTCCTTCGGGTGAACCGGCCGGCGGCCCTTGGCGTTTTCCTGGCCTTACGCCGGGAGACTGCGGCGATGACAATTGAGCGATTGATGACCCCGAAGCATGTCCTGCGGACCTCTCAAGCGGCCCGCTTGCAAGCTTTCCGGCCGGGTTGAGGCTGAAGGCAAAGACCGCCGCCGGCCTTGCTCTTGCTCGCTTCCCGGGAGCTTATGGCCGGGCCCTGGTAGGACGCTGATATGCCGGCTGTGGCGTTCCCGGATTGGAGGGAACGCGGGTCATCTATTCACGGCTCGTGCAGGCGGTGAGCGGTGTGAAGTGGTGGCCCGCATAGCTCCAGGTGATCATGGCCGGCCTGGCTCCTCGGACGTCCCTGCACCGCCCCGTCGAGGGCGGCTATCCTCGCCGAGGCCCCCAGCTTCCCCCTGGCGGCGAATTCGCCGCAGCGGGCGGTGTCAATGTGTTTGGAAAATCCGGTAGTAGAGATCCTCCCCGTTGCTGGTGGGCAGGGGATCAGCCTTCACGAGCTTGTAGGTGCGCCGCCCATTTTCGTTGCGCTCCGCCCGCATGAACAGGGCCGTATCGGGGTGTTCGAGTCGCAGGCTTTCCGCCAAATCGTAAAGATGCGTGACATAGACGACCTTTGAACCCGATTCGAGCAGCGCTCTTACGACCTGCCGTCCGATTTCCGAACCCTCTCGCTCATTGGTCCCGGCGAATGATTCGTTGAAGAGCAACAAGGACTTTGGAGATACCTCGTCGGCGATCCGGCCCATCCTGCTCAGCTCTTCGTCAAGGCGGCCACTGGTCATAGACGGGTCTTCCTCTCGAATGAAGTGTGTGAAGATCCCCTTGGCGACTCCGGCATCGAAGGACTGCGCCATCACAAACATTCCTGCTTGCATCATGAGTTGAGCCAGCCCGACGCTG
Source organism: Actinomycetes bacterium (assembly GCA_021850605.1). Classification (GTDB taxonomy): domain Bacteria; phylum Actinomycetota; class Acidimicrobiia; order Acidimicrobiales; family Acidimicrobiaceae; genus Acidithrix. The sequence goes on from JAJZLQ010000081.1 coordinate 74,242, forward strand.
CGTAGAAAGGTTGACTTTCCGCCGGAGTTGGGGCCGGTTATCACCACTAGCGGCTTCCCGTCGGCGTACGCACTGTTGCCCACCACCGGCTGCTCGAGCCGCAGCGCCAGGCATATGTCTCCCAGCTCCATAAAGGAGAGGCTTGGTGGATCCCAGCTGAGCGGACGAGGGACACAAAAAGTCTCGCCTTTTGCCACCAGGCGATCTCGGAGATTTAGGCACCCTACGTAGAAGCCCAGCTCCAGCCGGAGCATCGCGAAAAAGCTCCTTATGTGGTCTGCTGACTGCGCGGCCGCGTTGGCCACCAGGTTCAGACCGCGAGCCTCCAGCTCGCCCACCGCCTGGGCACCTGCCTCATCACGCGGGGGGATCGAGAACGAGTAGGCATTCCTGGGGCCCAGTCCGAGCCGCTCTCGCCAGGCCGGTCGGCGGCTCCCGGGTGAGCGCAGGACGTAGTGTACGCCAACGTTCCCACCCCCGAGCTCGGCGCTCATGGTGACTCCGTTCTTGAACCGGAGCTGCTTCAGATGCCGCCTCACGGTCTCGAAGTATTCATTGTCAAGCTCGAGCTGAAGCGTGCGGAAAAGATTTGAAAACCCCTCCGACTTGAACTCCGCAGCGTGCTGATCGGCTGTGCCTCTAACCCGCTTCAGCAGCTCCATGTACATGTCAAGCGCGCGCACTGCGCCTGCGAGTATCGAGGCCGGAAAGTGCGAACTCCAACCCCAAGAGGCCTTCTTGGGGACGTCCATCGCCTCTGTCGCAATGTCGTAGAGTTCCCGGACCAGTTCGGGTCGAGCAAGGCAATCCGCCAGGACGTGCTGGCGGTAGACGATCGCGGCTGGGTCATCCAGGCTGGCCAACATTACTCGCATGGCTACTTCGAAGAGGAACCTGTCGCCACGGCTCATGACGTTGAACAGCGTCACCAGCTCCAGGTCTTGGACGAGGTCGAGTTCGTGGGGCGACAGCTCCTGTTCCAGATCGAGCTTGCGAGGAAGTTCGGCGGGGATTTCGAAGTCGCGGTCTCGATACAACAGCAGGGCTTTCATCGGCTGAACCTTTCCCTAAGTCGCTCGTAGGTGACGCCGTGTTTTTCGGCGATCGCCATCGCGTAGGCCAAGCCGTTTGCATCTCCCCGAACAACCTTGTAGGTGCGTACCGCCGGGTCCTCGGGAACAATGGTCGAGATCATGCTGACCGTCTTGGGCAAAGTGGCCAGCTCGTCGATGAAGGTGACGTAGACGGCGAGGAGGTCGAGTTCGATGATCCGCTCGAGCATCCGCTGACCAAGAAAACGCGCATCGTGGAGCGTGGTCGAGCTGAACACCTCATTCAGCACGATGATGCTTTGGCTGGTCGCGGCCGACAGCGTCTCATGGATCCGCAGCAGGTCTGTCTCGAGCTTTCCGGCCAGGTTGTCGAGGTCCTCCTCTTTCTCGAACTGGGTGAAGAGCTGGTCGAAGTGGAATAGCCTGGCCCGCTTGCCCGGGACCGGGCAGCCAATGTTCGCCAAATGGTGCAATTGGGCAAAGGTGCGCGCGAAGGTCGTCTTGCCTCCCTGATTCGGTCCCGAGACGATGATTATGCGCTCCGGGTCCTTCAGGAAGAAGTCGTTTACCACGACGTTGTTCTGGGATCCGAGCTTGTTGGCCAGAGCGAGGTCGAAGGTGGCTTCCGCGAAGACCTCTTTGGACTGGTCCGTGACCTCCGGAAAGCAGAAGGGCAGGCCTGACGATCCGATCGGCGCCAGGAATTCAAGGTAGGCGAGGTAGAACTGGACCTCCCGGTCGAAGACGTCGATCCTGGTATCGCGGAAATCGGCGTACTGGAGGCAGTATTTGTCGAGCGGCTCGAAGACTTCCGGGAAGAGTTTCGCCACCTGCTCGCTGATTTGGGCCTCGACGTGATTCATCTCGGGCAGATCACGGAATGCAACCCGGTAATCCTTGGCGGCTCCACGCTTGAACCGATCGAAGGTCTGGAGGATCTCGGCGCTATAGTCCGACTCGCCTTCGTACCTGCTTACGGTTACGCGGCTGCCCTGGATTGTTACCAAGTAGACGACTCGGGCCAGATCTTCCACGCGCTGACGGGTGTCATCGGCCAGGTTCCGAAACTTCTCCGAGCTCACGTAGTCGTCCAAGCAGCGAAGGAAAGACTTCAGTCCCTGCGAGTGCAAATCCGAACCGGAAAGGACGCCCTGAAGGGTGGCTACGGCTTCGCAGTACGTTTTTGCGGCGTCGAGGAAGAAGCCCTCCCTTTGATACTTGTAGCGGACGGCGTGTGCGCCTCGCAAGTAAGAGCGCATCTTGCGCATCTGGGCGCCGAACCTCTGAACGCCGGAAATGAGGCTGCGGTCCTGGAGATCGCGGAAGATCTCCTGGCGGTAGGAGATCGTTTCCAGGTCCGGCGCCTTGGAGTAGAAGAAGGCGGCGAGGTCGTATTCCTCACGGCCCTTGCACAGGGACTCGAGCACCTGTCCCAGGTTTGAGTCCGTGAAGTACGGAGGCGGACCGGGCACCTCCTGTCCGCTCGCGTGCCCGTCGTACATCAGACTTGCAAAGGGCCTGACTCGTGAGTCGTCCTGGATAATTGGCAAACCGGCGGCGTCAGGAATCTTTGGAACGCTCATGGTGTCTCCGGCGTCCAGGGCGGGCCAAGAGACGAGAGCAGCGCGGTCGTGGCTGGAACGGGAGGATCGATTTGGCGGCGCTGCTGATGTCGCCTGATGCTGGCGACGGTTGGGAGTGCTTCGGGTCGGACGCCGGTCTGGGCCGGAAAAGAAGCAGCCCGCAATTCCGGCTTGTCCAGCCGCAGGGACCTGGTCTGCCGATTGGCTGTGCAGACGGCATACGGAGGTGGCGGCAGGGGTATCTTGGTCGCGCACGTAGTCGCCAAACATGAACCCGGCAGCGGCGGACCAAGGGCGGCACCAGTCGATGCGTCTGCGGCACGGATCCAATTCGGAGCGGCGCTGCTATGTCGCCCAGACGATTGGATGACTGGTTCGCTTTCGAGCCTCACGGAGGTGGGGAAAAGCCGAGAGCAATCCGGGGTTGATTCCAGCGACCGGTCATTTGGAATCTTCACTGCATCTCTCCTGCCAAACGAACTTGTCACTTGGTAGGAGCCATCACCCTTGCGGGGCTTTAGTGGCGAGCTCCATCGCCGTTATGAGCCATGATAGTGCGCTTCGGCGCCTCGACCAAGGGCTTGCGATCCGCCCTGACCGGCAAGCACGTGGTTTCGACCAAATCGCCGGGGTTCGTCTCGGGCGCGGATTGACGTCGCCGGCCCGCCGCACCTTGGTGGAAGGAGAATGTGAGACGGTATTTATGTGCGTTGGCCTTGCTCCGGCCGGCCCGCTGCTGACAATTGGTTCCCGATTACCGGGCCCTTCGAGTCGGCTCCCTTGGCGCCAGGCGCGACGCACTTCTCGTCGGCAGGTCGCATGCAGTTCTGAGCATCGCGGTACATGCGCCCGCGTCGTCCTACGTGCCCTCTTTGGGCGGCCGCCGGCCCTTGCCTCCGACAGGAGCGGTGCGCCTGGATCGGCGTTCTTCCGCCAGCAGATGAGGCGTGACCAGCCACCTGATCAGCCCGTTTCCCTGGACGGTGCTCCAGATGTCCTCGTTGAAGTCGAGCCTTAGGAGCGACGCAGTGGGCAAATCGAACGCTGCGCCACTTGCCAGCCTCGAGGCCGCAAGCGACCAGGCCGGCTGGTGGCCCACGATCATAAGCAACTTGGAATCACCGCCCCGATCGCGAATTGCTTCAAACACATCCTCCACGCCGCCATAGAGCTCGTCGCAGATCGAGACCCGGCACTCCCAGTGGCCGGCGCGTGCTGCCAGGTCCAGCGTCTGTGTCGCACGCAAAGCTGGTGAAACAAGAGCGCGATCGGGAACTTGGCCGGTCTCGGCAAGGAACCGGCCGATGGCGCGTGCCGCGCGCACTCCTCTCTTCGCCAACGGGCGATGGAGGTCGTCATGGCCGTATTCGACCTTCCAATCCGACTTGGCGTGGCGCAACATCAGGAGTGAAACCATTGACAAGATAATCACACGCCCTGGGTCGGTACCGCCAGGCCACTTGTTCAAATGGCTCCTGATCGGAGTCCGCGCGGGCGAGAACGCCCCTTCGCGGGCATCGATGCCGCTCGTCTCCTCGATGACCGAGAAAAGTGCTGCTCCAATTGTCCATGGCCATGTGGAAGTATGCACTTTTGGCCGAGGCAGTCCCCGCTTTTTGGGGTGCATTTCCAGCGTATCTGTGAAAACGGCATCCTAGAACTGCGCAGAGTGGCCCAATTTGGCATCGGTTTACACGATTATCAACGATATCCAAGGCTCGAAGTTGGCGAATTGGAGTAATTATGAAATGGCTTCATCCATTAGGGGGAATGTGCATTGGGCCACGCTAAGCGATGAGGATCAGCGTGGTTTCTACCAGGACAGCAAGCCGCCGCAATATCAGAAATGTGTATAGGGTGGCTATGACGACACTTTTGTTGTCCCGGCACGATCTGCAGAACATACCGTCCTGGGAAGCCGGGCGAATCCGCTGCACTCTGAATGTTGTCTACGACGGTGAGTGGCGCCCATTATGGCAATTCAAGAAGAGGTGGGGTTCGGCTGATCGCATCGTTTGCCGCTGATTCCTGGGCTTCTTGCTCGGCAGCCAGCTCTGCCAAGATGCTTGCTCGGTATGCTTCGATCTCTCTCGCAATTGTGTCGTCATCCCAACCCAGTTGGTCGGCCATGATCGCTGCTGTCTCCGCTGCGGCTCCAAGGCCTCGGTCAACGGTTTCGATGCTAATCCTGGTGCGCCGCGCAAGTACGTCGTCGAGGTGCCGAGCTCCCTCGGCGGTCACGGCATAGGCGGCTTCAGCTCGAAGATATCCGCCTGACCCACCCAGTTCGCTAAGGCCTGCGGGATCGTTAGCAGCCGCAGCTATAACCTCGCTCGCCAAGGTGCCGTATCGATATAGGAGGCGGTCCATTTGCGTGTCGGAAAGTTTGGATAATGTGGCAAAACGATGTCTGTCTGCCCACACTGACGAGAATCCCTCGGCGCCCGCGATAAGAAAGTCCGCTGTGCTTGACTGTTGGGCATCCAGGCCCGCATGTTCAATTGCTGCGTCAACCGTATCTTTCGCCATCACCCGATATGTGGTGTATTTGCCGCCCGATACCAGAACGAGCCCTGGTAACAGCTGGTTGACTGCATGCTCGCGGGAGAGTTTTGTCGTCTTGTCACTCGGCCCTGCAATGAGTGGGCGAAGGCCTACGAACAGCGACTCGATGTCTGCTTTGCGCACCGGCGTGCGCAGGACGGCGTTCAGGGTTGCCAGAAGGTACTCGATATCGCCGCTAGACGCCGACGGTCTTGCAAGATCATATTCCCAGGGAGTATCCGTAGTGCCAATGATCCAGTGGTCATGCCATGGAAGAACGAATAGCACACTTTTTTCAGTTTGCAGAATTAGGGCCGCGGAGGCATCGATACACTTGCGTGGGATCACCAGGTGGATCCCTTTGGAAGGTCTAAGTTGAATTCCACGAGTGAGGTCCGCGAGGTGTTCAAAGTCCTCAGTCCACACTCCGGTTGCCGATACGACAACTTTCGCGGAGATTTCGAACTCCTCTCCGGTTTCGGCCGCGCGCGCCTTTACTCCGGTGACGGTTGTTCCATTCCTAAGTAGCCCCACAGCCCTTACCCTGTTTGCGGCTAAGGCTCCGTGGCTAACCGCACTTCTTATGAGGCTCAAGACCAAGCGAGCATCGTCAACCTGAGCGTCATAGTACTTCACTGAACCAATGAACTTGTCGTTGCGCAATGAAGGTGCGAGCTCCAAGGTGCGGCGTTTGGAAAGGTGGCGGTGCATTGGGACCGTCACCTTGCCGGAGTAGGCGCGTGCCATGATGTCGTATAGCGCAACGCCGGCACCGACATACGCACGTTCCCAGATCCGGTGTCTGAGCGGATAGAGAAAGGGAATGGGTCGGACGAGGTGCGGAGCAGTCCGCAACAGTATCGAGCGTTCGCGCAGTGCTTCCTTGACTAGTGCAAAATCAAGCATCTGGAGATATCGCAAACCGCCGTGAATCAGCTTGGATGAGCGGCTAGACGTGCCAGATGCCCAGTCCTGAGCTTCAATAATCCCTACGGTGAGTCCGCGTGTCACGGCGTCGAGCGCGACTCCCGCGCCAACAACGCCTCCACCGACGACGAGCATGTCGAGTCTGGTCGACTTGAGCTGGGCAACGTCTGACGCCCAGCGCTCGGGCGACAGGGCTGCAGGTGGAACCGGCAGCCCTGTCGAGAGCGAAGGTCGTCCACTTTTGAACGGCCCAGCGGGTGTCACCAAACCACTCCTTGGGTAGCCGTACCAGCTACCACGATGGCAGTGATGAATAGTGATGCTATGACGACTCCTGAGTAGATTCTTCCGGTCTTATAGAAGAAGTAACCCAGAATCGTGCCGATCAAAAGGTATATCGGGATGAACTGGAAAGCTACGATTGCCAGTAGCGGCTGGCTTGAGGTCAGCAGTTCGCCGGTACTCAAGAGTACTCCGTATTCCAAGGCAATGAAGACGGCAAAACCCACGACGAGCAGGCCAGTAGTGGCGGCAAGGAAGCCAGCGAGCGAGCGCATTCGAGGACGGAGTTGGCCAAAGACAATCACCGACAAACCGATGAAGTAAATAGCAAAGAACCAAACGTAGTCGAGTGCAATCTTTGCGTGCGTGTAGTCCACGGGCTTGATGTTGAAGATCCAGAGGCGAACATCAGAGGTGAAGGCCCAGCTGAAGAAGTAGACGGGCACGTAGGTTAGAGCAACTGTCGCAAGGCCGAAAACGACTGTCCGGCCCACCATCGTCCATTCAATCCGGTTGTTGGGCTCTGTTATCCCATAGCTGTGGAGGTCGCCTCTCTTTTCTTTGCTTGTCGTGAAATGCCAGATTAGGAACAGGACTAGTCCGATGAGTATGTCGCCGATGGCCCATACGATAATGCCGGTAGGTATGTTCTCCGGAAAGAACGGGCCAGCCTTGAAGGTGTTTTCACCCCAGGTTTGAAAGACGAAGAAAGTAACCGGTCCGAGCGCGGCCAGTATGAATGCTCCTATCCACCACGGGAGTCCGGTCATTGCTCGGTTTGGGGGCTGTATCCGGATAAGGGACGCGAAGTAGTCCAGCCTCAATAGTTCGCCGGCTGCCCCGAAAAGGAAAAGGGCCACCCCTATGAGTGCTAAAAATGTGCCGGCTTCATCCCAGAGCCACACCTGGTTCGTGGCTGCGAGCGGACCTACACCCGTGAGTGTGGCTTGCTCCCAGTTGACGACGTGCGTTATAACCGCGGGGTCGAAGGTTATTCCTGGGTGTGTGGTGGATTGGAGATATAGTTCTCGCCCGGTACCCGCTGAGAGGGATCCGTACAGCTTTCCCGGTACCACCGGGGACTTCGTGCCGAAGAGCGCCATGAGGCGGGGTGATTGGGGTATTTGGGATCCTTTGGGCACGGTCCACATCAGCTGGGAAAATTCCGAGTACTTGGCCTCTATCACTTCCGTATTGCGTGGAAATACTGGCGTTCCCGGGATTGGCTCCAGGCCCGGTGTGCTTGTGGAAGAGCTGAGGAGGATGAGTGAGCGGTAGCTTCCTTTGGGGTCCAGGCCAGCGGCAAGGACGGACGCCCACCCGCCCATGGAGTGCCCGACGAGTCCAACATCGCCGGATTTCACGATCTGCAAGGAATCGAGAAAGGCTAGGCTTGCGGGCCCGCCGTATGCATCAGCAAACGCGGGACCCTGCGAGGTATCGTGGCCAGTCTGGTCGGCCGCCAAAACTACACATCCACGTCGGGCCATCTCGATTGCCACACCGTCCATGGTGTCGTGGGAGTTGATGTACCCGTGGATAGCGACGATGCCACAGGCCGGTGTTTTCGCAGTCGCATTTGGAGGTATATAAAGCAGCCCTGATTCTACGAGACCGGATTCTGTCGGGTAATTGACTTTTACGACACGTATCTTCCCTCCTGCGGTTTGAGCGGTGTTCGCGATCAAGCCTCCGAGGATGATCAAAATTATCGCGAGCAGTAGTGCATGCCGTGTCGTCCAGCGGCGCCCTTTCTGTGCTGTTGTGTCTGTAGTCGGCCTTTTGTCTTGCCCAGTTGGACTGTGGTTATCTTCCTCGCCGTTCTGTGGTTCCGTCATGGCTTCCTCCCCTTTTGTCGGTTTCGATATGTCACGGCGACGTCCCGCCGTTTGGGCTTCTGCTGTTCCAAGTGTCTCCCTGCTTGGGTATTGAGTGTGTTAGTGGTGGTCGGTCTTATGGTGATCGATTGGCGGGCACGGCTCGTGGACGTTCTCCCGAGAGCTGATCCAGCAGCCACACGCAAGAGTTGCGTGGATTCGTTTTTCGGATGCGAATCCGTTCTCGGCTCCGGCGGCAATTGCAGGTTCGTGCTTTGGCGCATATCGTGGCCTGCTTTTGGAGATCACTACTTCGTATGAAGCCGGTTTCGGTGGTGGTGTAAGGCCCGCGGTCGCGGGACTGAGGCCGGGTCACGTATGGCGCTGGCGAGAGGCTCTGCAAGGTGAAATGCTCTGCTTCAAGGTGCTTGGCGTTCGTCGGAGCGGGTTCTCCCACGTTGGTGTGACGTGAAGAATGGAAGTTCGTCGTCGGGAGAGGGCCGGCAATTGACGGTAACGGAAACGATTTCATTATCCTGTGCGCCGTTGGTCGGTGGTTTTCACGGATCCCTCACGGAGGCGGTGCAACGACTATATGGTTGCGAGTGGTGACGTCCGGCGTTAAAGGTGGGAGAGCCGAGCAGGACGTGGTCCCGGTTGGTGGGTCTCCTGGTTTGCGCGGCAGTGGTCATTCGCAATCCTTCCGCTGTTTCGAGTGCGCGAAAATCGGCGTGTCGTGGGTCAATGTAATAAAGGATGTAAGGGCTGGTCACCGCGTGACTTGGTGCGCCTGGAACTTCGCAAGCTGTGCTTGCTGCCGGACCGAGTGGATATTTCGCTGGATCTATTGGCCTGCCTGACAGCGGTGCTCTTATGGCCGTTGAGCCATCGTGCGACACACGCACGGCTATCCTTTCCCCCGACTTGCACAGCACCAGGCGTTTGGGTTAGCCAGCGCCATCGCTGGCTGGGAACCCTTATTCCGGTGACGTGTGTAAGGCGCTTAGGGCGACTATATCGACCGCTGCACATATTGTCAAGGAATCTGCACAAAGTTGCAGGATCTATTGTTAGTCCAGGTGCGGTTAGGGAAGCGTAGGTAGTCTGATGGTAAGATATGGTCGTGGAAAAGCCGAAACTGGCCGACGCAGTCAGGGCAGCGCGTCTCTACTACATTCAAGACCTGACCATGGAGGAGATTGCCCGCGACATGGGCACTTCTCGGTCGAGCATATCGCGCTTGCTTGGTTTGGCCAGAGCCGAGGGGTTGATCGAGGTCCGTATTCACGCCCCAAACGCACAGGCGTCCGAGCTGGAGCAACGTCTCCGGCGGTCTTATGGTATCGAGGCCCTTGTGGTTCCTGTGTCCGAGAGCGCTACCGAGATGGAAATATTAGACCAGGTGGCTCGATCGGCCGCGTGGCAGTTCACCTCCATGTGCGAATCAGAGATGATAATAGGGGTGGCATGGGGCACGACCATCGCGGCGGTGAGTCAGCACCTTTCGAGAAAGATGACACATGGCGCCGAGGTTGTGCAGCTCAATGGTGCGGGAAACACTCTTTCAACTGGCATCGATTATGCGAGTGACATTCTTGGGCGCTTCGGGTCGGCGCTGGATGCGCGGGTACAACAATTTCCCGTCCCCACGTTTTTCGACTTTGCGGCAACGCGCGAGATGTTGTGGAAGGAGCGCAGCATTATGCGAATCCTCAACCTTCAGGAGCGGTGTGACTTGATGGTGTTCAGCGTTGGCGCTATGACAGGTGGGCTGCCGAGTCACGTCTACTCGGGAGGCTACCTTGAGCCTGACGATCTTGATGCTATTAAGGCTTACGGAGTCGTCGGAGACGTTGCAACTTACTTCCTGCGTGAGAATGGGGTCTCAGAGGGGATTCCGCTTAACCTACGTTCTAGTGGACCGCCGCCGGAGATAATAAGAAAGGCTCCGCGAAGGCTTTGTGTGGTTTCTGGAACCCATAAAGCAAGGGGTTTAAAAGCTGCATTGACCGCCCAACTGGTTACTAATCTTATCGTCGATGAACGTACCGCGCGCACAGTATTGGATCTTGACAAGTCGGATAGAGAAGCGGGTAGCTTCAGACCGTAACGGTCCCTGGTTAACGTTCTACAGTTGTCCCTGCAGTGGTCCGGCCGGGTATTAGAGGTCTGGGTGAGAGTGTGGGCCGTTGTCGGGATGCCCGATAATGGGCGGAAGTGCCGTTGCAATGGCACGGTTAGAAGCGTTTTTTAAGCCGTTCGAGTCTAGCGCGGCAGGGGCCGAATTAGTGCATAGAGGTGCAAGGCGTTATTTCCCGGTGGCCCATATCAGCCAGATCGCTTCCAGCGGTCATGCGATAGCAAGGGTTGAGCTGAGGGTGGGCGGCCCAGAGACTCAAAGCCTGCCGCCAGCGGCTCGAGCGTGGCCACCTGGGATCGTCCGAGAAGCGCACCAAGCGCACCCGCGACCATGCCAGCACCGCACAGAAGACATAGAGCTTGCCCACCTGCCCCCAGTCGAAGGCGACCACGTCCCCGGGTGCCCAGTTGACCGGCCGGTGGTTGGCGCGGTTGGTCTTTTCCCACGCCGCCTTCTCCTCGGCCACCAGTCGGCGGAAGTTCCGGGGGCTGCCCTCGTATCCGGCGGCTCTGGCCAGCGGCAGCAGCCGCTTGGCGGAGATCCGCCCATGGCAGGTGTCGATCTTTTTGGCCACCACTTCTCTGACTCCGTCGAAGTTCCTCTCGCGCTTGACCTCGACACCCGTCTCGGCGCGCTCGGCGGCTTCCAGGATGCGCTTCACGGTCTTGTGGGTGGTTCCACAGATCGCGGCTGCGCCGCGTAAA